>JAAFJI010000115.1 GCA_013298045.1 Betaproteobacteria bacterium
GAACGCGTTGGCCCGTTGATTGGCGCGAAGGATTTGGGCTACTCGTACGATGTCGTGCCGCCTGGAAAAAGTGCGTGTCCATTTCACAGTCATCACGCCGAAGAAGAAATGTTCTTCATCGTGCGTGGCAACGGCAAACTACGCTACGGCAGCGAGTCGCGCGCGATTCGGGCCGGCGACTTCATCGCATGTCCCACAGGCGGCGCCGAGACCGCGCATCAAATCATCAACGATTCGAATGCAGAGTTGATCTACATCGGGGTGAGCACAAAAGCGCCCGCCGAGATTTGCGAATACCCCGATTCGAAAAAGATCGGTTCATTCGCCGGTCCGATGGATAAACGCTTGCGACATATGACAATGGCCTCCGCCAACGTTGATTACTGGAAGGACGAATAGCTGTGTTGTCATCCGACAGCTTGAAGAAAATCGACCGCGAAGTCGCGAAATTCCCCGCCGAGCAAAAGCAATCGGCGGTAATGGCGGCATTGACGATCGCGCAAAAAGAAAAAGGCTGGCTTTCGACCGAAACGATGCAAGAGGTTGCGGGCTATCTTGGAATGCCGCCGATCGCGGTGTACGAAGTCGCGTCGTTCTACACGATGTACAACTTGAAGCCAGTCGGCAAACACAAACTCTCGATTTGCACGAACTTGCCTTGCCAATTGCAAGGCTCGACGATTTGCGCGGATCACGCGAAGAAAAAACTCGGCATCGATTACGGTGAAACGACCCAGGACGGGCTTTTCACATTGAAAGAAGGTGAATGTTTCGGCGCATGCGGTGACGCGCCGGTGTTTCTCGTGAATGATCGCGAGATGCGCGTAAAAATCACTGCTGACAAATTCGATCAATTGATCGATGAATTACAGAAGGCATAAAGGAAGTATCGACTATGCACTTCGGACCCCACATCAACCCAACGATCTTCGCCGATCTCAATATCGACGATAAGAACGATTGGCGTATCGACGCGTACAAAAAACGCGGTGGCTATCAAGCGCTCAAGAAAATCCTCGAAGAAAAGATGCCGCAAGATGCGGTAATCGCCGAGGTGAAGAAATCCGCGTTGCGCGGTCGCGGTGGTGCGGGCTTTCCGACGGGGCTCAAGTGGAGTTTCATGCCGCGCCAGTTCCCTGGGCAGAAATATCTTGTTTGTAATTCGGACGAGGGCGAGCCGGGCACGTTCAAAGATCGCGACATTCTCCGCTACAACCCGCACATGCTGATCGAAGGCATGGCGATCGCGGCGTACGCGATGGGCATTTCCGTCGGCTACAACTACATTCACGGCGAAATTTTTTCGACGTATGAATTGTTCGAAGAAGCGCTCGATGAAGCGCGCGCTGCCGGATTTTTGGGCAACAGCATTCTCGGCTCCGGCTTCGATTTTCAGTTGCACGCGTTTCACGGGTTCGGCGCTTACATTTGCGGCGAAGAAACCGCATTGCTCGAATCGCTCGAAGGCAAAAAAGGCCAACCGCGCTTCAAGCCACCGTTCCCGGCGAGTTTCGGTTTGTACGGCAAGCCAACAACGATCAACAACACCGAAACCTTTGCCGCTGTCCCGTGGATCATGCGCAACGGCGGCGAAGCGTTTTTGAATTTGGGTTTGCCGAATAACGGTGGCACTAAACTCTTTTCAATGTCGGGCGACGTGGCGCGTCCCGGCAATTACGAAGTGCCGCTCGGCACGCCATTCTCGAAACTGCTCGAACTCGCGGGCGGCATGCGCGATGGCAAAAAAATCAAGGCCGTGATCCCTGGTGGTTCATCGATGCCTGTGATTCCCGGCGCGCAGATGATGGACACCAACATGGATTACGACTCGATCGCGAAAGCGGGATCGATGCTGGGCTCCGGCGCAGTGATCGTGATGGACGAGACGCGTTGCATGGTGAAATCCTTGTTGCGTCTTTCGTATTTCTATTACGAAGAGTCTTGCGGCCAATGCACGCCCTGTCGCGAAGGCACCGGCTGGCTCTGGCGCATGGTGAACCGCATCGAGCATGGCGAGGGTCGCGCGGAAGATTTGGACATGCTGAACAGTGTGGCTGACAACATTCAAGGTCGTACGATTTGCGCTTTGGGCGACGCGGCCGCGATGCCCGTACGCGCATTCGTGAAGCACTATCGCGACGAATTCCAGTATCACATCGATAACAAACGTTGTTTGGTGCCCGCGTATGTGTAAGTCGATGATTTTCATAGGATGGGTGGAGCGAAGCGATACCCATCGACCCAGGCACGGTGGCGCGATGATGGGTATCGCTTTGCTCCACCCATCCTACAAGACGCGGTAAACGCAGATGATTAACCTCGAAATCGACGGCAAAGCAGTTCAAGTCCCACCGGGCTCCACGGTGATGGATGCCGCCACTCAAGTCGGTGCGTATGTGCCGCACTTCTGCTATCACAAGAAACTCTCGATCGCGGCGAACTGCCGCATGTGCCTCGTGCAAGTCGAGAAAGCGCCGAAGCCGCTGCCCGCCTGCGCAACGCCCGTGACCGAAGGTATGAAGGTTTTCACCGCGAGCGATTACGCGAAGAAGGCGCAGCAAAGTGTCATGGAATTTTTGCTGATCAATCATCCGCTTGATTGCCCGATTTGCGATCAAGGCGGCGAATGTCAGTTGCAGGATTTGGCCGTCGGTTACGGCAAATCCGAATCGCGCTACAAAGAAGAGAAGCGCGTGGTGTTCGTGAAGAACATCGGTCCGCTCGTGTCCGCAGAAGAGATGAGCCGCTGCATTCAATGCACGCGCTGTGTTCGCTTCGGTCAAGAAGTCGCAGGCATCATGGAACTCGGTATGGGTGGCCGTGGCGAGCATTCGGAAATTCTTTCCTTCGTTGGCAAGAGTGTTGATTCCGAACTTTCGGGCAATATGATCGATGTGTGCCCGGTTGGCGCGCTCACCTCGAAACCGTTCCGCTACAGCGCTCGCACCTGGGAATTGCAACGTCGCAAGAGCGTGAGCCCGCATGATGGTTTGAATGCGAACCTGCAAGTGCAAGTGAAAGGCGATCGCGTGATGCGCGTGTTGCCGCTTGAAAACGAAGCGGTGAACGAATGCTGGATTTCCGATCGCGATCGCTTCAGCTACGAAGGGCTGTACGCGAAAGATCGAGTGACCTCGCCGATGGTGAAGGTTGATGGTCAATGGCAACAAGCTTCTTGGCAAGATGCGTTGACTGCGGCGGCGGAAGCGATTGCAACGACTGCGAACCAGCATGGCGGTAACGAGGTTGCATTCCTCGTCGGCCCGCACGCAACGCTTGAAGAATCCTATCTCGCGAAACAAATCGC
Source organism: Betaproteobacteria bacterium (assembly GCA_013298045.1). GTDB lineage: Bacteria > Pseudomonadota > Gammaproteobacteria > Burkholderiales > Casimicrobiaceae > Casimicrobium. The sequence continues at coordinate 3,308 of JAAFJI010000115.1, forward strand.
AAGCGCGATTGGTTCGGGTAGTATCGATCATCGCCTGCGCGTCGTCGATGAATCGCTCGACAAAGCGGGTGGCATTCCTTGGCTCGGTCGCAAGGTCACTGATTTCGCGAACGTCGATCGCTTCCTCGTGATTGGTTCGAGTTTGCGTCAAGAGCAGCCGCTTCTTGCGAGCCGCATCCGTGCGCGAGTGAAGAAGGGCGCAACGCTTTCGATCATCAATCCGATCGATGACGATTTGCTTTGCCCGGTCGCGGCGAAAGACATCGCTAAACCTTCGCAAATGGTGAACGCGGTGGCTGCGGTGGCGGCGTCTCTTGCGAAGCGTTTGGAAAAATCAGCTCCAATCGCTAACGCCCAATTTAACCGGGCAACAGACGAAATTTCGGCTCAACTTGCTACAGGTAAAAATGTAGCTGTTCTCATTGGTGATGTTGGGCAAACAAGCGCGGAGGCGGGGCAGATTGAAGCACTTGCTTCTTCGATCGCGCAAATGCTCGGTGGCACGGTCGGTCGTCTCATAGTTTCGGGTGGTGCAATGTCCGCGCACGTCGCAGGCGCGGTCCCTTCGTCGAACGGCAGGAGCGCGAACGCCACCTTGAGCCAGGGCGCAAAGGCCTTTGTGTTGATCGGCTGCGAACCCGAGCGCGACAGCGCAGCAGGCGCGCAATCAATCGCTTCGCTCAAAGCCGCTAACAAAGTCGTTGCATTGACGTCGTTCGCGTCTGACGCAATGAAGGAATACGCCGACGTGATTCTTCCGATCGCGCCGTTTACTGAAACTTCAGGCACCTACGTCTCGCAAGACGGCACGGTGCAATCGTTCACAGGTGTTGTGCGTCCGCTTGGCGAGACGCGTCCTGGTTGGAAAGTGCTTCGCGTTCTCGGCGACTTGTTGCACGCGAATGTGGGCGCGTTCAATTCCAGCGAGGACGTAAAGAAAGCGGCGCTCGCGAATTTCAGCGACGCGTCGCTTGGCGCGAAGACCGCTGCGATCAAACCGCTTGCGAACGCAATGAACGCAACGCTCGATCCGATTGAACGAGTGGCAGATCTCCCGATTTATCAAGCCGACCCGCTCGTGCGTCGCGGAACCGCGCTGCAAGCGTCCGCATACGCGAAGCAAGCGCGCGTGCGCATGAACGCGGAGACCGCGAAACACAACGGTCTCTCCGCAGGCGCGCAAGTGCGTGTGGAGCAGGGCGGTCAAGCGGTTGTGGCATCGCTCGCAATTGATGAAACCGTTGCGACAGGCGCAGTGCGCATTCCCTTCGCCACCGAAGTCTCCGCTGCACTCGGCGCGGCGAATGGCGCGATCAAGGTGAGCGCCATATGAACCCGATCGAGCAGCTCATGATGTGGGGCCTCGGGACGAATTACCCGACGCTCGCCTATGCGATCTGGACGCTTTTGAAAATCCTCGTGATTGTCGTGCCGATCACGCTGTGCGTCGCGTTCCTCACACTCTGGGAACGTAAAGTCATCGGCTGGATGCAAGTGCGTATCGGTCCGAACCGCGTTGGCTATGGTTGGTTGCAACCGTTCGCTGATGTGTTCAAACTGCTCTTCAAAGAGATCATCATCCCGACGGGGGCGAATAAAGCGCTGTTCTACATCGCGCCGTTGCTCGCAATCGGCCCCGCACTCGCGGCATGGGCAGTCGTGCCGTTTGCCGACAACAAAATGCTCTCCGATATCAATGCCGGATTGCTCTACATCCTCGCGTTGACTTCGATCGGCGTGTACGGCGTGATCCTCGCCGGTTGGGCATCGAATTCGAAGTATGCCTTCCTTGGCGCGCTTCGCTCGGCAGCACAAATCGTGTCCTACGAAATCGCGATGGGTTTCGCGCTCGTTGGCGTGCTGATGGCTGCCGGCAGCTTGAACTTGAGCGCGATTGTGAATGCACAGGCGGGCGGTTTGCATCAGTGGTATTTCATTCCGCTGCTGCCGCTGTTCCTCGTCTACTTCATCTCCGGCGTGGCCGAGACGAACCGTCATCCTTTCGACGTCGCCGAAGGCGAGTCGGAAATCGTCGCAGGTTTCCACGTTGAATACTCGGGTGTGACGTTCGCCGTGTTCTTCCTCGCCGAATACGCGAACATGATTTTGATTGCGCTCCTGACGAGCCTCATGTTCTTGGGCGGATGGCTCTCGCCGTTCCCGATCACCAATGAGTTGTCGCTCTTTGGCATGAAGCCGCTGGCTGATGGGTTCATCTGGCTCGCGATCAAAGTCTTCGTCGTGTTGTTCTTCTTCCTCTGGATTCGTGCGTCGTTCCCGCGTTATCGCTATGACCAGATCATGCGTCTCGGTTGGAAGATTTTCATTCCGGTCACGCTTGTCTTCATTCTGTTCCTCGCCGTCATCATGCAGACGCCGTGGGGCGCTGCGTTCCATTAAGAGGTCAATGAGTTATGGTTGCCTCGCTTAAACACTACTTTCAAAGCTTCTTGCTTTATGAACTGTGGAAAGGTCTCGCCTTGACGGGACGCCACATGTTTCATCGCAAGATAACTGTGCAATTCCCCGAAGAGAAAACGCCGCAGAGCCCGCGCTTCCGTGGGCTGCATGCATTGCGCCGTTACGAGAACGGCGAAGAGCGTTGCATCGCCTGCAAACTTTGCGAGGCCGTGTGCCCCGCGATGGCGATTACGATTGAATCGGGTGTTCGCGACGACGGTACGCGCCGCACGACGCGCTACGACATCGATCTCACTAAATGCATCTTCTGCGGTTTCTGCGAGGAGAGCTGCCCGGTCGATTCGATCGTGGAAACCCGCTTGCTTGAGTACCACGGCGAAAAACGCGGAGACCTTTACTACACGAAAGAAATGCTTCTCGCGGTCGGCGATCGCTACGAAAAACAAATCGCAGCGGACCGAGCGGCCGATGCGCGATTCCGCTAACAGCGGTCGCGCGGGGGCGCAAAGCGTTCAGAAAAGAACAACATGCCAGATTTAGTCACCATCGTTTTTTACGTTTTTTCGGGGATCCTGCTGTTTTCGGCAACGCGGGTTATTTCCGTAAAAAACCCTGTGTACGCAGCGCTCTTCCTGGTGCTCGCGTTCTTCTCGGCTGCTGCGCTATGGATGCTGCTCAAAGCGGAATTCCTCGCGATTGCGCTCGTGCTTGTGTACGTGGGCGCGGTGATGGTGCTGTTCCTCTTCGTTGTAATGATGCTCGACGTTAACTTCGAAGAACTGCGCAAACAGTTCAAGAGCCATTTGCCCGTCGCGTTACTCGTGGGCGCGGCGGTACTCGTTGAAATGGTCCTAGTGATGCGACTCGCGTTCGCGGGCAAGAGCGGCCCGACCGGAACGACGAATTCGATCGTGGTTGATGGCAGCAACACCAAAGCGCTCGGACTTGAGCTCTTCACGAAGTACATCTACGCCGTGGAGATTGCGGGTGTGTTATTGCTCGTGGCAATCGTTGCTGCCATCGCGCTCACGCTGCGCGATCGTCGCGAAACGAAGTACCAAAATCCTGGCGAGCAGGTGCTTGTGAAACGTGAACATCGTTTGCGCGTGTTGAAGATCGGCGCAGAAACTCCGGTCGCAGCGGAAGCGCCGCCAGCGCCAGCGGTAGAAGGGAGCAAATACTAATGTTCACTGCTCCTACTCTGACGCATTACTTGGTCGTCGCTGCGCTGCTCTTCACGATCAGCGTAATCGGCATTTTCTTGAATCGCCGCAACGTCATCATCCTGTTGATGACGATCGAACTCATGTTGCTCGCGGTCAACTTGAACTTCATCGCATTCTCAAGCTACTTGGGCGATATCTCGGGTCAAGTCTTCGTGTTCTTCATCTTGACGGTGGCCGCCGCTGAATCGGCAATTGGCCTCGCGATCCTCGTTGTGTTGTTCCGCAACGTCGGCTCGATTGACGTGAACGAAATTGGAAAGTTGAAGGGTTGATGCCATGAAGCTTTCCTATCTCACCGTTGCGTTCGCGCCGCTCGTTGGCGCAATCATCGCCGGACTCTTCGGGAAACAAATCGGTCGCAAGGGCGCGCACACGGTCACGATCTTGGGCGTGGCGATTTCGTTCATCGCCTCGTGCGTGGTGTTCGCCGATGTGCTCGCGGGCAACACGTTTAACGGTCCGCTCTACACCTGGATGGTCTCCGGCGGCGTCCGCTTTGAAGTGGGTTTCTTGATCGATAAGCTCACCGTCACAATGATGCTCGTCGTCACGTCCGTCTCCCTCATGGTGCACATCTACACCATCGGCTACATGGAAGACGATCCGGGCTATCAACGGTTCTTCAGCTATATCTCGCTCTTTACCTTCTCCATGTTGATGCTCGTGATGAGCAACAATTTCTTGCAGCTTTTCTTCGGCTGGGAAGCGGTGGGTTTGGTGTCGTATCTGTTGATTGGTTTTTGGTACAAGCGCCCGACTGCGATCTTCGCCAATATGAAAGCATTCCTTGTGAACCGCGTTGGCGACTTGGGTTTCTTGCTCGGCATCGGCCTCGTGCTCGCGTACACGGGAAGCCTCGATTACAAAACGGTGTTCGAGAAGGTGAAACTCCTTGAGAACATCTCGATCGTGATGGGGCCTTTCGGCATCGTGTCACTCATGACCGCGATCTGCATCCTGCTCTTCATCGGTGCGATGGGCAAATCGGCGCAAGTGCCGTTGCATGTGTGGCTGCCCGATTCGATGGAAGGCCCGACGCCAATTTCCGCGCTGATTCACGCGGCAACGATGGTGACCGCTGGTATCTTCATGGTCTCGCGCATGTCGCCGCTGTTTGAGATGTCGACGACTGCGCTCTCGTTCGTGCTCATCATCGGTGCGACGACGGCGCTCTTCATGGGTTTCTTGGGCATCATTCAGTACGACATCAAACGCGTCGTCGCCTATTCGACGCTTTCGCAGCTTGGCTACATGACTGTCGCCCTTGGTGTTTCGGCGTATAGCGCTGCAATGTTCCACTTAGTGACTCATGCATTTTTCAAAGCGCTTCTCTTTTTGGGTGCGGGCTCGGTCATTATTGGTATGCACCACAACCAAGATATTCGCTACATGGGCGGTGTTGCGAAGTACATGAAGATCACCTGGATCACCTCGCTCTTGGGTTCGCTCGCCTTGATCGGCTTCCCGTTTCTCTCGGGTTTCTATTCGAAGGATTCGATCATCGTCGCTGCGAGCCATAGCAAGATCTTTGGTTCGACCTATGCGTACATCGCAGTGGTCGTGGGTGTGTTCGTTACTGCGTTCTACTCGTTCCGCATGTACTTCCTCGTCTTCCACGGCAAAGAGCGTTACGACCAAGCCCCGCATGATGATCATCACGACGATCATGGTCACGGACACGACGCGAAGCCGCACGAATCGCCTTGGGTCGTCACGCTTCCGTTAGTGCTGCTCGCGATACCGTCGGCGATTCTCGGTGCCTACATGTTCGAACCGACCATCATTAAGAGCTGGTTCGCATCGATGAGCCCAACCGGCGCCGCGACGATTTTCGTGCAGGACGCGCGCGACACACTCGCCCCGCTTCGCGAACACGGATACACCTGGATCAGCATGGCCGCGCACGGCTTCATGACGGCACCGTTCTGGCTTGCAATGGCGGGTGTCGCGCTGTCCTACTACCTCTATATCGTGAACCCGGCGCTTCCCGCCAAACTGCGCAACACGTTTAGCGGCGTCGTCAAAGTGCTCGAAGAAAAGTATTACTTCGATCGCTTCAATGAATTCTTCTTCGCGGGCGGCGCGCGCAAACTCGGCGAGGGCTTGTTCAAGTTTGGCGATCGTGCGGTGATCGATGGCGCGTTCGTGAATGGCTCTGCGAAGGGCATCGGCTTGCTCTCAGGCGTGATGCGCCATTTGCAAACGGGGTATATCTATCACTACGCGTTTGTGATGGTCGCGGGCATTCTCGCGTTCCTCACTTGGTTGTTACTGCGATAGAACGATAAGAACGAGAAAAAGATGCTTCTTTCACTAGCTATCTGGATTCCCATCATCGGCGGGTTGGCCGTGATGACGACTGCGCGTGACAAAAACGCGAATTCGACGCGTTGGGTCGCGCTCTTCGCGGCGCTCGCCGGTTTCATCGTCACCATTCCGCTCTACACCGGTTTCGATTCATCGACCGCCGCGCTGCAATTCGTTGAAAACGTCAAATGGATCGAGCGCTACAACATCAATTACTACCTCGGTGTTGACGGCATCTCGATGTGGTTCGTGATCTTGAACAGCTTCATCACGATCTTCGTCGTGGTCGCTGGCTGGAAAGTGATTGAAGAGAAGCCCGCGCAGTATTTCGCCGCCTTCCTCATCATGTCGGGGCTCATCAACGGCGCGTTTGCAGCAGCCGACGCGGTGCTCTTCTACGTGTTCTTCGAGGCGATGTTGATCCCGATGTATCTCATCATCGGCGTGTGGGGCGGTCCGAATCGCGTCTATGCAGCGGTGAAGTTCTTCCTCTATACGCTGCTCGGTTCGCTCCTGATGCTGGTTGCGTTGCTCTATCTCTACAACGTCTCGGGCGGCAGTTTCGAGATCGCGCAGTTCCACAAAGTGCCGCTCGCGATGAATCCGCAGATTCTGTTGTTCGTTGCGTTTTTCTTGGCGTTCGCGGTGAAAGTGCCGATGTGGCCAGTGCACACCTGGTTGCCGGATGCGCACGTTGAAGCGCCCACTGGCGGCTCAGTTGTACTAGCGGCGATCACCTTGAAACTCGGCGCTTACGGTTTCCTGCGTTTCATCCTGCCGATCGTGCCGGATGCCTCGCGCTATCTCGCGCCGTTCGTGATTGCAATTTCATTGATTGCGATTGTGTACATCGGTTTCGTTGCGCTCGTGCAGACGGACATGAAGAAACTCATTGCATATTCCTCGATCTCGCACATGGGCTTCGTCACACTCGGTTTCTTCCTCTTCGTCGGCTCACAAACAAGCGCGCTTGGCATCGAAGGCGGTTTGATGCAGATGATTTCGCACGGCTTCATTTCGGGCGCAATGTTCCTCTGCGTCGGCGTGTTGTACGACCGTATGCATACGCGAAACATCGCGGATTATGGCGGTGTGGTGAATACGATGCCGAAGTTCGCCGCGTTCATGATGTTGTTCACGATGGCGAACGCAGGTCTACCAGGAACGTCGGGCTTCATTGGTGAGTTCACCGTCACGCTCGCCGCAGTGAAGCAAGGCATGTTCTGGGTCGGTGCCGCTGCGGGTCTTACGTTGATTCTCGGTGCCGCGTACTCGCTTTGGATGTACAAGCGGGTGATCTTCGGCGATATCGCGAACGACAATGTGCGCGAATTGACCGACGTGACCTCACGCGAATTCTGGATGCTCGCAGCGCTTGCGGTGTGCGTGCTTTTTATGGGCATCTATCCAGCACCGTTTACCGAAGTGATGCATCAAAGCGTGAATGAACTCATCACGCATGTTTCGAAGAGCAAGCTTTAGCATGAAAACGAGCTCGTTTCCCCACAGCTGTTATTCCCGCGAAGGCGGGAATCCATTGTTGATCTACGTTGACTCTACTTTTTCGACGGCTTTTCGTGGTGCAGGATGGATCCCCGCCTTCGCGGGGATGACGATGATTGAGGAATAAAAAGAATCATGAAAGACCTCACCCTCGTTCTTCCTGAAATCGTTTTGCTTTCGCTTGCGTGCTTGATCCTTGTCGTCGACTTGTTTGTGCGCCGCGACCGCAAGGTGTACACCTACGCAAGCGGCATCGGCGCGCTGCTCTGGACTGCTGCATTCGTCTACGCGATCGGTACGCCGATTGGCTCGACGCCGCAATACGCGTTCGCCAATCTCGTCGTGATCGATAGCGTCGCAACGATTTTGAAGCTCACGATGTTGATCTCGGCCGCAATTGCGCTCGGCTACTCGTGGCGCTATCTGAAGAAGCACGGTCTCGACAACGGCGAATACGTCGCACTCACTTTGCTCGGAACGCTCGGTATGCTCGTGATGGCCTCCGCCGCGAACATGCTCACGTCTTACCTCGGTCTCGAACTTCTGAGCCTTTCGATGTACGCGCTCGTTGCCCTGAAACGCGACGACAAGATCGCCACCGAAGCCGCGATGAAGTATTTCGTGCTCGGTGCGCTCGCCTCTGGCTTGTTGCTCTTCGGCATGTCGATCATCTACGGTGCAACGGGTTCGCTCGATCTCGATACGATTGGCGCAGCGCTCGGCAAAAGTAACAAAACTGCGGTTGCACTCGGTTTGATCTTTATCGCGGCGGGCGTTGCCTTCAAACTCGGTGTCGTGCCGTTTCATATGTGGGTGCCCGATGTGTACAACGGCGCGCCGACTGCGGTGACGCTCTTCTTGAGCACTGCGCCAAAAGTCGCTGCCTTTGCAC
>JAAFJI010000116.1 GCA_013298045.1 Betaproteobacteria bacterium
CTTTGATTTTTCTTCTTCTAAACTGTTTGAATTCTGGTAGGACGTGGCAGGCTCGAACTGCCGACCAACGGATTAAAAGTCCGCTGCTCTACCGACTGAGCTAACGTCCCGGCAAGCCTTCCATTATAGCCATAAACGTTAAGGAATAACTCTTATGAAGGGGGATTGGGTAGGGCGGAGGCTCGAAAACGGCGCGATGGAGGCAAAGCTACGCGCCCTGATCTGTGTCGAAATAGATAGCAGCACTGTTCGCCATTGCCCTGAAAATAAACAGCTACGCCCAATTCAGAGTCGATATTTATTTTATCGAATAAAGCGTGAAAAGCGTTATTTCATGGGGCATACATCGGCATTTCTATAGTTTCAAGTGAGTCATCCGACCCGTCGTTTCACGAAACGCATCAGGGTGCCGATCAGCGGAAGTTTTTCGTAGAGCTCTTCAGCGGCGTCCCAATAATCGCGATGAAATACGACGCGACCTGCTTCGTCGAAACGCAAATGCGATGCGCCGCGAATCGTTTGCGTGATGTTCGGTTTGTATTTCTTGATCCGGAATTCGAAATCCCAGGTGAGGAACGCTTCGCTGCCTTGGGCAATTTTCGTCGTAACGACGAAACGCGGTTCGTGCAATGAAACGAACATGAGCGCGAAGATTTTTTCGATCGCGGCGATGTCGTTTACTTCGTTGAACGGGTCCTTGAAGTACGCGTTTGCGTCGTAGAGATCGCGCAGTTGCGGGAGCGTCTGTTCCGTGAGTGTTTCGTAGAACGTGACGACGCGAGTGAGCGCTTCGCTCATTAAAGCCCCGTCGACTTTTTGATCAAACGAAAGTACCAGCGGTAGGGCAAGATACGCATGAATTTGAGTTGTCGCGTGAAGGCACGCGGGAAGTGAATTTCAAAATCGCCGCGTTCGTAGCCTGCGATCATTTGTCGCGCGGCTTCTTCGGGTTCAATCAAATGCGGCATGTTGAAATCGTTACCCGCCGTGAGCGGCGTGCGCACGAAGCCGGGATTGACGACCGAGACGCCGATCCCTTTTTCCGAGAGATCGAGGTAGAGCGTTTCTGCGAAATTGATCATCGCCGCTTTTGACGGACCGTACACGAGCGCTTTCGGCAAGCCGCGATAACCAGCAACGGATGAAACGATGCTCACATGCCCCGTGCCTTGTTTCAGGAAGTATTTCGACAGCAACGCACTCGCGTTCATCGCACCGTAGACATTCGTTTGCATCATGTCTTTGATTGCTGCGTCGTCTAACTCCCATGCACGAATTGCACGATACGCGCCTGCCATCACGATGCCAAGATCAACCCCACCCCAATTCGCGTGAATCATTTCCAGCGCGCTCGCAACGCTTGCGCTATCGGTCATGTCGAGCGGCAAACGTAGCGCGTTTTCTTTTGCACCGAACGCTTCGTCGAGCACGTGTGCACGTCGCGCAGACACGGCCACGCGCGCGCCGCGTGAGAGCAGGTCGTCGGCGAGAGCCTTGCCGATTCCAGTCGACGCGCCGATGATCCAGACGCGTTGTTTCGACCAGTCGGTGATCGGCGGATTAAGTGGCATGCGTTGTTCTCGTTATTGCTTGGTAAACGTTATCAGGACTTCGCCGAGGGTGAAGCCGAACTTCGAAAACACTGCGCGGTTGATCATCACTTTGTCATCGATCTGCCACATCCAATCGTCGAAATCGATGTTGTAGGTCTTGCCATCTACGTTAAGCGCGAGCACGTATGCCCAGTTAAGCGCATTGCCCACGGCTTCGCCGCGCGCTTCGCCGACAACGTCTGCGGCCGTGCCCACATATCGATCACCGTTCTTGCGAATCGTCCACACACGCTTCTCCTTTTTGCCATCGGAGTATGTGAAGTCTTCGTCCAGCGTGCCGACATCGCCATTCCATGTGCAGTTCATGTCGACGATCATGCGTCGCGTGACTTTGCCGGAGCGATCGGTCACGATGCCGTGCGCGATCACGCGACCGTTGAAGTATTGCTTCATGTCGAACTTCGGCTTTTCGTTCGCGTAGTCCGAAATTTTGTGGCTCGCGCAACCCGCGAGCAGAACGAAGAGAAGTGCAGTGAGGAGGCGATAAATTTTTCTCATATGGTTTACTTTCGTACTATTTTTTTTGACGCAGATTACGCCGATTACCGCAGATAACTTTCGATCTCATACACATTACGATTGTGCGCGCCCATAAAGTACATCAAGAGTTTTTTGTAAAAAACAACGAGAAGAAATCTGTGTAAATCCGCGTGGAATCAGCGTAATCTGCGTCAAAAATCAGGATACCCTTTCATCAAACACCGCTCTGTATTTCCACAACAACGCAAGCGCGCAGAGTTTCAGTACACATGGAAACAATGTGTAGGCATACGTGAGCGCAGACAAATTGGATTCAGCTTTGCCAACGTGATAGCCGAGCGCGCTCACTGCTGGCAATGCAAGTCCCGCCGCGAGAGCGAGGTTTGCTTTGGTTACAAAGGCCCACACGCCAAAGTAACTGCCAGTGCGCGATTGACCGTTTGCTTTCGCGATCACATCGGCGAGCAGCGCGGGCGGCAGTGCGAGATCGGCACCGAGCGCAACGCCGGTGGCGATGCAAACGATCAAGAACGGAATGCGATCACCCGCAGAAAAGCTCACGGCCCAGACGAAGGCGAGTACGGCGAGAATCATGCCGATCGCCCACGCGATCACTTTGCCGTAGCGTCGCGCGAGCGCGAGCCACACCGGAATTGCGACAGCACCGGCGAGGAAGTAGCTCACGAGAAATTGCGGCTCCCAATCTTTCGCTTTGAGCACATCGTCAACGAAGAAAAGCAACAGCGTGGCGGGAATCGCGGAGGCAATGCCGTTCAACGCAAAGATTGCAAGCAGCGCACGAAAGCGCGAATCTTTAAGCGTTTCTTTGATCGCGTTTTCATCTTTCGCAACGACCTTCGCTTCGCGCAATCGCCAGAGCGCTAGGACTGCAATCAACAAAATCACCAAGAAGATCCACGAGAAACGTGCGAGCCCTTCGCCGCTTTCTTTCGCTAGAAACGAGGGCAGCGCTGCAGCGACCAATACTCCAAACAATCCGATCGCTTCGCGCACGCCGGTGTACGTCGCGCGTTGCGCAGCAACGCGAGGAAGTTCAGCGCCCCACGCCCCATGCGCTATGGACGAAAGGCTAAATCCGAGATAAACCGCGATCAAAGAAAAAACAAGCCAAAGCCATAAATTATTCGGCGACCAATGCGGATGCAATAGCGCGATCATGCCAATGCCGAGTAGGACCGCGCCAAGCGTGCAGGCGAAGAAGCGCGTAGCGGCGCGATCCGCCCAACGCCCGAGCAGCGGGTCGATGAAAGCATCCCCGAAACGCAGAATCAACAATACGATTCCGAGCGTTGCGAGCGAGAGTCCAAGCTCCGCATAGAGCTTCGGCACGTGCACATAAATTGGCAGCGCCGCCATCGCGAGCGGTGCGGCGAAGAGGCTGTAGCGGACGACTTCGGTTTTAGAGATTGAAGCGCTCACTCCGACTCCATATCCGTCATCCCCGCGAAGGCGGGGACCCAGACCGGGCAAGCTGCGTAGTCAACAAACTCTGCGTTTCGCAGCCCCGAACTCGGTCTGGGTTCCCGCCTTCGCGGGAATGACAGAGAAAGGCGACGGCGATTGTTTTGCGATGAAATCATCTACTGGGTCGAACCGAGCATCAACGCGCGCAATTTAGGCTGCGACGTTTTCTCGTGCAGCCAAATGCCGAAAAACGCATCGGCGAAATCGGGATCGTTGACCTCGCCTGTGAGTTTTCCGTTGTGAAAAAACTTTGCGGTGCGCTGCGGCGTGAAGACGCCCGTCAATCGATCGTTCGGCTTCACATCGGGAAATACGCGAATCATTTCAGCGAGCCACTTTGCGTACGCCGCATCGCCGCCAATCCCAAGCCCGCGCATCTCATCGATGCTGCGTTCCGCGAGCTTCTTTCCGTCGAAATTGCGAAGGTATTGAATGTCGAGCGCGTAAGGTTTTTTCCAATCGAACGTGCCACCGTCCGGTGTCCATAAATACGAGTTGTAAATCTGAAAACCAAACATACGCAGCAAACCGCCGCCGCGAAGTTTGAGCGTGGGCATGCCTGACGTTGAAGTCTCGTGGAGGGCGGGTGCATTGACTTGTTGAGCGATGGCGTCGCGTGACATAAGCATGACGCAAGATGCGACAAGCATTGCAACAATCGTCGCGATGAATGAATTTCTCATGTGATTCGTCATCTTTTGTCCTTTTCAAACTCAGTATCAGACCGCGCGAGACGGATGCAGTACGAGGCGTCGGTTCGCGACGTGTACTTTCGTACACGAGCGGAGCGACAACGACGTAATGCGCCGTCGCAGCGTGGTCACCTCTCTAGAGTGTATTGGCCGACGTCTATGCTTCGCGCCTCGAATCCAGCGATACAGTAGGCCAAATAAAACCGCCAAAGTTTCTTAAATTTTTCTGAGTACCCAAGTTCAGTAATGGCTTGACTGCTTTCGTCGAACTGCGTGAGCCAACGGCGCAGGGTTTCTGCGTAATCAAGGCCGAATTCTTTGCGGTTCACGAGCTTGAGACTTGCTTTCTCGGCCTTGTCGATAAAGCGCTCGGGCGAAGGCAACATGCCACCCGGAAAAATGTACTGCTGAATGAAGTCGCTGGTTTTACGATAGGTTTCGAAGCGCGATTCCTGGATTGTGATGACTTGAATCGCTGCGCGTGCACCGGGTTTCAACGTGTTTGCGACAACATCGAAGAATTTGCCCCAATACTTCTCACCGACAGCCTCGAACATCTCAATCGAAGCTATTCCATCGAAGCTCGCGCCGAAGCGCGTTGCGGCGTCGCGATAGTCGCAGAGCTCGAAGCGTGCCTTGCTTTCGAGGCCGAGTGCAGCGATGCGTTTTTGCGAGTATTCGAGTTGCGCGGGTGAGAGCGTGATCCCGGTCACGCGCACGTCACGCGTCGTGATTGCGTGCTCCGCGAATCCGCCCCAACCGCAGCCGATTTCGAGAATGTGATCACCGGGTTTCGGATCGATTTGCTGCAGGATACGCTCGTACTTCGCTTTCTGTCCGTCGACCGTCGTTTGCGCATTGCCTTCGCTGAAAAGCGCCGAGGAATACGTCATCGTTGGGTCGAGCCATAAACGATAAAACGCGTTGCCCAAGTCGTAATGCGCTTCGATGTTTTTGCGCGCTTGTTTCTTGTTGTTCGCGCGCAGGAAGTGCCGCACGTTAAACAGGAAGGCTTTCCAACCGCGACCATAGAACGCAGGCATCAGTTCTTGTTGATTCTTCGCGAGCAGCGAGAGCAGGCTCACGAGATCGCTCGTGTCCCATTTGCCGTTGAAGTACGTCTCGCCGAACGCGACATCACCACCGGTCATCACCTCCGAGCACATCGAGAGATCGTGCAGCTCAATGTGGGCACGCAGCTCGCTCGACAAATCGCCGAATTCGTGTCGCGATTTATCGGGCAGCATCACGGTGAGATGCCCGTACTTCAGATGCTTGAGCAATCGAAGCAGGATGCGCGCTGCAATCGGCAGCGCGCTTGAATCATGCGAAAGGGTCGATTCGCCAGTGCTCATGTTCGCGAGACTCCGGTCATTTTTGAAGTGAGTTTGCCAAAGAAAGGCACGCCTTTGAGCCAAAGCAACAAGGCATGCCAATGAATGCGTGCGACCACTGCAAAGCTTTGCAGCGGAAAGCGAAGCGCTGCGCGGCGCAGGTTCGCTTTCGTAAGCGGCCGTGCGTCGCCGCCGATGTGCGTGTGAAGTAAATGGCCTTCGCCATCGTCGTAGTCAATGCGGGCGAGCCAGCGATCGCTCGAAAAGTTGAAACGAAATTCGTAGCTGCCACGCACTTCGTTGAAGGGCGAAACATGCAAGAGCTTTTGCGCATGCAAAGTTTCGCCGCTATTGATTTCGCTGTCGCGTTTCGGCGTAAGCAAATAGCGATGCGATTCGCCGAAGGTGTTGTTTACTTCGGCGAGTACGGCGAAAACGCGGTCGTCGTCGCGACGACAAATCCAAAAGCTCACGGGATTGAACACGTAGCCGAACATGCGTGGGAAGGCGATGAGCTCGACGCTCGCTGCTTCATCTTCGCTTAGCGTCTTGTGTTTTCGAAGCAGCGCGTCGATCCATTGCTGCAAGGATTGTCCGTCTCGCGCACCGTGATCGCGCTCTTGAAATGAGAGTACACCGCTGCGATTTACAGGCAACACGTCGTTCACGGCTTCGAGTGCGTTGAGCGGAAGCCGCACGCAGAAGAGGGGATAGGTAAACGAATGCACTGCGGGTCGCGCACGCGTGTGCGTGACTTCGCCGACGATCACCGCAGCCGTGCCGGTCGCGTCAGCTGTGTTTATGCGCGCACTCATTCCGCCGCAATCTCCCTCGGTCGTGCGGCGTCGCGAGTATTGATCGCACTCACAACGTCGAGCGCAGATCGAATGCCGTCTTCGTGAAAACCGTTGTAGAGCCAAGCACCGGCGTAGTACGTACGGTTTTCGCCTTGAATCTTTCGAATGTCTTCTTGCGCAGCGATCGCGGCTTGATTCAAGAGCGGATGCGAATATTCGAATTCGGCGATCACCGTTTCTTTCGCGGGCTCGAACGGTGGATTCAACGTTTCGAACAGCGGCGTCTTGAACGGAAGCGGCTGCAAATTGTTGAGCCAGTATGTGAGCGCGACTGGGCGACGATCGTCCACCGCATTTGTCTGCAAATAATTCCACGATGACCACGCCGCACGACGCTTCGGCATCAGCGCACGGTCGGTGTGCAGGATGCAGCGATTCGGTTGATAAACAACAGCACCCAAAGCCGCATTTTCCTTTGGCGTGGATTGATAAAGCATCTTTTGCGATTGATCGCTGTGCGACGCTAAAATGACGTAATCATAGGGCAACGGCTTCGATTGTTGATTTCCCGCGTGGACTTCAACGAACGCTGGCGTGCGCACGATTTTTTCGACGGGTGTGGCGAGCCGCACATCGCGCAGACCGCGAACGATTTTTTCGACGTAATTGCGCGACCCGCCACGCACGGTCATCCATTGAGGACGATTGGTGACTTGAAGCAGCCCGTGGTTTTTGCAAAACCGCAAAAGCATCGCGAGCTCGAAATTCATCACATCGCCACGCGGCGAAGACCAAATCGAGCCGACCATCGGCCACAAATACCAATCGAAGAGTTCTTTGCAGTAGCGTTCGCGGGTGAGGAAATCCGCGAGCGACATCGAAGGCACGTTGCCCGCGTTCAGCATCGAGGTCGTTTGTTTATTGAAGCGAACGATGTCAAGCAGAAAGCGAATGAATCTTGGCCGCGTGAGGTTGCGTTTCTGAGCGAAGAGCGCCGCGAAATTAGTGCCCGACCATTCGAGGTTGTCACGATCAGAGCGAACGGCGAACGACATTTCGCTTGCCGCGAGCTCGACGTCCAACTCAGCGAAAAGTGCGAGCAAATTCGGATAAGTGCGGTCGTTACAGACGAGGAAACCGGTGTCTACGCCTGCAGTCACGCCGTCGAGCGTGACGTCTACCGTGTGCGAGTGTCCACCAAGCCGAGGCTCTGCCTCAAAAAGCGTCACTTCGTGACCTGTTTTTTGCAGGTAGTACGCAGCGCTCAGACCCGAAATACCGCCACCGACAACAGCAACTCTACTCACGTTCTACTCGCTCCAATCCGTTCGCATCGTGCCCGTTAGCGCACTCGGTCGCCATTGTGACCCAGGCCCGGAGGCTTGTTTCAAGGACTTCTCGTTTACCAGACTATTTGCGCCGCAAAGCACGCAGTTAATGCCGCTGGAGACGAAAAACCGATGGCATGGATCGAATTATAGCGAATTTGAACGGATCAGTCGCTTTTTGAACTTAGTAGTTTCCCTTGCCCGCGTAGCTCGGCATACGCCGAATGGTTGTGAATGGATTCAAAATTCTCACTGGCGACCACGAACTCGCCGATGTGAGGATGCGCAGCGCAAGCGATGGCGATGTCGCGCACCAGATCTTCGACAAATTTCGGGTTGTCGTAGGCACGCTCTGTGACGAATTTTTCGTCGACACGTTTCAGCACGCCGTAGAGCTCGCTCGATGCCTCTCGCTCGGCGATCTCGATCAAGGCGTCGATCGACAGATCGGTCGAAGCCTGCGCACGCATCGTAATATGCGAGCGCTGATTGTGTGCTCCGTAGGCGGAGATTTTCTTTGAGCACGGGCAAAGGCTTGTCACCGGGGCGACGACTTCGAGCACAAATTTAGGCGCGGCATGAAGCGGTGCGTCTACGATGAACGCCACATCGGCGTCGAGCAGACTCTCGGCACCCGATACCGGCGCGCGTTTTCGGCGAAAGTACGGAAAGCGCATTTCGAGATATGACGACTGCGCTTCGAGCCGCGTTTGCATGCGCGCGGCGAGTTCAAGAAAGCTCGCAGGTGTCAGCAGATCGAGTCCTTCTTCGAGCAGCTGGGCGAAGCGCGACATGTGCGCGCCTTTTACGTCCTCGGAGAGCCCAACATACATCGAAAACGTCGCGACGGTAGATTGCGCCTCGCCGCCGACACTGCCAACGCGAACCGGATGCCGCAGCGCGCGAATGCCCACCCGCTGGATGGCAAGGTGGCGATCGTCTCGCCGCGATTGGGTGTCGTCAAGGGCGGGCGCTGATGCCTCGGGCGCTGAGGTCACAGCCGCAAAGGCCGCATCGGTTGCATTCATAGACGTAGATTTTATCGGTCTTGCTGCGCCGACTTTTCGAGTGAAACGCCCCAATGCATCGATTTGCGCAAACAGATCGCGAACCGAGGCGGGGCGCAGCATCAGAGTCGGGAAGTTGCGTCAGCGGCGTCGCCCGTCGCGAACTTGCCAACCACCGACCTGCGCCAGCACGCGCTGCATCCTCGCGCCACTAGGATTGCGCCGATCAGTCTGCACAAGCAGCCGCCGCTTTTCCGCGCGTTGTAGGGTTATGTCTAGGATTTGGCTACGACAGAACGGCTAGCATGTCCAGCCAGTAAACGGGTTTATTCGAGAAATCTTGTCGTAGACGCTTCGCAATGCAAACCGATCTCGCCCGACCACCTCTGTCCCATTTGTCAATTAGCGCCGTCGAGCGTGACACTGGGCTGTCGAAAGACGTGCTGCGCGTCTGGGAGCGGCGCTATGGCTTTCCGGTGCCTGAGCGCGATGCAAAGGGCGAGCGAATTTATCCGCTCGACCAGGTGGAGCGCCTGCGCGCGATCAAGCGTTTGATGGATTCGGGATATCGACCGGGTAAATTGCTCACGCTCGACAACCGCGAGCTGTCGTCGCTGTCGGCACGACAAACGCGCGCTCGTGCTGGCGACGATGTCGGCGAATTGCAGCGGCAAGTACTCGGGTTGCTCGCCGCGCATGACGCACTCGGCGTGCGTCAGCTCTTCAGCCAACTCGTCATGAAACAGGGACTGCAAGCCTTTGTTTTAGAGACAATCGCGCCGCTAAACCGCGCCGTAGGTGAGGCATGGGTTCGCGGCGAAATGCAGGTTTTTCAGGAGCACGTGTATACCGAATTGGTGCAGGTCGTCTTGAGAAGCGCAATTCACGCGATGCCACTGCGCCCAAGCCGCCCGACGGTGCTGCTGGCGACCTTTCCGAGCGAGCAACACGGGTTGGGGCTGCTCATGGTCGAAGCGCTCATCGCTCCAGAAGGCGCGCATTGCATTTCGCTCGGCCCACAGACGCCCATTGACGAGATCGCCGCCGCCGCTGCCGCGTTTAACGCCGATGCGGTCGCGATCTCGCTTTCTGCGGCCTACAGCGGCAAACAGGCCGTGGCGGGGCTCGAATCTTTGCGCCAATTGCTGCCGCCTGCTGTCGAAATCTGGATCGGTGGTGAACTGGTGCGGCGATTGCGGCGCGATGTCGAGGGAGTCAAACCCGCCGCTGCGATCGGCGACGTATTGGCAGCGCTGCGCGAGTGGCGCGCCACTCGCGCGACACAACGCAGCGCCGAGCGAGCGCGCAACGCGTAAACCCGTCGCACTCGCGACACCGAAGCGCGCTACACTCCCCCTCCCTTCACGACGGCACCTTGCCATGCTCTACGCAGAGTTGTTCAAAGACCTCGAATCGGTACGCTGGGACATGGCCACCGACGTTCCGTGGGACGCGTTCGATGCGGGCAAGCTCTCCGACGAGCAAGCCCGCACGATCAAATTGAATGCGATCACTGAATGGTCGGCGCTACCAGCCACCGAAATGTTTCTTCGCGACAATCGCAACGACAGCGATTTTTCTGCGTTCATGTCGATCTGGTTCTACGAGGAGCAAAAGCACTCGCTCGTTCTCATCGAATACCTCAGACGCTTCCGACCAGATCTCGTGCCGACCGAGGCTGAACTGCACAACGTGCGTTTCGAATTCGATCCGGCGCCTGCGCTCGAAACCCTGATGATGCATTTCTGCGGTGAAATTCGTCTCAATCACTGGTATCGCCGCGCCTCCGAATGGCACACCGAACCATTGATTAAGCAGATTTACGGACTCATCGCAAAGGACGAGGCGCGTCATGCCGGCGCGTACCTCAAATATTTAAAGCGCTCGATTGCGAAAGCGGCGGCCGATAAGGTCAATGAAGTGAAGGCCGGTTTTGCGAAGATTGGCTTTTTGATGGCGGCGAGCGGTCGCTCGGGCAAGCCCCTGCACCCGACCAATTTGCATGTGAACAAAGCGCTCTTTCCGAACGATACGGTGCAGAGCAAGCTGCCCGATCCGGAATGGCTTGAGCGCTGGCTGGATCAGCAAATCAACTTCGACAAAGAGTGGGAAGGCAAAGTGGTGAAGATGATTCTTCACAATTTGTCCGCCCTCTTTGGCAAGAGCATCGAGTCGCTTGGTGATTTGAACAAGTATCGGAAGAGCCTGCTCGCCGTGTGATCGTGTTGTGGCACCTTTGTAAACATCTATCGTCTGCTTTGCCGTATTAAATATAGGATCTGACGCCTTTCTACGGACGCTCGATTCTCCGGTTATTTTTGTGTCTAATCAATCTTGACGCGGCAAATGCGGTCAAAGTCGAGCTTGGTTCGAGTGACTGAGCCGAGGGTGTCGGTCGCGCTTGCAGCTTTGCAGCAGAGGCCCCAAGGCTCAATCCGGTCGAGCCCGACAGGGCTCATGTGCACCAGATCGCGTCCAGGCGCTCGGTTTCAATTCGTCAAGGATCGAGCCGAGAGAATCTCTGGTCGCGGCATAGACTCCCCGTATTCCAACTGATTGATCGTCGCGGATCGGTCACAACGCTCGCGGAGGCTCGCCTTGATATCTCGCAACTTTTTCACCTGGCTCGCCGGCGTCGGCGCCGCGCTCTGCGCCCTCGCTTTTGCCGGCTTCGCAAACGCACAGGACAACACGCTGCGGCTCGTCGTTCCCTACCCGCCAGGCGGCTCGTCGGATCTCGTCGCGCGGATCGTCGCTGCAGAACTGCAAACGAAGTTGGGCGG
>JAAFJI010000117.1:0-727 GCA_013298045.1 Betaproteobacteria bacterium
ATTGAAGCGAATTCACCGCGTCGCTTAAGGTTTGCGCGGCTTCAATCAGCGGTTGATCACGTTGCATTGTGTTTTCGCGGGCAGTTCAATCGAACTTTTCGTGGACGACGCTATGTTTTAGCGCATCGAACTAACGCCATTTCTAAATCAATACGAGACGCGGCACCACTACGCAGTTGGTGCGAATGCACGGCGAGGAGAAGCAACAAAGCATCGCTTTGATCTAGGAATGGAATGAGGCGCACCGGCGCTCATGGTGCGCAATCGCGCGCCCGATCGGTTCGTTACCCAGTTCCGAATGTGCAGTCAGTCAGTGACCAGAATCGCTGCGATCAGAACGTTCGAACTTGGCACCACCGCGCCGCTACTTTGGCGCTTCTTGAATCGCTCGCCAGGCTTCCCACGCAATGCTTCGCCCGGGAAACGCGACCGACTTGAACGGCCAAACCGCCCCGATCCACGCCTGGATGGACGCGTAAAGCCTCGCTTCGAGACCGCTCGCGAGCTCGCTTTGGCGGGCCCATAGATAGACCTCTGCGTCATAGCCTTGCTTTCGCGTGGGCAAGATGTACGCGCAGCCAAGAACTCGTGTCTCGCTCGGGTGCACAACCGTGTAGGCGAACGACCGCCGAGTCTGAAACTCCTTCTGATGCCACCCGAGGTCAATGAGGTTTTGTTCCAACGTGAGCCCCTCGGGCCAGGTGCCTCCCCAAATCGTCTTGCAGTG
>JAAFJI010000117.1:737-11393 GCA_013298045.1 Betaproteobacteria bacterium
GCCACACTGGTCATCACAGCGTCATAGTCCTTGATCACGTCGTTCACCGTCAGCATGCGTAGATGGAACTCGGGTGTCTCCAGTGTGGCGGGCACCGAAAAGTCTGGCGGAACAAACGGGCTGACTGGCATGGTTGTGGCTCGCGATGAAGGGGTTAGGTCGCACGTCCCCGTAGGTTGCGACGGGAGTTTGTCGACAAGTACAAAAGCGTGATCACCGTCGGAATGATGAAGCCTTTCAGGTAGGAGAGCGGATGCTTTCCATCCAAGAAAGGGAACGGAAGATCGAAAAAGTATGCCCAATAGTGCGTTGCTACCAATGCGCCGATTGCAGCCCACATTCCATACAACGCAGATCGTCTATTCATGGCAACAAGAACCAAGCTGACAATGATTAGTAGGCGAAGAATAGACTGTGTGTGCATGTACAAGGGGTGTCCGTTAGCGTTCGAGCCTCCGTACAAGTCAGTGACTGAGCCTGAGCCAACATACAGCTCAAAGAGAGTGTACGTGTGGTAGAAAACAAGCAGACCCGCTAGCGCGAAGATGACCCCTCTTTGTAGTAGAAAGAGTTTGCTGTCTGGCCCGGTTGTTGGTTTCGATCCGTCGATACTGGGCATGCGTGTTCCTCGAGCAAAAGGGTTCCGCGCATTCTGCCCGTGGCGAAAACTTAAAGGCTGGTTTGCGACAGGTCGCATTTGGAGCGGATGAGCCGCAGACCAAGCCGGTTTGTGCGGCCTAACGTTCGAGCTAACCCCGCGCGCTGTCAGCCGTAGCGCGTCGGGGGTTGAGCGAGGGGTTACGCGGCGTTTGGCGCAAACTAGACTTGAGACGAATACCCACCGTCTACGGGAATCGCCGTGCCAGTGAGAAAGTTCGACTGTTCGCTGGCCAGGAAGACGGCGATGCCCTCGAAGTCGCTGGGGGTTCCCCACCGACCAGCAGGTGACCGCGATAGCACTCGATCATTGAGTCCTTGGACCTCTCTGCGTGTGTTTTGAGTGAGCTCAGTATCGATCCATCCCGGTAGGACGGCGTTGACCTGAATGTTGTCGCGTGCCCAGGCGACAGCGAGTGACTTCGTTAGTTGGACAATGCCGCCCTTGCTTGCGCCATACGCTGGCGCGAAGCCAGCCCCAAAGATCGACAGCATCGATCCAATATTGATGACCTTCCCGGAGCCAGCGCGCTTCATGTGAACATAGGCTGCCTTTGAGCACATGAACGCGCTGGTCAGATTCGTATCAATGACTTGGTGCCACTGATCCAATGTGAGTTCCTGAACTGGAAGTCGAATTTTGACGCCCGCATTGTTGATGAGGATGTCCAGTCGTCCAAAGTGCGCGACAGTCTGACGCACCAGCGCGGCCACTGACTCTTCATTTGTGACGTCTGTTCGGATCGCTTGGCAATCCGTACCCAAAGCGCGCAAGTCGGACACCGCAGCGCTCGACTTCGCTTCGTCTCTCGCCGCAATCACAACCGCTGCGCCAGCCTGGGTGAGACCGCGTGCCATCCCAAGGCCGATGCCTCCATTTCCCCCGGTGACGACTGCGACTTTGCCATCTAGTCTGAACATACAGTCTCCAAGTGAGGAAAGGGATCTTCACGCTGCCCAACGTGTTTCATACAACACGCGAAAGCATAACTTTTTAGTAGTGCATTTCCCGATTCGCTGAGCCATGCGCGGAATGTCGAAGAAGCGACGAGAAAAGCGCCCACAAGCGCTGCCCCGAAATTTCGGAGCGCGCGCAGTTGAAACCTTCATCCGGTCGATGCGGATTCGGTGTTTTAGGTTGAGACACGGGCGCGACGATCTTCATCCAGTCACGCACCGCGTTGACCTCGTTAAACGGCACGCCCACCTGCACCATGCCAAACGGCCCCGGATTCATCCTCGTGTAGATCACGCGATTCTTGCGATTGCCGACTTTGCGCAGATACGCCTCATGCGGTGCCCGCGCGTAGTCAAGAGGGTTCAATGTGTGGGTGACGGGCGCGGAAAACGTGAGTGAATTCAACGCGTCGTTAAGCGAGCGCGCGGCTTGGATCAATGTACTACCGATCATGTCGAATGCTGTTTGTTTTCGTACCGTTCGATTGAGCGGTTTGTCGATGATGCGATGTTAGTCGCGCATCAATCGCTCGGTCTATGATGCCGACAAAGCCTGGTTGCGGATGAAGCGCGAGCGGATCGAAGTGCAGGATATAAAACGGCCAGCGCACACTGGACGATCGCATTGCACATCGATTGCGGTTCGATGCCCTCACGATTCAGGATGAGTGCAACCTTGCGTAATGCGTTCCTGCTCATGACAGCGGCATGAAAAATTCGCTACACATGACACCGCGCTGCCTCCGACACTGCCTCAAAAAGAGCGCACAAGTGTGATCGACTCCGCTACACTTTGTTGACTGAAGAACGGGGGAACTATGAAAGTACGTACGTTTTTGCTCGCAACAGTCGTTGCGTTATCGTGGTGCGCGAATGCGCAAACGCCACGCAAAGTGACCATCGAAGTGTCGGGCAACGGCGTCGCCGTTGTCGGTGCCAAAGTCATGATAGCCGCCGATGAAATGGATGCGATTGGTCAGACCGATGCCAACGGCCGGGTCACGGTCACCACTACATCGGCGAAGATCACCGTGGCGGTTGAAAGAAACGGGCTGAAGGCTTCGGCAACCAGCGATAAATCGACAATTACCGTTAACCTGACGGGAGCAAGCCAATGAAATCGCGCTTGTCGATTCCCTTTATCGTCGCTTCGCTGCTTGTCATGCTGATGTCCGTCGGCCATGCGCAAACCGCGTTCGTCTTTGCGGGCGCGAACGATAATCCCAATACGCTGATCAACGCAACGTTCGTCAGCCCTACGATGACGTATGCCGCCGAGATCGCGAGCGGCGGCACAACAACCGGCACGACGACGTCGTTAGCGTTTAATCAAGTGCGCGCAATTCGCTCGACCACGCCTGGATGCAGCCTGATCGCGCAAACAAACAATGGTTCCAATAACGTTTCGATTTACACGGTCAGCGATACAGGCACGATTACACCGGCCAGCGGCTCGCCGTTCGCAACGGGCAGTGGTACACAATCGATTGCCTGGGCACCCGACGGCAGCGCGCTTTATGTGCCGCTTGCTGTTGGCGGTTCGTCTTCAGTCGTGACCTTCACCGTGAGCTGCGTAGCTGGCGTGGTAACCGTGACCAATGCCGGGGCTACGACGTTGACGGGTTTCGATCTGTTGCGCGATGCCGAGGTCGTTGGCAGTGGTGCTGGCACGCATTTGTGCGTATCCGGCACCAACAGCAATAATGTCGGCTGCTTCGCCATTGACAGCGCAACGCGCCTGCCGGCAACTGCAGCGGTCAACACGATCACGGTAACCAACGTGCGCGGAATGCGAATCGCATCAAATGGCTGTGGCGTTGCAGGTGTAGGTAGCGCAGCCACCGTGCAAGGGTTCTCGGTTGCTTCGGGCACTGTCACCGCAACCAATACGGCGGCAGCAACGACCAACGCGCGCTACGGCGCTATTTCGTCTGACGGCACATTGGCTGCCTTTGGTGGATTTGGCACGCAATTCACCGTCATGTCGGTGAATGCCGCGTGTAGTCTGACCGTTGTAGGCAGCAACAACAACGGCATCTCAACCTCGCTCGTCGAGTACATGGTCTTCGATGCGAGCAATCGCTTGTACGTTGCAGATTCGCTCGCCAATCAAGTGCGCGTGTTTGCACCTACGTCTGCCGCGGTCGGCGCGGCAATCAGCACGTCAATCACCAACCACGCTACGGTAAATGCGCCGGGCGGTATTGATGTCATACTGCCACCACCACCAAGTGTCGCGCCTACGCTTACCTACGCACCTACGGAAGCGGCGGGCGTCACGTTCCCGGCAGGCGGCGCTAGTGCCGTTAGCGCCAGCATCGCTGTGACGGCCGCTGGCGCTACGGGCACCGGAGAGGCGGTGGTGAACGGTTGCGCGATTACTGGCGCGGGTGCCGCGTCGTTCGGCGCGGTCAGTACCACGCCAGCAAACGGAACTTTCAATGCTGCCACTACATCGGGCAGTATTGATCTATCGTGCACGCGCGGCCCCACTGCGGCGACTGCGTCGTTGTCGTGCACCGAAACGCGAACGCCCGGCGCAGCCGTTACCCGCACTTGGGCACTGTCCTGCCCCGAAACGGACGTGCCGCCTGTGTTCGCCTACACACCTGCCGCTACCAACACCGTGAATTTCACTGGCGGCACGACAGTGGGTACAACCGGTAGCGGCAGTATCGCGGTTGCGCTCGACGTGCCCGCCGGATCGGGTTCCGGCACGACCGCCACAACCACCACGACATGTACCTCACCTACAGCGCCGTTTACGGGGTTTGGTCAGACGGTTACCGCAACCGGCAGCGGTGCGATCACCGGCGCACCACTTTCCGGGAGCTGCACGCTCGGGCCGTCAGTAGAGACACAAACGCTGACGTGCAGCCAAAACTCAGGCGGTGTTGTCACGACGCTCAGCTGGACATTGTCCTGCCCTGTCGGCACCGCCGTTCCGGTTGCGCCCACATTGGCATACAGCCCCACAGAAGCCGCTGGCGTGAGCTTCCCCGCGGGCGGTGCCGGCGTTGCGAATGCAACGATCAGCATCGCTGCGAGCGGCGCTGTGGCAACTGGGCAAACGGTGCTCAGCGGGTGCGCAATTTCTGGCGCAGGCGCGAGCGCCTACGGTGCCGTCACAACGACACCAGCCAACGGAATATTCAACGTTGCAACGACATCTGGCAGCATCGATCTTTCGTGCACACGGGGCGCAACCGCAGCAACGGCATCGCTCTCGTGCAACGAAACAGCAACGCCGGGCGCGGTCACCGTTCGAACATGGGCGCTGACGTGCCCGCAGGCGCAGGCGAACGTAAGCGCTGGTGTTGCATCGGGTAGCACAGTCGTGTTGCCATCGTATTCGCCGCCCACAGGCGGCTCAAGCACAACGCTCAGCTTTTCCACCAGCGGGAACGCAGCCACTGTCAATTGCAGCGCGATGGGCGCGGGATTCGCCGTGTCCCCAGCCGCGCTGAACCTGAGTGTGGGCACACCTGGCACGATCACGGTCACTTACACCGGGAGCACGGTCGGCACGTTCAATGGCACGCTCGAATGCACGACCACAGCAAACGGCGGTCCGTTCTCATATCCACTAAGCGCAACCGTACAGGCAATCCCTGTGGTGGCGGTGCCCGTTCCACTGCTTTCTGATTGGAACAAGTTGCTGCTGTTGCTCGCTGCGATGGGCTGCGGCGTGTGGTTTGTTCGCGCCAGCGAAAAGGCGAAGACGTGATCCAGCTTTTGAGGGTAGCAGGATAAGTGTGAAATCTGGGCGATTTTGACGCGGTGTTAGAGCTGTGAGAGAAGTTGCCCGATGTCAACAAAGAGTGGAAGCGCGGTGCGTCGCCAGCGGCGCAAGCTGTCGGCGGAGTTCAAGGCGAAGGTCACGCTGGCTGCGCTACGCGAGGATGCGATGATCGCGGAGTTGAGTAAGCGCCTCGAGGTTCACGCCAACCAGATCATGGGATGGAAGAAGCATGTCGTGGAGCGCACATCGAGCGCGCTCGGCGCAACCGTTGCGAGCGCGAGCGAGGCGGCGGACGTCAAGCGGCGCGCTCGACGAGGCCGGGTTGCTGAGTGCGAGGCAATCGTTGATCGAGCCGACGATTCACCATTGACTCAGCGAGCGAGCCTGCTTGATGTGAGCCGCGCGGTGTTGTACTGGCCGTGTCCCAATAAATTGAAGCGATTAGGGCGTGTTAAAACAGTTTTGGCGAGATGCGTTTTCAATCGAAAGAAAGGAACGCATGCCATGAGAGCTGTGCGACCTAACGTGTTCTACACAACATAGGAAACGATACGTTTTTTGGATGTACTTTGTGCAAAGAGCTGCGCAACATAGCGTTGCCCTGGATGGTGGAAAATGGCTGCACGCATCAGCGATGCGCGAGGCGTTGACCGCCAGCGAAGTCCTACTTCGACCACAAAACCATTTGCGTACAGCGAAACAAGGCAATCGTCTTCTTGGTCTCGACATGCGAGACGACCGCGTCCCACACTTGCGTGGTTCTGCCCATATGCACCGGGCGCGCTTCGACGTAAATCGTGCCTTCGCGCGCGGTGCCGAGGTGATTGCTTTTCAGTTCGACCGTGGTGAAATTTTCTGCGCCTTCGGGCAAATGCGACACGCAGCCGTAGCCGCACATCGTATCGGCCAGCGCGACCACGGTGGCTGCGTGAAGAAATCCATTCGGCGCGAGCAGTTCATCGCGCACTTTCACCTGCGCTTTGAGCAAACCTTCTTCAACCGAAAGCAATTCAATTCCGATGAGTCCCGGCAGGCGACCGACGCCGCGCGCTTTCATCGATTCAAGAGAAAAACCGGCTCGTAGCGGCATACGTTTGCAGACGCTAGAACAGGTAGCCCACGCCGACCATCAGCGCGCTATTGCCCAGAATGATCGCCTCGACGCTCACGTCTTTGTATCGCGCGCCAAGCGTCGGCAGGATCGCCGGCGCGATGCCGAGTTTATTGAATGGAATCTTGTCGCGGTACTTGCCCTTGTAGCCGTGCAGCAAACCAGCCGACACTTTCGCGTAGAAATAGTCGTTGAAATCCCATTGCTGTCCCCAGTAGATGTACTGCGAGGGCTGACCGAACGAATTCTTGAAGAACGACAGTCCGAACAGCGTTTTGTCGGCACCCCACACCCGGTCATAGTTCGACTGAATCTGGAAGTTCAGCAGGTGATTGCGATTGACGTGCTCGGGATTGTCGGACCAGTGCTTGTTGTAAACGGAATACTGAAAAAAGATTCGATCGCCATCGCGCAGCCAGGTTTCGGCATTGCGCGCCTCGTTGACCGCTGCGGTTTGCATGACGGGCGCGCTTTGCGCGGCCACCGATAGCGACAGGAGCGCGAAAAATGCGCCGAGCGCGCGGGGAATGCAAGGTAGAACTTTCACTCAGTAGCCTTTCTTCATCGGGTCTTCGCTGTCGCGTTTCTCTTCCGCTTCGCGCAATTCTTTCATGCGCTTCTCGGTCGCGGCGTCGAGATCGTTTTTTACTTTGTCGATGGTTTTTTCTTTTGTCGGCAGCGGCGTAGGCGGCGGGTTAGACGGTTGACAACCAAGCAGCGCTAAGCCCAATAAAATAAGCGCTACAAACGATTTCATATCAATCTCGAAAGTTATTGAATTGCAACGGAAGTTCAGCGATGTCTTTCTTGATGAGCGCCATTGCTGCCTGCAAATCGTCTTTTTTGTTACCGGTCACCCGCACGCTGGTTCCCTGGATCGAGCCGTTGACTTTCATCTTGGAATCTTTCAACAGCTTCACGACTTTCTTCGCAAGCTCCGTCTCCAAACCCTCTTTCAATTTGTCGACGCGCTTCATCTTGTCGCCGCCAATTTTCTCGGCTTTGCCCTTTTCAATCGAGCGCGAATCGACGCCGCGCTTGGCGAATTTATTGAGCAGCACATCGTCGACCTGACCGAGCTTGAAATCGTCGTCGGCGTAGACGGTCATCGTCTTGTCTTTTTGATTCAGCTCCACGCGCGAGTCCGAGCCCTTGAAATCGAAGCGGGTCGAAATCTCTTTGTTGACTTGATCGAGGGCGTTTTTGATTTCAACCCAATCGAGTTCGGAGACGGTGTCGAAGGAGGGCATGGTTTCGAATTCAGGACGAATGACGAATGACGAAGGACGCAAAGCTTTGCCGCATTCTGCGTCGCGTCGGAAATTGGTTGCAAGTGTAACGGGGCGCTCGCAGCCGGTTAGGAGCAGCCCTGGCCGCGATCAGGAATTCGACCGCGCAGACGCGTCGTTTTTGCGTTGCTCCGAAGCGTTCGCGGCGAGCGCCGCTCCTACCGAATCACTCTTTTCCGAACAGTGAATCGAAGGCATCGCTTGCGTCCGACTTCGACGTTTTCGCGAGACGCTTGCCGGTGAATTGCTCATCGATTTTGTCCTCAAAAAACGATGATGGCGAGGGCGACGCCGTGAGCTGTCGATAGATTTCTCGCGATACGCCTTTGTACTCGTACACATCGCCATTCGTGAATTCGATGTGCATCACGCGGCTAGATTCATCGTAGCCCGCCGACTTGAGTTTGCCGGAGCGAAGCGGTTTGCGTTCCATGACGCGAAATTTAGCTCGAAATCTTGGGGTTCAACATCGGGAGCAAGAAAATCAGCAGCAGCTTATCCCGCGAACGCCTTTTGTAAAGCGGACTTAGAAAAGCAATACGTTTGTTTTCGAAAAGTTTCTGAATTCGACTTTAACGACAATTTAATTTGGCATTAGGCGCGAGTGTTGGTGCGTGACAATGTGGACTGGGACGCAATCCCAGCGGCGCGTCATCATGTGACCGGAAATGCTGCGATTTCATCCCAGCTTATCGAGCTCTGCAATTTCCCAGTGGCGTCGCGCTCCGCCACACTGTCATTCCCGCGAAGGCGGGAACCCAGACCGAGAAATCGTCGTGACGGACTGAGATCGTTTGGGCGAGAGAAATGCGCCCGGTCTGGGTCCCCGCCTTCGCGGGGATGACAGCATAGGAACGCCGTCAATGGCTGTGTAGGCGGGGATGAAATCCCAGCCAAAACTCTTCGTTTTCAACGAAACAAACCGTTGCCGATTTATCGTTTGCCGCGTCCCGGTGCCGCTCGTGTGTGCGCACTTACGAAGGTACCGTCTTTTCGGTAGTAGCTTCGAACTGGGACATCCTTGCCTGCTGTGCGGTGCGACCCACCAACATACCCCGGTGCGTCGGTGCCCCCCGATTCGTCCTCCAAAGCCGTAAACGCCGGTGCATCGAGCAAGCTCGCCGCGCTCGATGCGGATTTGCCGCTAGCGGTGAGCGGCAAATCACTTCGGGAGCAGCTAGCCTCAGCGGATATTTCTAGCGCTGAGCCAGGGAATTTTTCACGCACCGCAGCCGACAACGACTTCGAACCATCACCCGGCGGCGTCGTCGAGCGATATAGAACCAGCCCGGCTTGACTCGTAACCGTGTAGCAATTTTGTGCAGCATGCACGGCCTCGCATGGAATCAAGAAAAGTGTTGCGACTATCCAAAGTGCGAATCGCATCTGAGCCTCCGTATCACGCAAGACGAAAAACTTGCTACTCCAACAACCCCGCCACACCCTTCGAATCCGCCAGCATCCCGGCTTTCGAATAGACGCCCAACTTCTCTCGCGAATCGGCGATATCGAGATTGCGCATTTGCAATTGCCCGATGCGATCAAGTGGCGAGAAGGCTTCGGCTTCGACGCGCTCCATCGAGAGGCGTTCGGGGTGATAGGTGAGGTTCGGGCCTTGTGTGTCGAGGATGGTGTAGTCGTCACCACGACGTAGTTCGAGTGTGACTTCGCCCGTGACCGCGCGCCCGACCCATTTCTGCAAGGTGTCGCGCAGCATGAGACTTTGCGGATCGAACCAGCGACCTTCGTAGAGCTGGCGACCGAGTTTGCGACCGAGTGTGCGGTAGTTGTCGATTGTGCCTTCGTTGTGAATCGCGGAGATCAAACGTTCGTAGGCGATGAAGAGGAGTGCCATGCCTGGCGCTTCGTAAATGCCGCGACTCTTCGCTTCGATGATGCGGTTTTCGATTTGATCGGAAATGCCCAAACCGTGACGTCCTCCGATCACATTCGCTTCGAGCGCGAGCGCGAGCGGGCTCGCAAAAGTCTTGCCGTTGATCGCAACGGGGAAGCCTTCTTCGAAACGAATCGTGACTTCTTCCGATTTGATCTCGACGCTTTGATCCCAGTGCTTCACGCACATGATCGGGTTCACGATGCGAAGCCCTTTGTTTAAGAACTCAAGTTCTTTCGCCTCATGCGTCGCGCCCCACAAATTCGAATCCGTGGAATACGCCTTTTCGGTGCTCATCTTGTACGGGAAACCATTCGCGACGAGCCATTCGCTCATCTCTTTGCGGCCACCGAGCTCGCTCACGAAATCGCGATCAAGCCACGGTTTGTAAATTCGCAAACTTGGATTGGCGAGAAGACCGTAGCGGTAGAAGCGCTCGATGTCGTTGCCTTTGTAGGTCGAGCCATCGCCCCACACGTTCACGTTGTCTTCCTGCATCGCTTTCACGAGCACCGTGCCGGTCACCGCGCGACCGAGCGGCGTCGTGTTGAAGTACGTCCGACCGCCGGAAGAAATGTGAAACGCGCCACATTGCAACGCGATCAAACCCTCATGCACGAGCGCATCGCGACAATCAATGAGTCTCGCGCCCTCCGCCCCATAAATCTTGGCCCTGCGTGGGATATCGTCATAATCCGATTCATCGGGTTGCGCGAGGTTAGCCGTATAAGCGTAGGGGATTGCGCCTTTGTGCCGCATCCAGGCAATCGCTGCCGACGTATCGAGACCACCGGAGAAGGCGATACCGACTTTTTCGCCTTTGGGAAGAGAGAGAAGAATTTTGCTCATGATGCCTCGATTTTAGGAGGCGATCCTGCCCATCGCGCGGAAATCGAAAACGCCACCCGCAGGTGGCGTCCGGTTTCGCGAAATCGGCGAGGCGCTACGGCGACGGCAGAATGACTTTATCAATCACGTGAATCACGCCGTTGCTGTTCAACAGATC
>JAAFJI010000118.1 GCA_013298045.1 Betaproteobacteria bacterium
CCGCGCGACTATTTCTATGGCGATATTGAGTGCGAGATCCCGGCACCAATCGTCATCGAACGCGGTGCCGGTGGCGAAGGCGCGCTGGACGCGGCCGCCGAAATCATTGCCAGCGCCAAGTTCCCGGTGATTCTCGCCGGCGGCGGCGTCATCATGGGCGGGGGCGTCGCGGCGGCAATTTCGCTCGCGGAGCTCTTAGACGCGCCGGTTTGCAATAGCTACCTGCACAACGATTCGTTTCCAGCCAGTCATGCGCTTTGGTGCGGACCGCTTGGCTATCAAGGATCGAAAGCGGCAATGAAACTCATCAACCGAGCCGATGTGGTGATCGCGCTCGGCACCCGGCTCGGACCGTTCGGGACACTGCCGCAACACGGGCTGGATTACTGGCCAAAGAACGCGAAGATCGTACAGATTGATGCCGATCCAAAAATGCTCGGACTGGTCAAGAAAATTTCGGTCGGCATCTGCGGCGACGCTCGCGCTGCGGCGCTCGCACTCGTCAAGCGGCTCAAGAACAAAACGCTTGTCTGTCGCGGCAATCGCGAGACGCGCTTGAAAACGATCACCAAAGAAAAAACGGCGTGGGAGAAAGAACTATCTGCCTGGACCCATGAGCGCGACCCTTATTCGATTGAAGCTGCAAAAACTTCGGCGTACATGCACCCAAGGCAAATGCTGCGAGCGCTCGAAAAAGCGATGCCGCCGCGCGCCATGGTTTCCACCGACATCGGCAATATCTGTTCGGTGTCCAACAGCTACCTGCGTTTCAACGAACCGCGCTCGATGTTCGCCGCAATGAGTTTCGGCAACTGCGGCTACGCTTTTCCGACCATCATCGGCGCTAAGCTCGCCGCACCGGATCGACCGGCAATCGCCTATGTGGGCGACGGCGCGTGGGGCATCAGCTTCAATGAAGTGCAGACCTGCGTACGAGAAAACATCCCTGTCACCGCGATTGTGTTCAACAATGGCCAGTGGGGCGCGGAGAAAAAAAATCATGTTGACTTTTACGACCGTCGCTACAACGGCGTTGCGCTAGATCGGCAACCGCACTGGGCAAACACCGCGATTGCCATGGGTGCCGAGGGTATTCGCATTGATCGCCTTGAAGATGTCGGTGCCGCGCTTTCCGCAGCGTGCGACGCGCAGAAAAAGGGACGCACCACGATCCTTGAAATGATGGTCACCAAAGAACTCGGCGATCCGTTCCGGCGCGACGCGCTGGCACTGCCGACGCGGCATCTGGCGAAGTACAAGCACACCGAAATCAAACGTCAGTGAGCTGTCAGCAACGGGTTTTCATGGAGACGCCCGACAGCAAGCGCGCATAGCATCGCCGCTGCACATCACAAACAAGGAGGAAACTGTATGCGTTGTGTTGCAAAAGCCTTGCTCGCCTTGGCGGCGATGAGCGTCGCGGCCGCGAGCTTCGCACAAAACTGGCCAACGAAGCCGGTCAAGCTCATCAATCCATTCCCCGCGGGCGGCGGCACCGACACCTTTGCGCGACCGCTCTCCGCGCAGCTCACCAAACAAACCGGACACCAGTTCATCGTCGAGAACATCGGCGGCGCGGGCGGCACCATCGGCGCGGCGCAGGCGGCTCGCGCGACGGCGGACGGCTACACGTTTTTGATCGGTGCGGTGCATCACGCGATTGCACCGTCGATGTATCCGAAACTCTCCTACGACATCGAAAAAGATTTCGTTCCGGTGACCTTGCTCGCGGTCATGCCGTTTGTCGTGGTCGCGCAGCCCGACAAACTGCCGAACGTGAAAACGATGAAGGATCTGATCGATCATCTGAAAGCCAACCCGGGCAAGCTTGCCTTTGGCTCGTCCGGCGCAGGCACCTCGCAGCATTTGGCTGGCGAGCTTTTCAAAACCACCCAGGGCGTGAATCTGCTGCACGTGCCGTACAAAGGGATGGGCCCGGCGATGGCGGATTTTCTTGGCGGACAACTCGACGTGCTGTTTGACGGCATGAGCGCGTCGGCTGCGCAAATTCGCGCCGGCAAAGCGCGGCCGCTCGGTCTGATGGCGAGCAAACGCTCCACGCAGTATCCCGATATCCCGACACTTGCAGAGCTTGGCTACGCAAACTTGGACGTTTCCCAGTGGTTCGGCGTGTGGGCGATCAAAGGCACCCCGCCCGAAATCGTTGATCGCATGTACCGGGAAATCGTCAAAGCACTCGATGACCCCGCGATCAAGACAAACTGGGCGAACGCATCTGCCGACGCAGGCGGCATGCCACCGGCTGAGTACGGTCGCTTTGTTCGCGCGGAGATCGAGCGCTGGGCACGGGTGCAAAAAGCCTCTGGGGCAAAACTCGATCCATGACCGAGGCGATCGCAGCCACGATTGCAACGCTTATCGCGCGCGCCCGTGCGGCGCAATCGATCGTCGCGAGCTACGACCAGGGGCAGACCGACCTGCTCTGTGCCGCAGCAGCCTGGGCGATCATGTCGCCGTCGCAAAACCGCGCGCTCGCCGAGCGCGCGGTCGCTGACACCGGGCTTGGCAACGTCGCCGACAAAATACAGAAAAATCATCGCAAGACGCTTGGTCTGTTGCGCGATTTACAAGCCGCGAAATCGGTGGGTGTGATTGCCGAGGATCGGGTTTGCGGCATCACCGAGATCGCACGCCCGGTCGGCGTGATCGGCGCCATCACGCCCTCGACCAACCCCGGCGCGACGCCCGCCAACATGATCGTCAACGCGATGAAGGGGCGCAACGCAATCATTCTCGCGCCCTCCCCCAAGGGATACTCGACTGCAGAACTTCTCGTGCGATACGTACATACGGAATTCGATAAACTCGGTGCGCCGCGCGATCTGGTGCAATTGCTGCCGCCGCCGGTGAACAAAGCGATCACCCATGCGCTGCTGCAAGCGGTCGATTTAATCGTCGCCACCGGCTCGCAGTCCAATATCCGCGCCGCGTATTCAAGCGGTAAACCGGCGTTCGGCGTCGGGGCAGGCAACGTATCGGTGCTTGTTCACGCGAGCGCGAACTTGGCAGACGCCGCAGAAAAAATCGTGCGCTCGAAAACGTTCGACAACGCGACGAGTTGTTCGAGCGAAAACAGCCTGGTGATCGAAGACGCGATCTACGATGCAATGATCGACGCGCTCACCGCCGAAGGCTGCGTGCTTCTGGATCGGCAAGCGCGCGCGCAGTTGCAAGCCGCGATGTTTCCCGACGGTCATCTCTCGGCGGCGTTCACGGCAAAAAGCGCTGCCGACATCGCCGCGCTTGCGGGTTTGTCGTGCGCGAGCACCGCGCGAGTATTGATGGTCGAAGAAACCGGCGTCGGTGCCTCGTTCCCATTTAGCGGCGAAAAACTCTCGCCAGTGCTCACGCTTTACCGTGCAGAAAATTTCGACGCGGCGGTGAAGCGGGTTGTCGAAATTTATGCCTTTCAAGGTGCGGGGCATTCGGTGGGGCTGCACGCCTTGGCACAGCACACAGAGGCGCTCGCGCGGCACTTGGGCGAGACGCTGCCCGTTGCCCGCGTGATCGTTAATCAGGCCCATGCGATTGCCACCGGCGGCAGCTTCGACAACGGCTTGCCGTTTTCGCTGTCGATGGGCTGCGGCAGCTGGGGTGGCAATAGTTTTTCCGAGAATTTGAACTACAAACACTTTCTCAACATCACCCGAATCGCGCGCCCGATTCCGGCGCAGATTCCCGACGAATCGGCGCTGTTTGCGGATTACTTTGCGAAGACAGGATCGGGCGCGTGAGCGCAGCGCAAACCGCACCGCAAACACTGCGCGCCGTGCTCACCGCACATTTGGGACTTCAGCCATCAGCGCCTTTTGTCATTGCCCCGGAAACTGGTTTGACGCAGACTTATTTAGCACTTAGCGAAGAATCGCTAAACATAGCTAGCTTCGTTATTTCATTGGGCATAGATAAACGTTGTCATATTGGATTTCTTCTGCACAACGGCTATCAAGCGGCGGCGCTGTTGGTGGGAACGATGGTCGCCGGTCACGTCTCGGTGCCGCTCAATCTGCTCTCACAGCCGACGCAGCTTGCACATGTGCTTGCGCAGAGCGATGTTGAAATCGTATTCACCTCAAGCCACTACGAACGCCAGCTCAACGCGGCGCTTGCCCTGTGCGACGCGGCGACTGCCGCCCGTATTCGCGTTCGCATCATCGATTCGGACGCCCCCAGCCCGGGTTGCGAGCGCCACAGCACGCAGTCGGCGATCGCCGCGCTTGATGCGCTGCCGCCGGTTGCCACCGACACACCCGCGCTTTTGATGTACACCTCGGGCACGACCGGCAAACCGAAAGGGGCGCTGATGACGCACGGCGCACTTTGCTACGCCGCCCATACGGTAGCCGCCTGGCACGAACTCACGCCGCAGGATCGCGTGCTTTCTTCGTTACCGCTCTATCACATCAACGGGCAATGCATTGCCACACTCGCTCCGTTTGTAAGCGGTGGCAGCATCGTCGCGCCGCATAAATTCTCGGTAAGCGCCTGGTGGTCATGGGTCGAGACGTTCAAGCCGACCTGGATCAATGTCGTTCCGACCATCATCGCGTATTTGCTAAACGCAGGCGACGAGGGCGCGAAGCAATTTCCCGATGTTCGATTCGCCCGATCGGCCTCGGCTCCGCTGCCGCCGGATCAGCATCGGGCGTTCGAACGACGCTTCGGCATCGGCGTGATCGAAGCGATGGGGATGACCGAATGTGCTTCGGTGGTGTTTTGCAATCCGCACCTCGCGAGCGCGCGCAAGTACGCAACCCCTGGTCTGCCCTGCGGCGTCGAGGCGCGCGTGGTCGATCATCATGCGACAGGGGATATTCAGCCCGTCCTCGAAAACGGCAAAGTCGGTGAGTTGCAATTGCGCGGGCCGAACCTGATGCTTGGCTACTACAACGATGCTGCGAAAACGCGCGTGGCGATCACCGCCGACGGGTGGCTGCGCACTGGTGATTTGGGCTATCGCGACGATGACGGCTTTTACTTCGTCACCGGGCGCATCAAAGAGCTCATCATCAAGGGCGGAGAAAACATTGCCCCACGCGAAATCGACGAGGCACTGCTCATGCATCCCGACGTGCTCGAAGCCGCAGCCGTTGGCATTCCCGACAAAGACTACGGTCAGGACATCCTCGCGGCGATCGTGTTGAAGCCTGGCGTGACCACTTCGGAAGCGTCGCTGCGCGCCCATTGCCTCGAACAACTCGGCAAGTACAAAACGCCGCGAGAATTTCGCTTTGTTGCCGAGCTGCCGAAAGGACCGTCAGGCAAGGTGCAGCGCCTCAAGTTGATCGAAACCCAAGCGTAGGACGAGCGACGCGCCAGGGTCTCGTAAGCGAGGCCGCGATTAGACTCCTCGACGTCGTATTTCCATTTCTAAATCGATACGACACTTCGGTGATGCCCGTGCCGCGCAAACGCACGGCGTGCGCCGTCACGCCGCGTCCCGTATCGATTTAGAAATGGAATAAGCGCTTTCACAAAATGTGTATCGTCGTTTTCAACTGGCAGGCGGAGTCGGATTCACCGCTCACCATCGCTGCAAATCGTGATGAGTTCTTTGCCCGTCCAGCTGCGCCACTTCATTGGTGGCCTGGCGATGAAATACTCGCCGGGCGCGATCTGAAAGGCGGCGGCACCTGGATGGGCGCGACGCGCAGCGGTCGCTTCGCGCTGCTCACCAATTTACGCGATCCGCAACTGCGCAAAACCGACGCCCCATCGCGCGGCACGATAGTCAACGCATTTCTCGATGGCGCGATGTCGGCTCCGCGCTTTCTCGACGATCTCGCCACCCGCAGCTCACTCTTTGAAGGCTTCAATGTCGTCTGTGCAACGCTTGGCGGGCACAAGAGCAGCGTGCGCGAGCTGTGGTTTCTGAATTCGCGCGAGGCACAACCCAGACGACTGCAGGACGGTGTCTACGCGCTCTCCAATGCATCGCTAGATACGCCCTGGCCTAAGATCGAGCGCATCAAGACCGGCTTCCATCGCGCACTCCTGCAGCCAGATTTCGACGCACGGGTGCAGTCGATCGACGCATTGCTTTTAGACGCCACGCGCGCCGCAGACGAAGCCCTTCCCGCAACCGGCGTGCCGCGCGAATGGGAGCGCGCGCTCAGCAGTATCTTCATCCGTCACTGCGATGCGGCTGGCAACATCATCTACGGCACGCGCGTATCGACGCAATTGCACGTCGTAGGCGACACGATTGCAATGCGCGAGGTTACGCATCTGCCTGATCACCCGTCACGATCGCAAATCGAGTTCAAATTCACGATTACAAAATAGCTTTCACGCTTTATGCCCAATGCAATATATGCTATAGTAGATTAATTTATACAATTGACACTACTATAAATCACCGTAAAACTACTATTTTACCGGGCACTAAGTTGTTAAGTTAGACGGCTGTTCGCCATGCCTTCCGCGCGAATCGCCTCGCCCGTACACTGCGAGCCGATGACTGCACCGACCACCCCGATCAAACTCGTCGTCGGCCTCGGAAACCCCGGCGCTGAGTACGAGAAAACACGCCACAACGCCGGCTTCTGGTTCGCCGAAGACGTCGCCCACGAAATTGGCGGCACGCTTAACTTCGAGAAAAAATTCAGCGCGCTGGTCGCGCGTGGCGCAGGCGTATTTGCCGACGTGCGCGTCGCGCTGCCGCAGACGTTCATGAATCTCTCTGGCACGACGGTCGCCGCGATGGCAAAGTTCTATGACATCGAGTCGGAAGCGATCTTGGTTGCGCACGACGAACTCGATCTGCTCGCTGGCGAGACAAAACTCAAATTCGGCGGCGGTCACGCTGGGCACAACGGGCTGCGCGATATTCACGCGAAGCTTGGCACATCGAATTACTGGCGGCTGCGGGTCGGAATCGGCCATCCGCGCGATTCGACCTCGTCGCAAAAACCGGTCGTTGACTGGGTGCTCGAACGCCCGCGACGCGAAGAGCAATCGGCAATCGAAGCGGCGATCGAGCGTGCGCTCGCGGTCTGGCCACATCTGGCGGCGGGCAAAACCGAAATCGCCGGGCAGCAGCTGCACACCAAGCCACAGCCATCGAAGCAGGCCACCGCATGAATGCTCTCGCAACGGCCGCCGCGCTATTAGCCGCCGCAGTCATCCTCGTCCCGCTGTTCAAAAAGATCGGTCTCGGTTCGGTTCTCGGATACTTAGTCGCCGGAATCCTCATCGGACCCTCGGCGTTTGCGGTCATCAGCCATCCGGAAACGATTCTGCACGTCGCGGAGTTTGGTATCGCGCTGCTGATGTTCTTGATCGGTCTTGAATTGCAGCGCGACCGGCTCTGGGCGCTTCGTCACTCGGTGTTCGGCCTGGGACCGATGCAGATCGTGGGGTGCGGCGGGGCGATGGCCGCCATCGCCTTCGCCTTCGGTTTTTCGCTATCCGCCTCGATCATCATCGGCATTGCACTGTCGATGAGTTCGACCGCATTCATGATGCCGGCGCTTGCCGAGCGCGGCGGATTGAATCAGCCGTACGGGCGCGAGGCGTTTGCCGTTTCGCTGTTCCAAGATTTAAGCGTGATCCCGATCATCGCGATCGTCGGCGTAATGGGCGCGGCAAGCGACACCCAACAACCCGGCTGGCCCGCGCTTCTCGCCATTGCGGCAGTCATTGCGCTCGGCAAACCGATTCTCTCGCTCATGTTTCGCTACGTGTCGCGTTTCGGCTCGCGCGAGGTGTTCACGGCGGCAGCACTACTCACCACCATTGGTCTTGCCTGGCTGATGACATCGGTGGGCTTGTCAACCACGCTGGGGGCCTTTCTCGCGGGCGTGCTGCTCGCCGAAAGCCAGTTCCGACACGAATTGGAGGCGAGCATCGAGCCGTTCGAATCGCTCCTGCTCGGCTTGTTTTTCATGGCCGTCGGCATGGGTGTGAACCTGGGCTTGCTTGCCTCGCAGCCTTTGGTGGTCATTGGCATTGCACTCGGGGTGCTTCTGGTGAAAGGCGTCGTGTTCTATGCGATGCGCCGCGGCCTCACCCGCGCGTCGGATGCACTGGCGCGACCGCAAGCCGTCGCGCTTGCGGTCGGTGGCGAATTCGCATTCGTGCTGTTCGCGGCGGCCTTGAGTGCGAAATTCATCACCGCCGAGCAGAGCCAGATTCTCACGCTTGCGGTCGTGCTCACCATGATCTTGGCGCCGCTTGCCTGGCTTGTGAACGATAAATTACTCGAGCCCTGGCTCGCGCGCGAAGATGCAGCGCCGTTTGACTTGATCGACGACCCGGCAACGCCGGTCATCATCGCCGGTTTCGGTCGCGTCGGGCAAATCGTCGGGCGCATTCTCAACATGCGCAACATCAAGTTCACCGCGCTCGATGCCGCCTCCGATCACGTGGACTCGGTTCGCCGCTTTGGTAACAAGATTTACTACGGCGATGCGACCAAGCTCGATCTGCTGCGTGCTGCGAAAACGCAGGACGCGAAATTTTTCGTCGTCTGCGTAGACAGTCAAGAAGCCGCGCTCGCGATCGCGCGCATCGTGCGCCAGCACTTCCCGAGCGTGGTCGTGCTCGCCCGTGCACGCAACCGCGGTCATGCAATGGAGCTGCGCGAGCTGGGCGTCGAAAATCCGATGCGCGAGACATTTTGGTCGAGCATTGAAATGACCAAGGACCTGCTCTCGCAGATCGGCGAAGCGCCCGAGCAAATCGAGAAAACCATCACCACCTTCGTCCAGCACGATGCCGAACTCCTTGAGCGTCAGCAAGCGGTCTTCCGCGATGAAGAAAAGCTTGTCGCTGTTTCGAAAGAAGCGCGCGCGCAGTTGGACGACATCCTCGCCGCCGACGCGGAGATCGATGGACAGAGCGACAAACAGGCGCCGGAGAATTCGAACGCGCAAACCAGATAGGTCGATCATCCGAGTGCGAGCTTTGATCGGTATCAGCGGTCCGGTCTGCACTCAATCTGTGGAAAGCGTCTGTACTCATCCCGCCGCGCGGCAATCCAAACTTATCCTCGGGCTGGTGTATCTTGGTATTGAGCGCCCATTTGTACGCCCAACGCATTTTCCTCGGTTTGCATACTGTCTTTGTTCGAATAGTGTAAATTTATACAGCCTTTGGTTGCAATGGTCGAAAAAGCGCGGAAGCGTGCGAAACAATCCATGGGGAATCTGTGCGACAACAAACTTGCCTACAATTCGCGACGATGCAATCTACACCGAACGCCCCCACGCTTGTTTCGCTATTTTCCGGCGCGGGCGGGCTCGATATGGGCTTCGAGCAGGCTGGCTTTCGAACGATCTGGGCCAACGAATACGACCGCGCAATCGCTCCGTCATACCGCCATAATTTTCCCGACGTAGTCTTTGACGGTCGCTCGATTCGTGACGTACCGAGCGACGACGTGCCGGAGGCCGTGGGTTTGATTGGCGGACCGCCGTGTCAATCGTGGAGCGAAGCAGGCGCACGACGCGGCATAGAAGACCCGCGCGGCGAGCTATTCTTTGAATACATTCGCGTTTTGCGGAAGGTAAAACCGCAGTTTTTTGTTGCAGAAAACGTGCACGGACTCGTTCACAGTCGAAACATCGACTCCTTTCGCAACATCTTGAAGTTGTTCGAAGCAGAAGGGTTCGATGTCTCGTGGCGCTTACTCACTGCAAGTGATTACGGCGTCGCGCAAGATCGCCAGCGCGTCTTCATCGTCGGCTATCGGCGTGAACTGGGGTTGCGCTTTGAGTTTCCAGAACCCGTCAAGCAGCGCGTCAACTTGCGCGACGCAATCGGCGACTTGGTCGATGTGCCGATCGGTCCGGATTCACCGGTTGCAAATCACGAGCTCCACGAATCAGGCTATTCGTCGATTTTTTTGTCGCGCAACCGCGTTCGTGCTTGGGACGAGCCATCGTTCACTATCTTGGCCACGGATCGACACATTCCCTTTCATCCACAGGCACCAAAGATGATTGCGCAACGCGGCGGCGGCAAGATGCTCGTTCCCGGTGCGGAGCACTTGTATCGACGACTCACTATCCGAGAATGCGCCCGCATTCAATCCTTTCCCGATGTGTATCGGTTTTTGTATTCGCACCCGCGTATCGGCTACAAAATGGTGGGCAATGCGGTGCCGGTCGGACTTGCCAAAGCGGTCGCGGCTCGAATCTACGCTGATTTGGAGAACGCTGGCAGTGGCAAATCAAAAGCAAAACGGGAACGCGTTCGAATGGGCGGTGGCCAACGAGATCAAGAGTCGCACCCGAGCGCTGATCGAAGACAGCGCATCGTCGGAAACGAATCAGTACGCGCATGAGCGCGCAATAAGCGAACCGCTGCGCAAGCGTCAACAAAGCGCCGCAGGGAAAGCGGTGTGTTTCCTTCTTGACCGAGAAAACGTAAGCCCGAATAGTCGGGGCGTTATTCGTTTCGCGACCGATGCAATGGGACAAACGGGAGATGTTCGCGACGTTGTACTTCAGCTAAGCGATGATCGAGAAATTGGGATTTCGTGCAAAAACAACCATAGCGATTTAAAGCACTCGCGCCTTTCAGGTCAATTGGACTTCGTCAAGGCTTGGGGGCTTGATACGTCCGGATGCAGCGATGGTTATTGGAAGCGCGTAAAGCCAATCTTTGGGAAACTACGCGACATGCAGAACTCGTCTGTACCGCCGCCACTGTGGCAGACGTATGCTGAAAAGGCGACGGAAGTGTATTGGCCGGTACTCGATGCCTTCGCCAAGGAGCTGGAGCGTGTTTGCGGCGAAGGGTCGCCGACGGCCGCCGAGAACTGCAAGCAGCTGATACGCTATTTGGTGGGTGTTCGCGATTTCTACAAAGTTATTGCGACACCGAAGAAAGTGAGCGTGCAGTGTTTCAATATGCACGGCACGTTGCACGGTGCGAAAACGCCGTTGCCGACCGCAATTAACTCGATAAACAACAAAAATGGCGGGCAGTACTCGAAAACGGTCGCATTGAACAGGGGCTACAACCTGAATTTTCGGCTGCACAATGCGTCGTCGAAAATAGAGCCGTCATTGAAGTTCGCGATTTCAGCCATCAGTTTCCCGACCGGCTTGTTCTATCAAGAGTTTGATTTGAAATGACTGAGGTTTTTAGGGTTCGCGAACCCCGCGAATTCCGCATGAGCGGAACACGCTGGCGCTCTAGCCTTACCGTCGCAAGGCAAACGGCAGCTCCTTCCTCTGCGCATACATCTGGGACTGGTGTCGCGGCTCCGAATGCGCTGCCCGTAAAAACGCGCTACTAAAAACCGAGAATGCAGAGGAAAAAATGGTGCGAAACGAGTTCATTGTTTTCGGCTGCGTGGTAGCGCTGCTCTCCGGCTGCGCAACGCAGCAATTCGACCT
>JAAFJI010000119.1 GCA_013298045.1 Betaproteobacteria bacterium
CGTTAGGACCGATGAGTGCGACTGCTTCGCCTGCGTGGACGGTGAAATCGACGCCCTTCACTGCAGCGACGCCGCCGAAGGATTTTTTCAAACCCACGACGTTTAGCGCAACACTTGGTTCCCTCTCCCGCTGCGCGGGAGAGGGCGGAGGGTGAGGGCAGTTGCTTGGCGAAACACTCGATGCGCTCGTACCCTTTAAGAGCGCGTCAGTACCGGCGGCTCCGATAGTCATTCCATCGCCCTCACCCCAACCCTCTGTTCGTCTTCGACGAATTCCTCGCGTTGCGCGGAAACGCCACTGAAGTGGCGTCCTGCGCCTGAGGCTGGTCCCGCGCTGCGGGAGAGCGGGCTAAGCGCGCCACGAGAACTTTGATAGATCCAACGATTCCAAGAGGAAACACCATCACCAGCAACAAAACCACCGCCCCAAACAACGCTCGCCAATAATCCGTCGTTCGGGCGAGCGTGTCCTGCAACCAGGTAAACACTGCCGCGCCGAGAACCGGGCCAAGCAAGGTGTTGATACCGCCAAGCAGCACCATCACCAGCGCATCCACCGATCTTGGAATCGCTGAAACGTCGGGCGAAATACTGCCTTTCGAAAACGCATACATCGCGCCAGCTACACCCGCGAGCGCGCCCGCGAGCGCGAAGAGCGCCCATTGCATGCGTTTCACCGGAATGCCGATTGCGAGCGCCTTCAGTGCGGAGTCGCGCGACGCGCGCAGCGCGTAACCAAACGGTGTGTAGACGATCCACCAGCAAAGCAACACGCCCGCGCCGCATACGGCGAGCGTCGTCCAATAAAAGTAATCGCGATTGCTTAGTAGCTCAGGCGGCCACACGCCGACGATGCCGTTGCTGCCGCCAGTGACCGCGTCCCACTGAAACACGATCGACCACACGATTTGCGCGAAGGCGAGCGTGAGCATCGCCATGTAAGTTCCGGTTAAACGCACGCAGAACCAACCGAACGCAATCGCCGCCGCGAGCGCGAGCAACGCGCCAACTGCAAGCGACGGCACAAAACCGAATCCCGCTTTCGCCGCGAGCGCCGCGCCGTATGCGCCCAGCCCGAAGTACGCCGCATGACCGAACGAGCCCATGCCCGCCGTACCGATGATGAGCCCCAAACTCGCGGCGAAAAGCGCGAAGATCACGACGTCTGTCGCGAGCACCGAGGTGTAATCGTCGAACACGAACGGCATCGCCGCGAGCAACAACACGCCAACCAACAACGCACCGAGTTGCACGTTCGACGGTTTTCCAATCGGAGATTCAACGACCTCGCTTGTGTGCGCATGCGCGAGCGGTTTACCGAAGAGTCCATTCGGTTTGAATACAAGCACGAGCGCCATCACGATGAACTCAGCAACGAGCGTTAACTTGCTGAACTCAAATTCAAAGCCAGAGAGCGATTGCGTGCCGAGCCCAATGCAATACGCTTTCACGAGCGAGATGATGACGGCTGCGACGAATGCGCCGTGCAACGAACCCAAGCCGCCAATCACGACGACCACAAACACATCGGCGATGATGTTCAAGTCCATCGAAAGCGTCGCCGGTTCGCGCGGCAATTGCAGCGCGCCGCCTATGCCTGCGAGAAAACTGCCGAGTGCGAATACAGCGGTGAAAAGCAATTTTTGATTCACGCCAAGCGCGTCGGTCATTTCGCGATCCTCGGTCGCCGCGCGAAGCAGCAAACCGAAACGCGTTTTCTTGGTGAGCGCCGTGAGTGCAGAGAGCATCGCAACGCCGAGCGCGATCAACAGCAAGTCGTACGTCGGAA
Source organism: Betaproteobacteria bacterium (assembly GCA_013298045.1). GTDB lineage: Bacteria > Pseudomonadota > Gammaproteobacteria > Burkholderiales > Casimicrobiaceae > Casimicrobium. The sequence goes on from JAAFJI010000119.1 coordinate 1,790, forward strand.
AGGCGCGCCCGAAAATCTCCACCGCACCCGTGAACCCTGGCGCGCGCGGCCCGAGCAAATCCTCCGGCCCCCATACATAGAGCGCCGCATCTTTGATGATGAGCACGAGCGCGAAGGTCGCGATCAATTGCAAAAGTTCCGGCGACGAATAAATACGCCGAAGAATGAGCGCTTCAACGACTACGCCAACGAGCGCAACGGCAAGTCCCGCTGCAACAACGCCGCCCCAAAACCCAAAGATTCCACCGAAGTGCGTCGCAAACGAGTACGCGATGTAAACACCGAGCATGTAGAACGATCCGTGCGCGAAATTCACGATACGCGTCACGCCGAAAATCAGCGAAAGGCCAACGGCAACAAGGAAAAGCGAGGCGGCGGAGGCGAGGCCGTTTAACGTTTGGACGAGGAATGCAGTCATCGGTTCGCAGCATAGCGAATTGCTGGGCGTGTAGTCCGCGTACGCGCTCGCTATGCAGGCGCGGACTTGGCGTCGCTTCTTGCAGCTTTCTCATCATTCCTCCAAGCGATGCCAAGTCGTCGCCTACCACCCGAACCGAGCGACGCGAGTTCTGCCTGGGAACTGTAGGCGCGGAATCGACCGCGCTTGGTCGATTAGCAACGAAGGTCGTTTGGAGTGTGAATGCTGGAAGCGACGCCAGGTCGTCGCCTACAAACTGTCGATTACGGCGTCAGTTGCTCCAACTGGTTGCGAATGGTGTCAGCATATTGCTCGGCGGTTGATCCGGGCGGAATCGCGAAACCGGTCACGAGTGCTTCGCCTCGAAATCCAAATAACCAACGCAGAATGAGCACGCGATCGGTCGTATCGACAACACCACTTTGGTTCACGTCGAGTGAATTGCCTAGATACGTAAGATACGCCGAGACATCGCTTTGGGCGGTTCGCTTCGCACCGTTTGCACCGGCAATAGCGTTCGCTGCGAGCGTGGCGCCAGTCAGGCCGCCAATATGTCGAGCAATCAACAAGCCGTCAGTTTCCGCGAGGTACTGGCTATCTCCGTCGATGTCGAGCGTTGGGCGAACCGTAAGCAACGCGTCGTTACCCGTTCCGCCTGCGTACGAGATCGATACGTTGCGCGCGCCTGCGGGTAACGAGCGACCTTCCGGCAGCCCCCGGAAGGTGCCTTGAATGGCGTCTGCCCCGTCATTGACAATGATCGCCACCGAACTCGAATTCGCTGCGGAAAACGCAGGCGCAGCGCGCAGATCGAGCGCAACGTTGGGCTCTATTGCAACGGTTCCTTGTACATCGAGCGTGCTGAAGTAACCTAGGTTCGTGCTCAGCAAATCCGCTATCAATACCGAGCCGGAGCGAAACGTTGCGTCCCCATCAATCGACAAGGTTCCACCACTACCATTGCCTGGGCGCACGCTCGCGCCGCTATTGGCTTGCAAGCTAAACATGCGTCCATTACCGGAAAGCTCTGCGCTAGATTGCACGTTTACTGCCGCCGACGCGAAGGCCATCTGCGTGTTGATTGTCAAACGCCCTCCCAAAACATCTGCCGCCGTCACGCTAGGAACGCCAGAACCTGTGAAAACCTGTTCACCTGCGCCACTTTTTTGCAGTGTTGTGCCACTCCCCGATCCAGTAACGCTACCGGCGAACATTTGGCTGCCATTTGAAACATCAATTCCGAGAGCCGAGAGCGACGGAAAGTTCAACACTCCACCACCGGCGAGTCCGCCAATGTCGTCGGAAAATCCGTTTAAGCCATACACACCGGACGCACTAATTGTCATCCTCGGTTTGCCACCGATTTGATTGGTCGCAAGGTTTTTGAGCGTCGCCGAGCCGGGCGGATCGGTATTGTTGCCGATCACGATCGGACCGGTGATTGCGACGACGCTGTTGGGTTTTGCGAGATCGAGAACACCTTGCGCGATGGTCGTGCTGCCCCCGTAGGTGTTGGCGGCGGTGCCCGCGAGGCGCAGGGTGCCGGTGCCGGCTTTGATGAGGTTTGCGGAAAGCAACCCAGCGGTCACCGCGCCGTTAATCGTTAACTCAGGCTGCGCGCTGCCGCTGTTTACCGTGAACGTGTCCGTCCCAAAGCCCAACTCGACAGTCGATCCAATGCTTGCCGCGCCGAGCGCCACCGTCGCAGTGGCCACCAGGTTGCTGGCCCGCAATACCAACGTGCCCGTGCCACTGATGGTGCCGCCGTTCATGGTCAGGCCGCCAAACTGTTGTACGTTATTGCCTATAGCGAAGTTGCCCCCGTTTATGGTGAGCGGACCCACATCGTCGCCGAATCCAGCCGTGTCCAATCTGCCGTCGGAATTGATGGCGAGGGGCAGGGTGGAGCTGTCAATTTGAAAGTTGTTCGCAAATAGAACCGTCGCGGCGACTACCGTGCCGACGCCCGAGCCAATGACGAGCGGACCGTTGATCGCTCGACCCGTTCCGCCTATCAGTGGCGCATTCAGCACCAGGGTGCCGCGGCTCACGGTGGTCAGGCCGGTATAGGTGTTCGGTGCGGTAATCGTCATCGTGCCAGTGCCTACTTTGGTCATCCCACCTGGCCCCGAAATCACGCCGCCCCAGGTGAAATTTCCTGCATCGCCAACCGTCAGAGCCGCATTGGTGCTGGTGCTGGTCACCGTGCCCAAACCGGTAAGCTTCGCGATGGTTTCAAAGCGCGTGTCGAGCGCGAGCAAACCGTCAACCGCAACATTGACTTTGCTCGTGTCGCTCACACCTTCGGGCAATTGCCACTGCACTTGCGGGCGATCCGGCGCGGTGGGGCTGCCGGTGCCGGAACCCACGGTCAAATCGCCCGGCACGACGACTCGGTTGAATCCGCCGACTTGCAGCACGCCATTCCCGCCGTTACCGTCCGCCGACGCCACGAAGGTGCGACCGGTGTAAGTATTTGCAGCGCCACTAATCCGCCGAAGCTGTACTGCGCCTGGACCGTAAATGCGCATCACTTCGTTGGCGCCCGCAGTGCCGCCGCTGATAGCGCCGCTGAGAGAAAGCACGTGCCCCGATACGCCAGATTTCACATACACCAACGAGTTAGCGAGCGTGATGCTCGCGTTGATGCTGTTGGGGGTCGCGGCAGTCGCTTGATCGTCAATGTTTAGGGTCGCAGCATTTCCGTTCAAAACAAACGCGCCGTTGATGATCGCGCCTGCGGAGCTCGGGCCGAATACGACCGCAGCGATATTGACCGATCCTAGGTCGGCATTGGTTGTGACCGCGCAGTCAAACACCACCGTATCGTTCGTCGCAGGGATCGTGCCGCCGATCCAATTGCTGCCGGTGGACCAGTTACCGCTTGAGTTCGCGCAGCTCCACGTTTTGACGGCAGCAAGTGTGGATTGCACCGCTCCAAGCGAAACCGTAGCCAACAAAGTCGAGAGCACAGCCAACGAGCGCATGAGAAATCCCCAAAATCCGGCACATCGATCGCCATTGCGTTCGAGCACAGTCATTCTTTTACGTACGGTGCGTTCAATCGTCGCAGCGCAGAGCGCATAGTATGTAGCGAAGTTGTCGCGGGCGCAACAGCGGCGCAAGCGTGTTCGAAGCCCCACGTCCGCTGCCGCTGCCTTCGCGGGCGCGCATCCGGACGCGCTTGGTTGCGTATCAACGACGGTGGTTTGTAGCGCGAACACCCGAAGCGACCCCGGGTGGTCGCCTACAGTCTGACATCCCGACCCAACATGATCAAGCGCAATCGAAAAAGCTCATTTGCGCAATAGCATTCGACATGGTGCGAACCGATCTCCGCATCGGGACCACGGTGCGCGCGCAGCTATTGCAACGAACGGCGCTAGCTTGTCTCGCCCGGCGCTCGACTCATTTCGTTGTTGCCTGCAACAAGCGTACGCAGCATGCGCATAAATTGAACGCGCTCGGCTTTTGGTAGCGGCGCAAGGATCCGTTCTTGCGCGCGCAGCATCGCAGGTACCACGGTTCGCGTCAGCGACGCCCCCGCTGCGGTGAGCGAGAGCAGCCGAACACGGCGATCGGTATCCGACGCACTCCTGAGTACCAAGCCGCGCGCGTCGAGTCGATCAATGACGCCACCGATGGTTGAAGTGTCGAAACCGATGCGGCGAGCCAGCGTACGTTGGTCGATACCGGGATGATCGCTGATGGCTTGCAGCGCGGCGTATTGCACCGGCGTGATTTCAAACTCGCGCGACTCGTCTAAAAAAATTGCAACCGCAATTTGTTGCAGCCGACGAATGTAGTAGCCGGGCAGGCTATCGAGATCGACTTTGATTTCGTTCTTAGCCTCTGATTGGACGACTTTTGGGGTGCGCGTCATTTTTTGAACTGTTGACCTCACAGATCGAAAACAAATAGCATCAGTATACTTATTATAAGCATACTGACGATCTGCATACAAATTTAAATGAAAGCACAATTTGTGAAACATGGATCCTCTGAGCGCCCCGTGCTAATCGCCGGGGGCGGCATTGGTGGACTCGCCGCCGCGCTCGCGCTAGTGCGCCAGGGCTACCAGGTGAAAGTGCTAGAGCAAGCGTCCGAGCTTGGCGAGATCGGTGCTGGTCTCCAAGTTGGTCCCAACGGTTTTGCGGCGTTCGATGCGCTGGGTGTCGGCGAGCAGGCCCGCGCTCGCGCGGTCTACACCGATTACATGGTGATGCATGACGCAATTGACGCGAGCCGCGTTGGACACATTCCAACGGGTGAGGCTTTTCGTGCGCGCTTTGGAAATCCCTACGCAGTGATACATCGCGCCGACGCGCACCAGTCGCTGTTGGACGGTGTGATCGCGAGCGGTCGGGTTGAGCTCGCCGTCTCCACCGCCGTAGATCGCGTCGAACAAAGCGACGATGGCGTCGTGGTGTACGACCGCAACGGAGGACAGCATCATGGTGTTGCGCTCATTGGTGCAGATGGCGTGAAGTCCGCCGTGCGGGCGCAATACGTTGGCGACGAGGCGCGCGTGTCGGGACATGTCGTTTACCGCGCGGTTGTCGCCAAGGATGATTTTCCGGCGGACCTGCGTTGGAACGCTGCGGCGATCTGGGTCGGGCCGAACTGTCATCTCGTGCATTACCCGCTGCGTGGCGGCGAGCAATACAACGTGGTCGTCACCTTTCATAGTCGTGATAAAGAAGTGTGGAGCGTGCGCGAGGGCAGTCGTGAAGAAGTGCAAAGTTACTTCACCGATATCTGCCCGCAAGCGCGGCAGCTCATCGATCTACCGAAGGACTGGAAGCGCTGGGCGACCGCGGATCGCGAACCGATTGCGCAGTGGACGTTCGGTCGCGTTGCGTTACTCGGCGACGCCGCGCACCCAACACTTCAATACCTCGCACAAGGTGCGTGCATGGCGATGGAAGACGGCGTCACGCTCGGCGAGGCGCTGCGCGTGCACAATGGCAACTCGGCAGCGGCGTTCGCACACTACGAGCGCTCGCGCGTTGCGCGGACTGCGCGCGTGGTGCTCTCGGCGCGAGAGATGGGTCGTATCTTTCACGCGAAGGGCGTGGAGCGTTTGGTGCGCAACGACTTGTGGAAAGATCGCTCGCCGGAACGTTTTTACGATGCCGTCGAGTGGCTCTACGGTTGGACGAGCGAGCGCTGTCTTGCTGCGTAGTTTTGTACAGTTTTTTCTTTGGAGGCCGCTATGAATTTCGTCTTTGCCCCGGAACCTCAAATCTCGGTGCCGGTGGTTGGCACCGACGCGCACTTCCCGGTGCGACGCGTGTACTGCGTGGGTCGCAACTACGCAGCACATGCGCGCGAAATGGGGTTCGACCCAGATCGCGAGCCGCCGTTTTTTTTCTGTAAACCGAATAACAGTATTGTCGTCGTGACGCCGGGGACGGTCGGTCAAATTGCATACCCGCCCGGCACAAACGATTTTCAACACGAAATCGAATTGGTCGTTGCGATTGGCAAAGGTGGAAGCGACATTTCGGTTGAGAACGCCAATGAACATGTGTTTGGTTATGCAGTCGGACTCGACATGACGCGGCGCGATCTGCAACTGAAACTACGCGACAAAGGCCGTCCGTGGGAACTTGGCAAAGCGTTCGATCAATCCGCACCCATTGCGCCGATCTATGCTGCGTCAGCAGTCGGGCACTTGAGCAAAGGCGAAATCTCGCTCACTGTGGACGGCACCGACCGCCAACGAAGCGATATCGAGAAGCTCATTTGGTCAGTTCCGGAAGTCATCAATCATCTCTCGCAATACTTCACGCTTGAACCGGGCGATTTGATCTACACAGGCACGCCGGAAGGCGTCGGCAAAGTCGAGCGTGGACAAACGATGGTCGGGGCTATCAGCGGGCTCGGCGAACTCCACGTCAGAGTGATTTGAAATGAGCGCAGCCATTCAACAAGAACGCGAAGCGTTCTACCAACGCGCCGATACGCAAGCCCTAGCCCCGCTCTGGACGAGACTCAAATCGCTCGTGCCACAAGCGCCTGCGACAGTCGGTGTGCCGCATCGTTGGGGTTACGATGAAGTACGCCACTACGTGATGGAATCCGCGCAACACATTAGCGCAAAAGAAGCCGAGCGCCGCGTGATGATTCTCGAAAATCCGGCGCTTAAGGGCAGCTCGCAAATCACGCATTCGCTCTACGCCGGTTTGCAATTGTTGATGCCCGGAGAGATCGCTCCGGCGCATCGGCACACGCAAAGCGCATTGCGTTTCATCGTTGAAGGCAGCGGCGCGTACACCGCCGTCGATGGCGAAAAAACGATGATGACGCCGGGGGATTTTGTGATCACGCCGTCGTGGACGTGGCATCACCACGGCAACGATGGCGATCAGCCGATGGTGTGGCTCGATTGCTTGGACATTCCGATGGCCATGTTTTTCAACAGCACCTTTCGCGAAGATCATCGCGCGGACGAAGCCGCGATTACGCGACCGACCGGCGACGCACTCGCGCGCTACGGTCAAGGTTTACTGCCGGTTGGTCACATCAAAACGTCGCTCAATTCGCCGGTGTTTAACTACCCCTACGCACGCACGCGAGAGGCGCTGGCCGCGCTCGCCAAAGCGGGCGCACCCGATCCGCATCACGGCTATCTGCTGCGCTATGTGAACCCGCTAGATGGCGGCTGGGCGATGCCGACTATCTCTACGATGATTCGCTTGCTGCCCACGGGCAGCGAAACCAAACCGTATCGCTCCACTGACGGCGCGGTGTTTATCGTCGTCGAAGGCGAGGGCGAGCTGCACGTGAACGACAGGCGCCTCGCGCTCAAGCCGCATGACGTGGTCACGGTGCCGGGGTGGTTGCCTTACACGCTCCACGCGACGCACGAGCTCGTGTTGTTTCAGGTCTCCGATCGTGTCGCACAGGAAAAGCTCGGCTTTTTCCGCGAAGCGTGTCTCTAGCGCAGTGGCGGCACACACCACACAAATTTGCAACGCTCATCGCATCCCAAAAACGTCTACGCGGCGCAAAATGGAACAAGACTTGTTTCTTCAGCACCTAAATATACAAACGCCCCATTAAATGGGGCGTTTTGTAATTTCTTCTTATTTTTCGATAATCTATTTTACTAGCGCTTTAGACAATCTTAATAGGGCAACTGTTTATAGTGCTGGCAAAAATTGACTCTGCTCACTTCGCCGCAACGTTCGTCGCTGCGCGCAAGCGCTTCACATCCTCATCCGTCGGCTGCACGCTCTTGCCATCGACGTAGCGCCAATCGACCATCACGCCTTTGCCGTCCTTCTTCGCGAGCTTGCCGACATACGCGCCCATCGTCGACTGATGATCTTGTGCGCGCCATACGATCTTGCCGAATGGCGACATCACTTCAAGATTTTTCATCGCGGCTTGCATCTTAGCGACGTCGGCTGAATTTGCTTTTTTGAGCATCGCAGCGATCGATTTCAACGTCGAATAACCAACCACTGAACCCAAGCGCGGATAGTCGTTGAATTTCTTTTGATACGCATCGCGGAATGCTTTGTGTTCCGGCGTGTTGATTTCGGCCCACGGATAACCCGTGACGATCCAGCCCGCTGGCGTTTCGTCTTTGAGCGTGTCGAGATATTCCGGCTCACCAGAGAGCAAACTCACAACCGGACGAGTGGTGAAGAGCCCACGCGTATTGCCTTCGCGCACGAACTTTTGCAAGTCCGCGCCGAAGGTGACGTTGAACACAGCGTCCACTTTCGCGTCAAGCATCGCCTGCACGACTGAACCCGCATCGATCTTGCCGAGCGGCGCGGCTTGTTCGACGAACTCGACACCACTCGCCGATTGCGCATTCAAATACTTCTTAAACCAGTTCGCAGCGGATTGGCCGTACTCGTAGTTCGGGTACACGATGCCCCAGCGCTTCTTGTTCAGCTTCGCAGCTTCGGGCACGAGCATCGCAGTTTGCATCGCAGTGTTTGCGCGCAAACGAAACGTGTAATCGTTGCCGTTCGCCCAGGTCAGTTTGTCAGTCAGCGGTTCGCTTGCGATGAAGAGCACTTTGCGTTGCTTTGCAAAATCGCCAACCGCGAGACCAACGTTCGAAAGGAACGTGCCTGAAAGCAACGCGACCTTTTCGCGTGAAACGAGCTCTTCAGCCACACGAACAGCGTCGCCCGGCGTTGCATTGTCGTCACGGAAAATCGTTTCTAATTTTTTGCCGTTGATGCCACCGGCCGAATTGATTTCTTCTTGCGCAAGCTCCCAGCCCTTTTTGTACGGCTCTAGGAACGCAGGCTGAGCTTTGTAGCTATTGATTTCGCCAATTTTGATCGTCGATTGCGCGAACGCCGGTAGTGCGATCGCGGTTGCGAGGGCAGCGAGGAGGAACGATTTCGTTTTCATAGTTGGACACAAAGGTTAGAGTCCCCGGACATCGGGCGCGCATGTAACGTGCGCGCGACGCGCGGGTTGACGCTGCGGCGCAGCGAGGCGGCAATGTAGCGTATTTGCTCAAAACAGCGCAGAATTGCGGGATTACTCATCTACATGTCTCGGGAGGACATCATGCGAATTGCATTGAAAGTAGTTGGTTACTTAATTGGGTTGATCGTGCTGTTGTTGCTCGCGGGCTTTCTGCTGCCGAGCGCATTCAAAGCGGAGCGCAGCGTAACGATCAACGCGCCCGCCGAGAAGATTTATCCGTTGGTCGCGAACACGAAGGAATGGAAGCGTTGGACGGTTTGGAATCAGCGCGATCCGAATATGCAGGTCACGTATGCAGGCCCAGAATCGGGCGTCGGCGCGAAATGGGATTGGAAGAGCAAAAGCGAAGGCAATGGCGGCATGGAATTCACGTCTGCCGAGCCGAACAAACGCCTCGGCTACAAACTCACGATGGAAGGCATGACTCCATCAAACGGGGACGTAATTCTCGCGGCTGCAGGTAACGGCACGAAAGTCACGTGGACGATGGCGGGCGACGCCGGAATGAATCCAATGACGCGTTGGTTCGGTTACTTCATGGATCGATTGGTCGGGCCGGATTTTGAAGCGGGTTTGGCAAATTTGAAGAAGCTCGCGGAGAGCTAGTCCGTCCGGTAGGAGCGCGC
>JAAFJI010000012.1 GCA_013298045.1 Betaproteobacteria bacterium
TCGTATCAATTTGCCCGGATGCGAGCATCCGGGCTACGATTTCCCACGACAAACCGCAAGCACAACCTGATCGCACAGTTCGCCGTTGAGACGTTCGTAGTTGCGCAGCAGCCCCTCTTCTTGCATACCCAGCGCCTTCGCGAACGCGATGGAGCGCACATTTCGCGGATCGGTGATCGCTTGCACGCGCGCGAATCCCAAACTAAACGCGAGTTCGACGCACGCATGCGCGGCCTCACGCAATAGCCCGCGCCCCTGCGTCCGCGGATCGGCCATGTAGCCAATTTCGCAGCGCGGGGCGTCGGCATCGAAGCTGTGCAGGTCGATGCGCCCGACGTACGCGTTGGTTTCTTTCTCGAAGACGTTGTAGATGATTTCGGTGCCCGCTTCTACAGCGGCGATTTCGCTCTGCGCGCTGCGCTCGGCGACATCCTTCGCGGTCGACTTCCGCCACCAATCGACGAAATGCAGTTCGTCGTGCGCGGCTGCGGCCCAGGCCATGCGCACGGGCACTTGCGCGAACGAGGGTGCTTCGAGCCGTGTGCGTTCGGTTTCGAATTGACGCGGGGCGGCGAGGATCCGTTGGGTGAGTTCTTCTTCGGTCATTGGGACGGGTTTATACGTGCTCCGAATAGTTGTGCAAGTCTGTCATTCCCACGAAGGCGGGAACCTAGACCGATCAGCGTCTTGCTTATCGCGGGTTAATATGCGCGTTACTTTCTCCGTCTGGGTCCCCGCCTTCGCGGGGATGACAACCCGGATGCAGTCAAGCTCATAGTTTCGCTATTCTCCACACTACGCAAAAAATCAAAGGAGGATTTCATGCGCTTATTCATCGCGCTCGCGAGCTTTGCGTTCGCAACCACATCGTTCGCGCATTTCCCAGACAAGAACATCAACTACATCATTCCGTTCCCCGCAGGTGGCGAATCGGATGTGGCGGCACGGCAGCAAGCCATCATCGCGAAAAGACTTACCGGCAAAGATTTCATCGTTCTCAACAAAGTGGGGGCGGGCGGCGCGCTGGTGTGGAGCACGCTCAATCGCGAACCCGCCGACGGCTACACCGTCGCAGGGATCAACTTGCCTCACATCGTGCTACAGCCGATGGAAGGTAACGTCCAGTACAAAACCGATGATATGGCGAGTGTGTACTGGTTTCATTTCACGCCCGACGCGATCATCGTCCCCGCCGAGAGCAAATACAAAACCCTTGCAGATCTCGTCGCTGACGCAAAAGCGAACCCTGGCAAGCTAAATGTTGGTGGCAGCGCACTCAACTCGGCCAACCATGCGGCGACGGCGCGGTTTGAAGCGCTCGCGGGTGTCAAATTCACCTACGTTCCCTACAAAGGCACTGCCGATATGGCAACCGCTATTTTGGGCAAGCATCTTGATGCAGCGATGAGCTACACGACGTTCGCAATCACCCAAAAAGACAAAGTGCGCGTGCTCGCGGTTGCAACCGAGAAGCGCCACCCGCAGTTCCCGAACGCGCCGACGTTTAAAGAAGCCGGCTTCAATTGGGTTGACGGCGCCTACCGCGGCGTGGCGGTTCCGAAGACAACGCCTGATGCGCTCAAAAGGCAAATTAGCGACTTGTTTCAACGCATCAACAACGATGCGGATATGAAGAAGCAAATGACCGATGGTGGATTCGAGTGGATTGACGTTCCGTTCGAGCGTGTGCCTGCGTTTATGCAAGAGCGCACAAAAGCCTATGCGGAAGCGGCAAAACTATTGGGGCTGATGAAGTAACAGCGCCGGCAATAGGGCACGCCGCGTCCCGTTCGATTTTGCTCAGGGTCGAAAATGCGGCGCGAATTTCTGAGCGATGATCTCGTTGGTCACCGGGCCTACGTGCTTCGCGCGAATGATGCCTTGGGCGTCTATCAAGAAAGTTTCCGGCGCGCCGTAGACGCCCCAATCGAGGGCGGCTTTACCCTGTTCGTCGAAGATGGAAATCGCGTACGGGTCGCCGGTAGTTTTGAGCACGTCGAGTGCGGCGTCGCGCTTATCTTTGTAGTTTTGCCCGACGATCGGGACAGTGTTTTTTTTGCTGAATTCAAGCAGCACTGGATGCTCTTCCTTGCACGGCGGACACCAGCTCGCCCAAACGTTTAAGAGCCACACTTTGCCCTTCATTTGCTCGGGCGAGAAGGTCGCGCTTGAGTCGCGCAGCAAAGGCAGTGCAAGGGTGGGCACGGGTTTGCCGATTAGGGGCGAAGGCACTTCGCGCGGATCGCGAAAGAGTCCCCAAAAGAGCACACCGGCGAGTGCGACGAAGGCGAGAGGGATCAGGAGTTTTTTGTTCACACTTTTTTCGACACAGATTAAGCGGATTTCGCGGATTGACGCAGATGTTTTCGGGCTTTAGACGACCGCCTGAGATCGCTTGATTCGAAGTTAGTGCTACGGGAAGCGCATCCAGATCCGCGCCTACAACTCGCGCTAACGTCCACGAAGCTTTGCGTCATCCGTCCCGCGAAGCCTTCACTTGAGCGTTTTGTAGCTACGCTCCTGCGCTTGTTTGGCCTTATCGATCGCACTCTGCGCCTCGGGCGGCATATAGTTTTCGTCGTGCTTGGCGAGCACTTCTTTCGCGCGGAAAACGCCATCGGTGCCGAGCGTGCCTTGCGCGACCACGCCTTTACCTTCCTTGAACAAATCGGGGAGGATACCGGTGTAGGTCACTGGCACGATTTGCGAGGTGTCGGTCACGCGGAAACTTACATCGAGCCCCGTGCGTTTGACGCTACCCGCTTCGACCAAACCGCCGACGCGAAACGTTCTTCCTTGAGGTGCTTCGTTCGCTTTGACCTGGGTTGGTGTGTAGAAAAACGCCAGGTTATCGCGCAGCGCAAAGAGCACGAGCGCGGTCGCAGCCGAGAGCAGCAAAACCGCACCAACGATAAGGACAAGACGTTTTTGTTTCAGGGTCATGGTCGTGTACTCCAGTCAAAGCGAACCGCCATCGGAGCGCTCGTGCGATTCTTCAAGGGCACGCTTTCGAGCGCTGCGCAATACGATCAGTTCCGCGACCACCGCGATCGCCAGCGCGCCGTAGCTGCCCCAAACGAAAAACCCGCGCCCGCCCATGCTCCAAAACGCGCTCCAGCTTTCCCAGATCATGGCTTGATGCCTTTGCCGCTGCCCAACCACTGAGCGCCGCGCTCACGCTCGATGATTTGGGTGCGCACACGGTTCATTGCAACGGCGACGCAATACGCCCAAAACGCGAAGGTCATGATCATCATCGCGGTCAGCATGACAGTTGCCATCGACGAGCTGCCGGGGCGAACAGAGGCACCTTGGTGCAACGTGTTCCACCACTGCACGCTGAAGTAGATGATCGGCACATTGACTGCACCCACAAGTGCAATCAGTGCGCTGGCGCGATCGCCCTTCTTTTTGTCATCGAATGCGGCGGCGAGCGCGATGTAGCCGATGTACAGAAAGAGCAAGATCAAGGTTGAAGTGAGCCGCGCGTCCCACACCCAATACGTGCCCCAAGTCGGTCGTCCCCAGAGTGCGCCGGTCCACAGCGCAACCGCCGCCATGATCGCGCCGGTGGGCGCGAGCGCATGACTCATCATGAACGAAAGCCGGGTGCCGAAAGCAAGGCCGATGGCGCACCAAAACGCCATCGCAAGATAAACAATCATTGCCATCCAGGCCGCCGGCACGTGGATGTAGATCACGCGATAGACCTCGCCTTGCGTGGCGTCGGTCGGCGCGCGGAAGAAGCCGATGTAGAGGCCCACTGCGGCAAGAACGAGCGCCAGCCCCCAGCATATTTTTTCGATCATGCCCGCGACTGGATAGAACTGTGCAGGCGATGCAAAGCGCCAGAACCAGCGTCCCGCGAAACGATCATTACTCTGTTGTTCGGTGCGCGCCATTTAATCAATCCTCCCTTTATCGGGAAGGATGCGGAAGGGTTGGATATCGGTTGATGACTTTAATCGGTTGAAATTCGCAGCGCCGCCGCTGCGGCGAGCGGGCACAATGCTAGAGCAAAGAGCAAATACGCCGCCTGTAGGGCGAGTTCGGCGGCTGGTGATTGACCGAAGAGCACTTTAAGTGCCGCGCCAGCACCGAAGATGAGCGTAGGAATCGTAAGTGGCAAGACGAGCACGGCGGTGAGGATTGCGCCGCCACGTGCGGAAACCAGCAATGCCGAGGCAATCGCACCGATCAACACGAGTGTTGGCACAGCGATGAAAACGCTCACTGCGAGCGTCAAGGCAACGTCTGTCGGCAGTGCATAGAAGAGCGAAAAAACCGGCGTTGCAATGGCGAGCGGCAGCGCAAGTGCGACGCTCACCGCCGCCAGCCGCGCGAGAATCAGCGCAGCGAGTGGTTCGCGCGACAGCAAGATATGTTGGAGCGAGCCGTCTTTCGCGTCTTCGTCGAAGAGTCGCGGCAGGGTGAGCATGGCAGCAAGCAACGCGCCGACAAATACCGCACCGACGCCGATCAGCTTCAGTTTTTCCGATTCACTGCCGATCGCAAACGGAAACAGGGAGCAGACGATCAAAAAAAACACGAGCGGATTCGCCCAGTCGCTTTTGCGCCGCGCAAACAGCGTGAGCTCTCGAACGAAGACGGCTCGGGCGGCGACGGTCAGGCTCACGCGTCACCTCGTTTCCACGGCGTGAGCTCAATTTCGAGGACCCTTTCGGCGACGATGTCGATTGCTTGATGCGACGTCAGCACGACGAGCGCGCCACGCGCGAGTGCGGCGCTCACGTGCTGAGCCAGAAGGATCTGGGTCGCAGCGTCTAGCGCGACGAAGGGCTCGTCAAGCAACCACGCAGCGTTCGCCGCAGACGAAGAGAACAAGCGCGACAGCGCTACCCGCTTCTTCTGTCCTTGCGAGAGCGTGCCCACCCGGCGATCGATCAGGGATGCGACGCCCATTTTGTGAAGTGCGGCCTCGATTTCGGCATCCGTCACAAAATTGCCATCAACGCCTTCGTTATATGCCCATGTCTCTCTCGCAGTCAGAGCATCCTTCATGCCGTTCGAATGGCCGATAAATATCGACGTACGCGAATTTTTATGAGGCGAAACCTTGCGGAGCCAATGAATCGTGCCTGACTCGACCGAAGTCAATCCCGCCAGCGCGCGCAGCAAGGTTGTTTTGCCTGCGCCGTTCACGCCAGCGACGCGAACCAAGACGCCGCCCGCAGCCGAGAAGGAGAGCGGCGCGAACAGCGCACGTCCCCCGCGCTCGATGACGACCTTGTTTAGCTCAAGCATCGCTACGAAATGCGCTTAACCTTGTAGCCCGCCCAGATCGATGCGAGCCCGCACAGCACGGCGAGATAGCCAACTGCCTCGTAGCCGGCAATCGTGCCGTCAGCGCGCGTGGTCAGCATGGCACCACCGACGAACGCGGCGACTCCGAGGAACAGATTCTGAACGGCGGAATTAAGCGACATCAATCGGCCGCGCATTTGCGGTGTCGTGGATGCGGTGACCATCGCGGTGGTCGGAATGAAGCGTCCGCTCACGAAGATGAAAAAGACCACCGAGATCGCGATTTGGATCGCCAGCCCGCTGCCAACGTTATGAGTGACCAACAAAAGCGGGACGGCCGAGAGCATCACGAGCCAATAGAACACCGCTGGTCGATGATATTTGTCCGTCATGCCGCCAAACAGCGGTCGCGTGAAAATCGTCATGAAGCCGCCTACGATGTAGAAAAGTGCGAGCTGCGATTCGGTCAGCCCGGCGTTTGCGATGCGGGTCGGCGCGATGTAGGGAATCACCAGCATTCCGGAGAGCGTGATGAGCGCCGTCATTGTCATCGCCCAGAGGTGGTTACGATCGGTAAGCACCTCGATGTACGATCGGATCAGACCGACCGGTGCCCCGTTACTAATGTGATCTCGCATGGCGGGGAGCCACCGCTGCGCCACAAAAAACAAAACGATGCAAACAACGGACAGCGCAGCAAACGGAACCCGCCACGATGAATGACCCGCAACGTAGAGCGAGAGCGGTACACCGATGACCGCCGAAAACGAAAACGCGAGCATCACGATCGACATCGCGCTGCCCCGACGCTGATCGGGAATGGCGTCGCCCACCATTGCCATGATGATCGATCCCAAAACGCCTCCGAAAAAACCGGCAACGACGCGCGCCAGCAGCAACAGCACATAGCTCGGCGCGATCGCGCAGCCGATGGTGCCAACAATCAAACCCGCATAGCAGGCAAGAAGCGCCGTTTTGCGATCGAACCGATCGGCAATCGAGGTCATCGCAAGACTCGACACGGCGGCGGAGAGCGCGTAGGCGGACACCAGCATGCCAAACTGCGCGGTGGTGATGCCAAAGTCGCGCATCAAATACGCTGACAGCGGCATCATCACCATGAAGTCCACGATATTCGTGAAATTCATCGTTGCGAGCAACAACAAAAAGCGCCGCTCTCGGCGGGCTTCGGTGAAGAAAGGGGAAACAGCGATTTCGGACATAAAAAGAGGAGCACGCGGCTCCCGTTTTTTCAGCGCCGCCTGCGATATCGCAGGCGGCGGGTGCGGCGCGTCGCTTAATTTTACGGCGCGAGCCGTGTGCTGCCGATTACTTGACCTTGCTGAAGTCGCCAGCGACAAACGACGACATGTTCGCGAGGTTCACATATTTCTTGAGCATTGCCTCAAAGTCGGATTTTTTAAGCGTCAGCATCTTTGCCTCGATATCGGCAACAAAGCTAAACGTGCGCCCCGTATCGGTCAGACTGGTCAGCTGCGAGGCAAGTGCGGCATCGGCGCTTCGCCCGACGAAGCGTTGATCGAGAAAGGATTTACGCTGCGCGGCGAACTCGTCCTCGGTGAGCGAGCCGTCGGTGAGCTTCTTCAATTCGTCGCGAAGCGAAGCCTCCGCTTTGGCCGCGTTTTGCGGATTGGAGATGAACCCGAAGCTCCAGGTCGCATTGGTCGAGAAGGTTGGCACCCGAAGGAAGCTGAACACGTCGTAGCTTAAGCCCTCTTTCTCGCGAACCCGATTGAAAAGCTTCGCGCCGGCCGATCCGCCGACGATGAAGTCGGCGAGCAGCAGCGCCGGATAGTCGGGTGCACTGTCTTGCAGCGGAAAGGCCACACGAGCGACAAAGGTTGCATTTTCTTTATCGGGTGCGAGGATTTTTTCAGTCTTGAGGGGGATCGGCTGATGCGCTGTCAGGATGCGTTTGTAGCCGAGGGTGAGCTTGCTGCCGCCGAACGCTTTTTCGAGCGCTGCTTTGGTGGCGGCAACGTCGAAATCCCCGACGATCGATAGTTCTGCATCGCTCAGGCCGCGCATCGCGGCGACATGCCGCAGGATTTGCTCGCGCGTGACCGCTTTGAGCCCGGCGACTTGCTCGGCAGGCGTCTCGACATAGCGGAAGTCGGTTTTCGCAAAAGGTGCAAAGTGACGGTCAATCGAATTGAAAGCGATGCTCTCGGGGTCTTTCGCCGATTCCTCGACCGCAGTAATGGTTTCCTTTCGCACCACCTCAAGTTCGTTGGCCGGAAACGTTGCCGTTGAGTAGATATGCCCTACCAAACCGATGAGCTCTGGCAGGTACGCCCGCTTGGTCTGAAACGATCCACCGCTCATCCCCGTGCTGCCGCTCGCGCGCAGCTGGTCCATTTTGTCGCGAATCGCCTGTCGATCCATGCCTTTGGCGCCACGCATCATGAGCTGGTTGGCGAGCCGCTCCACGAATTCTTTGCCGGTGCGCGTCTTCTCGTCGCCAAAGCCAATGGTCATGGCAAGGTTCACCGTATTGCCTCGCGTTTTCTTCGGCAACAAGTTGATCTTCATTCCATTGGCGAGCGTGACGCGCTCGATGCGTTTTTCAATATTGGCGGGTGTCGGCTCGAATTGCTCGCCGTCGCCTAAGGCGTCGCTGCCCTTGAAGGACTTCATCGCATCGGCGAGCTCGGGCGTGGCCGGCATGGTGGCACGATCGGGTTTCTCGGTGGGGATGAAACGCCCAAGCGTACGGTTTTGCGCTTTGAAATAGGTCTTTGCCACGCGCTCGACGTCGGCGAGGCTTACCGCTTGCAAACGATCTCTCTGCAAATAGAACATTCGCCAATCGCCGAGCGCGATCGCCTCGGAGAGCGCAACGGCGAAGCGACCCGAGTTGGCAAGCGTTTGCTCCGCTTCTTTCTCGAACTGCAATTTCACGCGCGAAAGCTCGGCGGCAGTAAACGGTTTGGCCATTTCCTGCTCAATGACTCGCAGGAAAACGTCTCGCGCTTTTTCGATTGACTGCGCTTTGTTGAGCGTCGCCCAAAAGCCGGTCGTTGCAGGATCGAGATTGGAATCGTGATCGCTTTCAATCGAGACGGCAAGTTTGCCTTCGACCATCGCCTTGTAGAGGCGGCCGGAGGGCTCGGTCGTCATCAGCCGCGACAAAACCTGCAAAGCCGCCTGATCGGGGTGCAGTGCAGACGGCGCGCGGTAGGTTGCATATAGATACTGCGAGTCGCCGACGCGGCGCACCGTCACCTCACGTTCGCCGTCTTGCGTGGGCTCCACGGTCCAGAGCTTAGGCAGCTTGCGCGTTGGTTTTGGGATCGCTCCGAAATACTGTTCCACCCACGCGAGGGTTTTCGCAGCGTCGAATTTACCGGCGACCAACAACACGGCGTTATCCGGCTGGTAGTAGGTTCGGTAGAAAGCGCGCAAGTTTTCAATGCCGACGTTCTCGATATCGCTGCGATTGCCGATGGTCGAATTGCCGTAGTTGTGCCAGTTGAACTGAGCCGAACGAACGCGCTCGTAGAGCGCGTACTGCGGATTATTCTCGCCGCGCTCGAACTCGTTTCTCACCACTGTCATCTCGGTGTCAAGCTCTTCGCGCAATATCTTCGAGTTCACCATGCGGTCGGCTTCCATCTCAAGGGCCCAGCGCAGGTTTTCATCGCTTGCACTGAAGGTCTCGTAGTAATTCGTGCGATCAAGCCAGGTCGTGCCGTTATTGATGAAACCGCGATCGGCCATGTCTTTCCACAAACCGGGAAACTTGGCCGAGGCTTTGAACAACATGTGTTCGAGCAGATGCGCCATACCGGTCTCGCCATAGCCCTCGTGCCGCGAACCGACCAGATAGGTGATGTTTACCGTCGTTTTCGGAGCCGATGCGTCGGGGAACAAGAGCACCCGCAGGCCATTCTTTGTGAACGTGTATTCGGTGATGCCGCCGACCGTTGCGCCAACCTCGTATGCGGGAGCAACCGGTTTGCTCGCCGCTGCGGTTTGCGCCTGACTTGACGGCATGGTCAACATCAGCGGCAGCACAGCCAGCGCAACACGTGCGACGGACAAAATTCGAGTGGAAAGATGCATGATCAATGAAGAGAGTAAGGTTGCAGCTTTTGACTGCGAGGGGCGAGAGTGTATGACGCTGTAGGTGCCGGTGGTGGGCGCGACCGGGGCTTTGCGACGAACGACGGATGCTACGTACTAAGCGTCGCCGGTCCCCGCAGGGACGGCCTCTGCTTGCAGCGCCCAGAGCCGCGCATAAGCACCGGACGCCCTGGCGAGTAACTCGGTGTGGGTGCCGCGCTCAATAATCTGGCCGTTGTCCATGACAATAATCTGATCGGCGTCCACGATGGTCGAGAGTCGGTGGGCGATGATTAGCGTGGTGCGCTCGCGGCTGAGTGCTGCGATTTCCGCTTGTATCGCCTTCTCGCTTTCGCTGTCGAGCGCGGACGTTGCCTCATCGAAAACCAAAATTGCTGGGTTTTTGATTAGCGCACGCGCAATGGCAACGCGCTGTTTTTCGCCGCCCGAGAGTTTCAGGCCGCGTTCGCCTACGGGCGTTTGCAGTCCTTCGGGTAGCTTTGCAATAAAGGTATCGAGCCGCGCCTGCCGGATCGCCTGCGCAAGCTCCGCGTCATTTGCCTGCGGGCGACCGTAGCGCAGGTTGTATTCAAGCGTATCGTTAAACAGCACCGTGTCTTGCGGGACGATGCCGATCGCCGCGCGCAACGAAGCCTGTGTCATGTCACGAATGTCTATGCCATCGATACGAATCGCCCCCCCTGTGACATCGTAGAAGCGAAACAGGAGTCGCGCCAGCGTGCTCTTTCCACCCCCGCTCGCACCGACCACGGCGAGCGTTTTGCCTGGTGGAATATCGAAATCAACTTCGTGAAGTATTGCCCTGTTTTCGTTATAAGAAAAACTAATTTTTTCGAAACTGATGTGACCTTTTATTGGCTCTGACAATCCAATTACTCGGGCATTGGCACGATCTGCCACTTCTTCATGCTCTCGAAGCAATCCAAACATCTTGCCCATGTCGGTCACGGCCTGGCGAATTTCGCGATAGATCACGCCGAGGAAGTTAAGCGGCGCGTAGAGTTGAATCAGAAAGGCGTTGACCATTACCAGATCGCCAATGGTCATCGAGCCGGTCAAAACGCCGTCGATCGCGCGCCACATGATGAGGCTCGCACCGGTTGCGATGAAAAAACTCTGACCCAGATTCAGCAGTGAAAGCGACGTTTGCGAGCGCACCGCCGCCCGTTCCCAGCGCTGCAGGCTCTGGTCATAGCGCTGCGATTCGTAGCGTTCGTTGCCGAAGTACTTCACCGTCTCGTAATTGAGCAGCGAATCGACGGCCTTCGAGTTTGCTTTTGAATCCAGATCGTTCATTTCCTTGCGGAATGCGGTGCGCCATTCGGTGACTGCGATGGTGTAGCCGATGTACAAAATCAGCGTGGTCAGCGTGATCGCAACAAAGCTCCAGTCGTAGTTCCACGCGAGAATCGCGGCGACCAACGAAAGCTCGATCAACGTCGGCAGAATAGAGAAGAGTGTGTACGACAGAAGCGAGGAGATGCCTCGGGTACCGCGCTCGATATCGCGAGTGAGCCCGCCGGTTTGACGCGCCAGATGGAATCGCAGCGACAAGCGGTGCAGGTGCTCGAAAGTCTCCAGCGCGATGCGCCGTACTGAACGCTGCGTGACCTTGGCGAAGAAAAACTCGCGCAGTTCGGTGAATAGCGTCACCGAAAGGCGTGCAACGCCATAGGCAATCAGTAGCGCAATCGGCACCGCCACCAGCGCCTTCTCGACGCTCATGCGATCCACGATCCACTTAAGCGTCACCGGAATCATGACGTTGGCGACCTTTGCCGCCACCAGGCACGAAAGCGCCACCGCGATTCGCGCTTTGTGCTGCGCGAGGTACGGCCAGAGCAAGCGAACCGGCGCGAAGCTGTCGCGCACGTCAGCCGACGGAGCGCTCAATTGCGCTTGAGCCTTCCTTGAGTGGCAAACTGGGTGAGCACGGCGACAAACTCGCTCATTTTGGTCGGCTTGGTCAGGTAGGCGTCGCAACCCGCAATTTTCGCGCGCAAGCGATCAACGGCACCAGTGCGCGAGGTCAGCATGATGAGCAGCTGCGGCGTGTTGGCTCCCAGCGTACGCAGCTTGCGAATCAGTTCAGGACCTTTCATGCCCGGCATCTCAAAGTCAACCAGCGCGACGTCGTAATGCTTAAGGGTTGCCATGCGCAAGCCCTCCTCGCCATCATGCGCGGTTTCGACCGAAAAACCGACCTTTCCGAGCGCGTCGCGGATCGCAACACGAGAGAAATTCGAATCATCCACCACCAAAATGGTGAGCGAGCGCTGCCATGGCAGCGCGTTTACGGTGTTCGCACTGGTGGGGCTTTGCGAGGGCGCCGCGGGCGCGAGTGTCGGTTCGGCAGCGGGGGTCACCCCCGCCTCGGATGCAGGACTCGGTGCGCCGTCGGCGGACGGCTCGACCTCGTCCGATTGAGCGAACTCGGCGGCACCGGTAGGCACGTTCAATTGCATCGCATCGCCCACCTGCTGCGACAGATGCGGTGGATACCAGCCTTCGCGAATCCGATTGATCGCCTGCGCGAGCGAGTACAGAAGCTGGCTGTTTTGCTGCACCTGATAGAACGCAGCATCCGAGGAGAACTGACCGACCAGTCCAATGGTCTTTCCAGGCTGGTTGCGTGCGGCGACCGCAGCGCCCGCCTCCGGCTGCGCCATATTGGCAATCAGCAGGTCGGCGTCGGCGTCGTCAACCACTTGCAGCGTCATTCCGGAGCCGGGTGGACGGCGCAGAAACAGACGCAGGAGTTCGCCGTCGCGTTGGCTAAACCCAACAAGGCGGACGGTGTTGAGCGTGCGCTCGGCCGACGTGTCTGACATGGCGTTGGGGCGCTTACGCGGGAGAGGAGAGCAAAGAGGTGAAATGCATAGGTTTCAGTCCATTATAGGAAGCCCGAACCGCTTGCGGCGAGGCAGCCGTGCCCCGCACGAGATTGTCGCGTCACCAGCGCGCGCCGCGCGCGCCAATCAAACCGATCACGCCGCGAAGGAAGCCGTAGGCGATCCAATCGAGTGCACGCAACCCGAGGCTGCGTCGCCACCAGCCGCTCGCATCGACCAGTCGCCCGCCTTGAAGCTCCAAATTGGCAAGTGCAGCTTGCAACTGGCTCGCAAACGCAGCGCCACGAACAAACACATTCGCCTCGCGCGCAAGTAGCAGGCTAAACGGATCGATGTTGGAGGAGCCGACGGTTGCCCAGCGACCGTCCACCACCGCGACCTTGGCGTGCAGGAAACTTGCCTCGTACTCCACGATCCGCACCCCGCCGCGCAGCAATTGACCGTAGAGCGCTTTGCTTGCGTGACGCAACCAGGCGTACTCGACGTGTCCCTGCAGAAGCAGCGTCACCCGCACGCCACGTGCAACCGCTGCGACCAATTCGTGACGAAAACGAATTCCGGGGAAGAAATAGGCACAGGCAATCGTTACATCCTCCTTGGCCGAGCGAATCGCGGCAAGGTAGGCACGCTCGATGTGTCGGCGATAGCGAAAATTGTCGCGCACCAGAAATTTCGCCGTCGTTACGCCATCGCCGTCGAATCTCGGCGCAAGATCAAGCGGCGGCATGCTGCGACGGTCGAGATTGACCACGCGCAGCACCCGCCAGAGCCGATGTGCGGCCGCCACGATCGGCGAGAGGATGGGGCCTTCGACCCGTACCGCAAAATCTACACGCGGCGGCGTATGTCCGGGCGTATTCATATCGTCGATGATGTTGATGCCGCCGACGAAGGCGACCCGACCGTCGATGATTGCCAGTTTGCGATGCAAGCGCCGCAGCCGCGCAAGCCGCCAGGTCATCGGCCACACATCGGCGCGGTAGAGAACGAGCCAAATACCGGCTCGCAGCATGGTTTCGCGAATTCGCTTCGATAGATAGTGCTTCGTGCCAAAACCATCGACCACGACACGTACTTCAACACCGCGCTCGGCAGCGGCAACCAGCGCATCGGCGACAACCCGACCGGAGCTGTCGTCGGCAAAAATGTAGGCCTCAAGGTAGATCGAGTGCAACGCCGATTCAATCGCCGTCACTAGCGCCGGGAAGTACTCCGCGCCGTTGCGCAACAGTAAAACACTATTTCCCGAACTGTAAGTGTGCATGTCGATATTCTGGGCGCTACAGCTCACCGAGTAAAGCCAGCGCGAGCAAATCCTCAGCACCCGTCCGCCGGGTGGGCGTCGATCGCTCAAGATCGACTCGCCTCCGAGCGCACACTTTGGGTCACTTCAAACCCGCGACGCAGGCGTTCAATCGGGTTGGTTTCGCATCCAATCGGCGGTGCCGTAGAGCTGCTGCAACAACCACTGCGATAGTTCGGCAGGCGTTTCGCAATCGGTGAGCGCTTGCGTCATGCATGCCATCCATTGATCGCGCTCAACGCTGCCAATCGCAAACGGCAAATGCCTCGCCCGCAAGCGCGGGTGCCCAAAGCGCTCGATGTAGTGATTTGGCCCGCCAAGCCAGCCGCAGAGGAACCAAAACAGTTTGTCGCGCGAGCCGTCGAGCGTGGTCGGATGCAGCGCTCGAATCGTCGCGAAATCCGCTTCGAAGTCCATGCGGTCGTAGAACGCATCGACGAGTTCGCGAACGCCCGTTTCGCCGCCGAAGAGATCGAATGGTTTCTCTGACGCTTTCATTGCAAAATCATTAAAGCACTGTCAAGCAATGCCCAATTAAATCTGGCTTCTATTGAGTTTTTATTGTTTTTCGAAAACATCAATAAAGTTTGTTCACGCCAAGTTTAATAGGTCAAAAAGCCAACAAGTTGGCATCTGTTCAGAAAACACGCGCGCAAGACGTTGCCAAAGCCCTACGAAAGCTTCTTCTTGATGATTTCGTTCACCTGCGCAGGATTGGCCTTACCCGCCGAGGCTTTCATCACCATGCCGACGATCGACATCAAGGCTTTTTCTTTGCCCGATTTGTAGTCGGCGATCTGTGCAGCGCTCTTTGCGAGCACTTCGTCGACGATTTTTTCAATCGCGCCAACGTCGCTGATTTGCTTGAGCCCTTTCGCTTCGATTACCTCGTCGGCGCTCTTCGCTTCACCGCTCCACAGCGCTTCGAACACGGTCTTTGCGATCTTGTTGCTGATCGTGGCGTCGCCGATGCGTGCGATCACGCCTGCGAGTTGGTGCGCAGAAACGGGCGATTCTTCAATCGATTTTTCTTCACGATTGAGCGCTGCAGAAAGCTCGCCGAGCATCCAGTTCGCGACCAATTTCGGATCAGCTTTCGCCGCAACCGCCGCTTCGAAATACTCCGACGTCGCACGATCCTGCGAGAGCAAACGTGCATCGTATTCCGAGAGTTTGAACTCGCTGGTATAGCGCGCGCATTTCGCTTCCGGCAATTCCGGCATCTCGTTTTTGATCTTCGCGAGCATCGCATCCGTCACGACGAGCGGCGGCAAATCCGGATCGGGGAAGTAGCGATAGTCCATCGCATCTTCCTTCGTTCGCATCGCGCGCGTCTCGCCGGTGTCGGGGTTGAACAGCACCGTCGCTTGCACGATTTTTTTACCGTCTTCGATTTGCTCGATCTGCCAGCGCACTTCGTAGTCGATCGCCTGCTGCATGAACTTGAAGCTGTTCAAGTTCTTGATTTCGCGACGCGTGCCGAATTCCTTTTGACCCATCGGACGCACCGAGACGTTCACGTCGCAGCGGAACGAACCTTCTTGCATGTTGCCGTCGCAAATGTCCAAGTAACGCACGAGACCGTGCAGCGCTTTCGCATACGCAATCGCTTCTTTGCCAGAACGCATCACCGGCTCGGTCACGATTTCAAGGAGCGGCGTGCCCGCGCGATTCAAATCGACGCCCGAGGCGTTGTCGAACTGATCGTGCACGCTTTTTCCGGCGTCTTCTTCGAGGTGCGCCCGCGTGAGTTCGATGAATTTCGTCGTGCCATCGTCAAGCGTGATCGTGAGCCCGCCGCCTTCAACAATCGGTGTTTCGTACTGCGAAATCTGGTAACCCTTCGGCAGATCGGGATAGAAATAGTTTTTGCGCGCAAAAATCGAACGCTGATTGATCTTCGCGCCGATCGCAAGACCAAATTTCACCGCGCGCTCCGCTGCACCCTTGTTCATCACCGGCAATGCGCCCGGCATCGCAAGATCGACGACCGAGGCTTGCGTGTTCGGCGCTGCGCCGAACGCAGTTGAGCTGCCGCTGAAGATTTTTGATGCGGTGGTGAGTTGGACGTGTGTCTCCAACCCGATCACAATTTCCCATTGACTCATTTCATTTCACTCCGTGAAATGAAGGACGACGCGCTGCGCGCTAGGACGACGCTTGCTTCGCAAGCTAGGACGCGAGCATGGTGCGGCGAATTCGTTGTCTTCATTCAATTACTTTTTTCGTACGTGATGCTGCGGCGGAAGTCATCATTTTGCGCAAAGCTTTGCGTCCTAGCCCCGGTAGGGGCGTCGTCCTAGCGAGCGTAGCGAGTGACGTCATAGCGCGACGCGCGTCGTCCTAAAGCGCAGGATGCGCTTTATGCCATTCGGTGGCGAGTTGATACTGATGCGCCGCATTCAACATGCGCGCTTCATCGAGATAATTACCGATGATGTGCATGCCGACGAATTGTCCAGTGTCTTTATCGACACCACACGGATGACTCATCGCCGGCTGCCCCGTTAAGTTCGCGCAAATCGTGAAGATGTCGTTCAAATACATTTTCACCGGATCGTCGCTCTTCGCGCCGAATTGGAATGCACCTTCCGGGGCGGTTGGGCCCATTACGACATCACAGACTTCGTAGGCTTTCTTGAAGTCTTCCGCGATCAAGCGACGTAGCTTGCCTGCTTGCAAGTAGTACGCGTCATAGTAGCCGTGCGACAACACATACGTGCCAATCAGGATGCGACGCTTCACTTCTGCGCCGAACCCTTCGGCGCGCGAGCGTTTGTACATATCGATGATGTCGTCGTACTCTTTCGCACGATGCCCGAAGCGTGCGCCGTCGAAGCGCGAGAGGTTGCTTGAGGCTTCCGCAGGTGCGACGACGTAGTACGCAGGCACCGAATACTTCACATTCGGCAATGACACTTCAACTGTCGTTGCGCCCAATTTGCGATAGACATCGAGCGCGTCTTCCACGGCTTTGGCGATGCCGGATGCGACGCCTTCGCCGAAGAATTCCTTCGGCAAACCGATGCGCAAACCTTTGAGCGGTTTTGCAAGATCGCGTGTGTAGTCCTCTTTCGGACGATCGAGCGAAGTGGCGTCGTGCGGATCGAAGCCGGCCATGGCGTTCAACAAGAGCGCGCAATCTTCTGCAGTTTGAGCGAACGGACCGGCTTGATCGAGCGACGAGGCAAACGCGATGATGCCGTAGCGCGAACAGATGCCGTAGGTGGGCTTGAGTCCTGTCAAATTGCAGAACATCGCGGGCTGGCGGATCGAGCCGCCGGTGTCCGTGCCGGTGCTCGCAGGCGTGAGCCCGGCCGCGACCGAGGCCGCCGAGCCACCCGACGAGCCGCCCGGTACGCGCGACAAATCCCACGGGTTTTTCACCGGGCCGAAGTACGACGTTTCGTTCGACGAACCCATCGCGAACTCGTCCATGTTCAGTTTGCCGAGCGTGACCATACCTGCGTTAGCCATGTTCTGCACGACGGTCGAGGTGTACGGCGCGATAAAGTTTTCGAGCATCTTCGAGCCGCAGGTCGTGCGCCAGCCGTCAATCAGGTAGATGTCTTTGTGGGCGATCGGCACACCTAGCAAAGGAGCAACATCACCCTTCGATCTCCTGTTATCTTGTGCTTGCGCTTCGGAAATCGTCCTTTCCGAATCTATCGTAATAAACGCGTTGAGCGATTTATTCAAGGACAAAGCACGCGAAAGGTAATGCTGTGCGAGCTCAACAGCGCTCACTTGCTTTGAATCGAGCGCTTTCTTTGTTTCGGCGACGGTGGTGAAGGTGTTCCAGCTCATTCGATCACCTTTGGAACGAGGAAATAGCCTTCCGCTGCCTCGGGCGCGTTTGACTGAAATTTCTCGCGTTGATTGCTCTCAGTCACGACATCGTCGCGCAGGCGAAGCACCATATCGAGCCCATGCGACATCGGCTCAACACCCTTAGTGTTGACCGATTGCATGTCGTCGATGAGTTTGAAGATGCCTTCGAGTTTGGCTTGAACTTGACCCACTTCATCGGGGGTCACGCGGATGCGGGCAAGGTGCGCAATCCGCTCGATATCTTGGGCGGACAGGCTCATGACACGAGGGGGAGAATTTTTAGAGTAACTCGACGGAAGGGCAATAGCCCGTACTGTCGAGCGAATTTAGAGGCGTAGGGTAACATATCGGGCTATTCGAACGAGGTCAAAGCGCGACACGAAGTTCGCCGCAAAGCCGCATCGAATCGTCATTTCGGGGGAATCGCGTCGTTTGCAAGTCGCACAACAAACGACACCGACCGTTTGGCGCAAATAAAACGCCGCATGTAAACGCAACGTTCGATCTATCGCACGATCAAGGGCCCCGCAAGTTATCCGTCATGTTCAAGTTCCTCACTAGTTATCTCTCGACCGACATCGCCATCGATCTCGGCACTGCAAACACCCTCATCTACGTTCGCGGCAAAGGCATCGTCCTCGACGAGCCCTCCGTGGTTGCCATTCGCCAAGAAGGCGGCCCGAACGGCAAACGCGTGATTCAAGAAGTCGGCGTCGCGGCCAAGCAAATGCTCGGACGCACACCCGGCAACATCACGGCGATTCGTCCAATGAAAGACGGCGTGATCGCCGATTTCAACGTCACCGAACAGATGTTGAAACAATTCATTCGCAAAGTGCTCGATTCGAAAATGTTTTCGCCGAGCCCGCGCATCATCATCTGCGTGCCGTGCGGTTCGACACAAGTCGAGCGTCGCGCGATTCGCGAGTCCGCCCTCGGTGCTGGTGCTTCGAAAGTGTTTTTGATCGAAGAGCCAATGGCGGCCGCGATCGGTGCCGATCTTCCGATTTCGGATGCGACCGGTTCGATGGTCGTCGATATTGGCGGCGGCACGACCGAGGTCGGCGTGATCTCGCTTGGTGGCATGGTCTACGCGGGCTCGGTGCGCGTCGGTGGCGACAAATTTGACGAAGCGATCATCAATTACATCCGCCGCAACTACGGCATGTTGATCGGCGAAACGACCGCCGAGCTCATCAAGAAAACGATTGGCTCCGCTTTTCCCGGCAGCGAAGTGCGCGATATGGAAATCAAAGGCCGCAACTTGGCCGAAGGGATTCCGCGCGCGTTCACGGTGTCGTCGAACGAAATTCTCGAAGCGCTCACCGATCCATTGAACGCGATCGTGAGCGCCGTGAAGCAAGCACTTGAACGCACGCCGCCGGAGCTAGGCTCTGACATCGCCGAAAAAGGTATGGTGCTCACGGGCGGCGGCGCGCTGTTGCGCGATCTCGATCGCTTGCTCATGGAAGAGACTGGTCTTCCTGTTGTCGTTGCGGAAGACCCGCTGACCTGCGTGGTACGTGGCTGCGGTAAGGCGCTTGAGAACATCGATCGCCTGTCGTCGATCTTCACCACCGACTGATCCGTCCGCCACGTGCAACACCAAGACCTGCGCTTCGACTGTAAAAGCGTGGGCACATTGTCGCTAGAGCTGTGCACATGATCGGCAACGTCACATCGCTTCCAAAAGAACCGCCGCGCTTTTTCAATCGCGGCCCGTCGCCGCTTGCGCGATTGACCTTTTTCGGAATCGTCTCGTTTGCGCTGATGTTTGTCGACGCCAAATTCAAAACACTGGAGACCGTTCGCATGGCGCTCGCGACGGTGGTGTATCCGATGCAACAGCTTGCATTGGTGCCGTCACAGCTGATGGCCTCGGTCGATCAGATGTTTCAGACGCGGGCAGCGCTGCGCGAGGAGAACGCAGCGCTACGCAACGACCTGCTTGCCAACACCCAAGCGCAGCAGGCCAGTAAAGCCGCCGAGCTCGAAGCCGCGCAGTGGCGAGCGCTGGTCGGCGCGCAACAAACACTGGCTGTGAAGTCTCAACCATCGCGGGTGCTCTATCTCGGTCGCGATCCTTATTCGCAAAAGTTTTTCATTGAACGAGATGCGGCGCGCACCTTTGACGCAGGCGCCGCGGTGATTGACGGCGCCGGACTCCTAGGGCAGGTCACGCGTACGCATCCGCTGCTCGCCGAGGTCACGCTCATTACCGAGAAAGACTTCGCCATCCCGGCACGCATCGAGCGCACCGGCTTGCGCGCGCTGGTCTATGGGCGCGGACCCGCGCTCCCACCGGAGTTGCGCTCGATTGCCAACAGCGCCGATGTTTTACAGGGCGATGTCGTGCTCACCTCCGGGATCGATGGACTGTACCCGGCAAATCTGCGAATCTGCAAAGTGGCACGGGTGGTGCGCGAGCGCGACAGCGACTTTGCGCGCATCGACTGCGTGCCGTATGCGGGCGTGGCGAGCAGTGAAAACGTGCTGGTGCTTGACCGCCCAGCGCCGCTGCCATTGCGACCGGCCGAAGACGGTGCGGCCAAGGGCGCTGCGAAGCGCAAGGCTCGCTAGGCAATGTTCAGGCTCCCAGACTCTCCGCTGATGAAGGTGGCACGGCCAGAGGACATTCTGTTGCCGCCGAAGCTGTGGTTTGTGTTGCTCACCCTGTTCGTTGCATTCCTCGCAAACCTGTTGCCGCTTTCCGGATTCGCGCTTGCACTCAGACCCGACTTTTTTGCCTTGGTGCTGCTGTATTGGGCGATTCATCAGCCGCGTTGGATCGGCGTGGGTGCCGCCTTCTTTTGCGGCTTGCTTACCGACGTGGTCGAAGCGAACCTTTTTGGCCAACACGCCCTTGCTTACGCAATTCTTGGATTTTCGGCGGAGTATTTTCATCGCCGGGTTTTGCGGTTTCCGCTGTGGCAACAATCGCTTCATGTGCTTGGCCTGCTCGTGCTCACCCAACTCGTGGTGCTGATTCTGCGTTTGATGAGCGGTGCCGCCGCGCCGAATCCCGCGTTTTTGCTATCGACGCTGGCAAGCGTGTTGTTGTGGCCGCCGCTTTCGGCGTTCTTGCAATGGCCGCAGCGCGTTCGCTCGCTGACGGATTGAGGCGATGAGAGAGCTGCGTAATCGCGAGCAGGAGGCCTACTGGTTTCAGCGGCGGCTCGCCGTTGCCGGGCTCGTGATCCTCGCCTGCTTTGCGCTTTTGCTCGGACGCTTCACCTACCTGCAGGTGTTCAGGCATCAGCACTTTTCGACGCTCGCCGAGGCCAATCGCATCGACGTGCAACCCGAGGTTCCCAATCGCGGCATCATCACCGATCGAAACGGCATCGTACTTGTTTCAAATTATTCCGCCTACACGCTGGAGCTCAATCCGCAAAAAATCGAGAATCTTGACGCCACGATCGACGAAATCGGCAAGCTGATCGAGATCACGGCGCGCGATCGTCGCCGGTTCAAGCGATTGTTCGAAGAATTCCGCAGCGCCGAGAGTCTGCCGCTTAAGTCGCGACTCGCAGACGAAGAAGTCGCACGGATCGCCGCGCATCGATTCAGGCTGCCGGGCGTGGATATCCGTGCCAGATTGTTTCGGCAGTACCCCATGGGCGAGCTGGCGTCGCACGTGATCGGCTATATCGGACGGATCAATCCGAAGGAAAAAGAGCGCATCGAAGAGGCCGGGCTCGGTCCGGAATACAAAGGCTCGGACTACATCGGCAAATCCGGTATCGAGCTGTCGTACGAGAAAGAACTGCGGGGTACAGCAGGTGCGGTGGAGGTCGAGGTTGATGCCTCGCGGCGGGTCATGCGCCAGCTCTCGCGCAAGCCGTCTGTGCCGGGCAACAACCTACAGCTCTCGCTCGACATTCGACTGCAAAAAATCGCTGAGGACGCGTTCGGAGACCGGCGTGGTGCCCTGGTCGCGATCGAGCCTTCGACTGGCGACATCCTTGCGTTCGTAAGCAAACCGGGCTACGACCCAAACTTGTTTGTCGATGGGATTGATCCCCAAAGTTGGGAAGCACTGCGCGATTCGCCGGACAAACCGATGTTGAATCGTCCACTGCAGGGCGGCTATCCTCCGGGATCGACCTACAAGCCATTTATGGCGCTGATGGCCCTAGAATTTGGGATTCGCACGCCAAATCAAGCGATTAGCGATCCTGGATTTTTTCGGCTTGGAGGCGGCTATTGGCGTGACGATAAAGCCGGTGGTCACGGCTTAGTGAATCTGCCGCGATCGATTGCAGTGTCTTGCGACACCTACTACTACCAGCTCGGTGCCGAGCTCGACATCGATGAATGGGCCGCGTTCATGCGACCGTTCGGGTTTGGACAGAAAACCGGGGTCGATATCGAAGGCGAGTTGCCGGGTATCCTGCCGACCCGTGAGTGGAAAGCAAAGCGCTATCCGAAAGACCCGAAACTGCACGTCGGCGACCAGGTGTCCCTTGCGATCGGCCAGAGCTTCAACACATTTACGCCGATGCAACTCGCCTTCGCCACCGCGACACTCGCAAACCGCGGCGTGGCCTTCAAACCACATCTGGTCAAGCGAATTCAGGACGGTAAAAACGGCGAAGGTCGACTGACTCAACCGAAGCCTGCCTACACCATCCCACTCAAAGACGCACATCTCGATGCGGTCAAAGAGGGGCTCGCAGGCGTCGTCAGCGAGGGCACTGCGGCGACAGTATTCAAAGGGGCGAAGTACACAAGCGGGGGCAAGACCGGCACAGCGCAGGTGTTCGGATTGCGCGGTGGCGAGTACGTGGAGAGTCAGGTTAGCGAGCGGCTGCGCGACCATGCGTGGTACATGGCGTACGCGCCACTCGACAAGCCGCAGATTGCGCTCGCGGTATTCGTCGAAAACGGCGGTTTTGGCGCAAAAGCAGCAGCGCCGATTGCGCGCAAAGTGCTTGACGCATTCTTCGATCCTGCGCTCTTGGCGGCAGCCATCAAGACCACAGAAACGAACAAGGTTGCGCCGTGATTCAGCTGATTTGGAACAAGCTCACCGATCACATTGATCCGCTTCTGTTTGCCGTGGCGACTATCGTTACCGTGCTTGGGTTATTGGTGCTGTTTAGCGCGTCTAACGAAGCGATGAGCCGAGTCGTATCGCAATCGCAGAAGGTGGTGGTAGCGGTCGTCATCATGTTCATCTTGGCCAATCTCTCGCCGACTTTCATCGCCCGCTTCGCGGTGCCGATGTACATCGCGGGCATCGTGCTTCTGCTCGG
Source organism: Betaproteobacteria bacterium (assembly GCA_013298045.1). Lineage (GTDB taxonomy): Bacteria > Pseudomonadota > Gammaproteobacteria > Burkholderiales > Casimicrobiaceae > Casimicrobium. Next base: position 22,617 of record JAAFJI010000012.1, read on the forward strand.
TGTTGCGTTCGGTGGCGAGGTAATCAAGGGTGCGCGGCGCTGGCTCAAGCTGCCGATCATCGGCAATATTCAGCCTTCAGAGATTATGAAGATTGCGGTGCCACTCATTCTGGCGTGGTATTTCGACAAACACGAGGGTGCCATCACCTGGAAAAACTTCATCGTCGCGGGCATCCTGATCGTTGTGCCGTTCGGGCTGATCGTGCGGCAACCCGACCTCGGCACCGCGCTTTTGGTCGGCGCTTGCGGCTTCTACGTGCTGTACCTCGCTGGCCTAGATTGGCGCTTGATCGTCGGTGGGGCCTTACTCGCCTGCGGTCTTTTCTTTGCGGCATGGGAGTTCAATTGGCTCCACGACTACCAAAAAGAGCGGGTGTTGACCGTATTCGATCCGGGGCGCGACTCTCAAGATGCGGGCTGGCACACGATTCAGGCCGCGATTGCCATCGGCTCTGGCGGGCTCATCGGCAAGGGCTGGCTCTCCGGCACCCAAACGCACCTTGAATTTCTGCCTGAAAAGCATACCGACTTCATCTTCGCGGTGTACGGTGAAGAGTTTGGCTTGCTCGGCGCAATCCTTCTGCTCGTGATCTATCTGGTGCTCATCGGTCGCTGCTTGTTGATCGCGGCGCGTGCGACGTCGCTCTTTGGGCGACTCATCTGCGGCGCGATGGCGCTTATGTTTTTCACCTACGCTTTTGTCAATATGGGCATGGTCACCGGCATGCTGCCGGTGGTTGGGGTGCCGCTGCCGTTCGTGAGCTTCGGCGGCACGGCACTGATGACGCTCTTCGTGGCGCTTGGCATACTGATGAGTGTGGCGACGCACCGAAAGCTGCTGGGAACATGAATCGCTCTTCATGGATTTGTCTCGGGCTTACGCTGCCGATCTGTCTTGGGTTGATCGGCTGTGCAAGCAAGTCGCCTTCAAAGCAAACGGCAGCAAGCAAGCCGGGCGTGTACTACAAGGATGATGGTCCGCCCGCAGCGCTACCCGCAGATATTGATCGGATAGCCGATGCCATACCGCGCGATGAGCCGCTGCATCGCTTCGCCAACCGTCCGTACAACGTGTTTGGTGTGAACTACACGCCGATGACGACGCTTGCGTCTTTCACCGAGCGCGGCATTGCCTCCTGGTACGGTCGCAAGTTTCATGGTCAGAAAACTGCGATTGGCGAAACCTACGATATGTTCGCGATGAGCGCGGCGCATCCGACCGCGCCGTTGCCAAGCTTTGCCCGTGTGACCAGCGTGAAGAGTGGCAAATCGATCATCGTTCGAGTCAATGATCGCGGACCGTTTCACGCGAATCGCATCGTCGATTTGTCGTACGCAGCCGCGCACCGCTTGGGCGTCGCGCAGGCGGGTAGCGGCGAAGTGGTGTTCGAGCTCCTCGTGCCTCCGTTCACGCCGCGCGCCGCGAGCGAAAGCGTTGCGACCGCCACGACCGCCCCACCGAGTACGAGCGCGCGCGAACAACTCCCGGTCTCCAGCGACGGCCCGAACGAATCAACACTAGCAAGGATTGCCCCAGAAAATAAGGTCAATCAACAATTTTTTGTCCAACTCGGTGCCTTTGGAAACTTTACTAACGCTCAATCGTTCCAAGGGCGTATGAACGATGAGTTGGTGGTTAATGCGGTGGTTCGACAGGTGGGTGCGCTGTTTCGCGTGCAAATCGGACCATTTGCGTCGATGGCCGCTGCGCAGAGCGCGCGCGAAGCCGCTCAACAACGCCTCGGTGTCGCCCTGCCCATCATTACGGAGAACGCAAAACCATGATTCGCAGACCTTTGGCCACAGGTAGTACGGCTTGCAAATCGCTCCAAACCTGGCTCGCGGTGCTTCTCGCGTTGCTGAGCCTGGCGCAGCCGGCGCGTGGACAGCTGACCATCGACATCGTCGGCGTGGGTGCGCAACAAATTCCGGTCATCACCTCCGAGTTCGTCGGCGACTCTGTGCAGGCGCAACTCCTCACCGGTGTCATCCAGGCGGATTTGGCGCGCAGTGGTGTGATCAAGAACCTGGATAACGCCGGGCTCGTGCGAGCGTCCGAGGCGAACTCCGAAGGGTACGCGCAGTACGCAGCTCGCGGCGCGGATGCAGCTGTGCTCGGTTCGGTTACACCCGGAGCGAACGGCCAGTTTCAAGTGACCTTTCGCTTGCTCGACGTTGCCAAACGAACCCAATTGGCGGGGCTCGTCTACAACGTCGCAGCCAAAGACATGCGTGCGACGGCACATCGAATCGCCGATGTGATCTACGAAAAACTTACCGGCGACAAAGGCGTTTTCAGCACGCGGCTCGCCTATGTCTCGAAAACCGGTTCGCGTTTCCAGCTGATCGTTGCCGACAGCGACGGCGCCAATGCGATCTCAATCGTCGGCTCGAGCGAGCCGATCATCTCACCCGCCTGGTCGCCCGACGGTGGACGGCTCGCTTACGTGTCCTTTGAGAATCGCAAACCCGGAATTTTTGTGCAAGACGTTTCGACCGGGGCGCGACGTCAGCTACTCGAAGCACGCGGTAACCAGTCGGCACCGGCATGGTCGCCCGACGGCAGGCGCATCGTGTTTGCCTCCTCACAGGCGGGCGGCACACAGCTTTTCGTGGCCAATGCCGACGGCTCCGGCGTGCGCAGGCTCACGACCAACAACGCGGTGATCGACACCGCGCCGAATTGGGCAGTGGACGGCAAGATTTACTTTATGAGTGATCGTGGCGGCTCGCCGCAGATCTATCGCATCGATCCCGAAGGCGGCGGCGCCGAGCGCGTCACCTTCGAGGGCAGCGAAAACGCCAACCCGCGTGTTGCCGCCGACGGCAAAAGCATGGTGTTTGTAAAACGCGAAGGCGGGCGCTACGCGCTGGCCGTGCAGGACTTCGCATCGCGGCAGGTGCAGACGCTGACTCAGGGACCAGTCGATGAATCCCCAAGTTTCGCCCCAAATGGCAAGCTTATCGTTTACGCTTCGATCTATAACGGTCGTGGCGTTCTCGCTGCGGTGTCGGCAGACGGTCGCGTAAAGCAGCGTCTCGCCTCAGCCGGTGCCGATGTGCGCGAACCGGCCTGGGACCGTTGCCCAGGTAGTGTCGCTCGACGAACAACCGTTTTCGTGCGTCAAAGACTTTAATTTTCAGTAGAAGGGAATCTTCCTATGCAGCACGGTAAATCACCACGCAACCTTCTCATGAGCGCGCTGGTCGCGGGCGCGGTCGCGCTTTTAAGCGCTTGTTCGTCTACGCCAGATGCGCCGGCAAAAGTCGAAGAACGCAGCGCTCAACCGGGCACCGCCACGCCATCGACGCAGGGACTATCAACCGGCACCGCAACGCCGGGCAACGTGACCAGCGCCGGAACCGTTGGCGCGAATAGCAACGCCGACGGACTCGACCCCGCACTTCGCGATCCGCGCAGCCCGCTGTCGAAACGAAGCGTGTTTTTCGACTACGACAGCTTTACTGTGAAAGACGACTACAAGCCGCTGGTCGAGGCGCATGCGGCCTACTTAAAGCGCGCGCCCAAAGCGCGCATCGTGGTTGAAGGCAACACCGACGAGCGCGGCAGCCGCGAGTACAACCTGGCGCTCGGACAAAAGCGCTCCGAGGCGGTAAAAAAGGTGATGACCCTGCTCGGCGTGAATGAGGCACAAATAGAGAGCGTGAGCTTCGGCGAAGAAAAGCCGCGAAATCCAGCATCGACTGAGTCGGCATGGGCCGAGAATCGTCGCGCCGATATTCGCTACGTCGGAGAGTAAGCGTTCATGGTGAAGTCTGCCCGTTCGCTGGTTGCGACCGTTGCAATTCTTGCGTGTAGTTCGGCGAATGCCGGGCTTTTTGACGATGAAGAGGCGCGCAAGCAAATCGTCGCCTTGCGCAATCAGGTCGCCGACCAGCAGCGCGTGATCGATCAGCGGCTCGGAGAGCTTGAAGCACAGGCGCGCAACCGCAGCATCATCGATCTGTTCAATCAGGTCGAAACGCTGCGCGCTGAAATGGCGCGGCTGCGCGGCCAGATCGAGCTGTTGCAAAACGAAGTCGATAACTCACAGAAGCGACAACGCGATCTCTACGTCGATCTCGACGGTCGTCTGCGAAAAATGGAAGCAGCGCAAGAAGCCGCGCGGCAAGCGGCTCAGTCCAGCCCGCCTCCCATCGCGCCGACGGCGAGCGCTCAGGCGCCACTGGCAACGGAGCCGGTCCGCAGCACGCCGCCGGCAGTCGTCGGTCAACAGCAAGCGCCGCTGCAGGTCACGCCAGTCGTCGATCCGGCGCAAGAGCAGCGCGCGTATGACCAGGGGCTAGATCATTTCCGCGCCGGGCGTTTTGGCGAAGCGGTTACCGCATTTCAGCTTTTCTTACGCAACTATCCACGCTCGCCGCTAGCGTCGTCGGCGCAATATTGGATTGGCAACTCGCTTTATGCGACGCGCGACTTTCGCGGTGCGATTTCAGCGCAAAGGCAGCTTCTTTCTCTTTACCCTGATTCAAACAAGGCTCCAGACGCACTACTGAATATCGCGACAAGTCAGTCAGAGCTCGGCGATCTACAAAGCGCCAGGGCAACGCTGCAAGAAGTCAATTCCAAGTATCCGTCGTCGGAAGCTGCGGCGAAAGCGCGACAGCGGCTGGGAATCAGGTAGCAGGTGACGGGCGAGCGATCGACGCGATCCACCGGCGGCGGCGCTCGCGCCAACCGCCAACCGGGACTCACGACCGAATCCTTTGCTTCGCGGATATCGACCTGGCAGCGCGAACACGGGCGCAATAGCTTGCCCTGGCAAAACACCCGCGATCCGTATCGAATTTGGCTCTCTGAAATCATGTTGCAGCAAACACAGGTTGCAACGGTGCTCGGCTACTACGAGCGCTTTCTCAAGACCTGTCCGACCGTTGCCGACCTCGCGATTGCCGAAGACGACACCGTGATGGCGCTCTGGGCGGGCCTGGGCTACTACTCGCGGGCGCGCAATCTGCACAAAGCGGCGAAACTGGTCGTGGAAAGACATGGCGGCACGTTTCCGAACGATGTCGCGGCGCTCGCCGAATTGCCGGGTGTCGGGCGCAGCACCGCATCTGCAATCGCCGCCTTTTCGTTCGACACCATTGCGCCAATTCTCGATGGCAATGTGAAACGCGTACTTGCGAGACATGCGGGCATCGAGGGCTTTCCAGGTGCAAGTGCGGTCGAAAAGAAACTCTGGGTCGAAGCCGAAGCAAGGCTGCCTGGTTGCGCCTCGGACATGGTCGCGTACACGCAGGGGTTGATGGATTTGGGCGCAACGATCTGCGCGAAGTCCACACCGAGCTGCCTGCTCTGTCCGGTCAGCATCGATTGCCGCGCCCGAATCGATGGTCGCCTCGAAGAGATTCCCGCCGCCAAGCCAAACAAACCGCTGCCGCATAGAAGTCAGCGCTATCTGATTGCGCAGCTCGGTGACGCTGTGCTCCTGGTGAAGCGCCCGCCCATCGGCATTTGGGGCGGCTTGTGGTGCTTGCCCGAGCTAGGCGCGAACGACGCAAACCCGCACGACAGCAGATTTGTGCGCCAGCTGGAGACGCGTTTCGCGATCACCGTCGCAGCCGAAACGCACGAGCTTGAAGCACTCGAACACAGCTTTACCCACTTCAAGCTGAGGATGCTGCCGATTCGCGTGACGATCAAATCGATTCACCCGCGCATCGCGGAGTCGGGTGAAACGATGTGGCTCCCACTCGCAAACCTCGCTACGACCGGGTTGCCGACACCGATCAAAAAGATATTGTCCAATTTGGAATCGCGCACAACCTGAGCGATCTATTCATCGCGAACGCGATCACCACTCAACTTCAATAGCTACGCCGCCCGCTTCGCCGCCAGCGCTCGATTCACGCGCGAGTGCGGCGCGCGTCCGAGCGCGTGCGAGATGAACTGTCCCGCTTCGCAAACCACATCCAGATCGATGCCCGTGTCAATCCCCATGCCGTGCAGCATGTAGAGGACATCTTCAGTTGCGACATTACCGGTCGCACCTTTCGCATAGGGACAACCACCCAGGCCCGCAACGCTCGTGTCGAACGTACTCACACCTAGTTCAAGACAGACCAGGATGTTCGCAAGCGCTTGACCGTACGTGTCGTGGAAATGCCCAGAGATTTGTGCGAGTTGACATTTTTTTGCGGCCGCTTCGAACACTTCGCGTGTACGTGCAGGTGTGCCAACGCCAATCGTGTCGGCAATACCAATGTCGTCGCAACCAAGCGCCGCAAATCGCCCAACGCAATCGACGACGGCGGACACCGGCACTTCGCCTTGATACGGGCAACCGAGCGCACACGAAACCGCTGCACGCAAACGAATCTTGTTCGCTTTCGCCGCTTCCGCGACGGGACGAAAGCGTTCGATACTCTCGGCAATCGAGCAATTGATGTTCTTCTGCGAAAACGCCTCGGACGCTGCGCCGAAGATCACCACTTCATCGGCGCACGCCGCAAGCGCGCCTTCGAAGCCTTTCATATTCGGCGTCAGCGCCGAATAAGTAACGCCCGATTTGCGCGCGATGCCCGCGAACACTTCCGCGCTCGTCGCCATTTGCGGCACCCACTTCGGCGACACGAACGAACCCGATTCGATGTTCTTGAAACCCGCCGCCGAGAGCTTGTTCACGAGCTCAATCTTCACGCTCGCGGGGATATCCTGCTTCTCATTTTGCAGGCCATCGCGCGGACCGACTTCGACGATGTGGACGTGATTGGGGTAGTTCATTTGTTTTACCGTTCGTGGAGAGTCTGTCGATCCATGATTTTTCAGACTAAAGCAGGTTTCACGTTGTGGGAGCGCGCTTGCGCGCGAAACGATCTTTCGAAATGCGTTCATGGTTCGACAGGCTCACCACGAACGTACACAACAAACAATCGCTAGCAGGACGCGGATACTCTTTCGCTCGCAAGCGCGCTCCTACAACTTGTTCAATACCCGATATTGCGATCGACAATCCCGCTCACAACCTCGCCGCGCTCCATTCGCTCGATCTTGTCGACGATTTGCGCGCAGGCGTCGCGAATCGGCGTTGTTGCCGCGATGTGCGGGGTAACAATGACTTTCGGGTGAGACCAAAACGGATTGTCGGTTGGCAAAGGCTCGGTGGCGAACACGTCGAGCAACGCGCCCGCGAGGTGCCCTGAATCCAGCGCCGCGAGCACATCGGCTTCAATCATGTGTGCGCCGCGCCCTGCATTGATGAGGAACGATCCGCAGGGCAATTTCGAGAGCGTTGTCGTATTGACGAGTCCATGCGTCTCGCTCGTGAGTGGCAGCATACAAATAAGCACGTTCGTTTCACGAAGAAATTCGTCGAATTGCGCGCTTCCCGCAAAGCAGCGCACGCCTTCGATATCGCGCTTCGATTTCGACCAACCGCGTACTTCGTAGCCAAACGCCGCAATCTTTTTCGCGACATGTCCGCCCATTTCCCCAAGCCCCATCACGCCGACGACGGGTCGTTGCAAATTCGCCCGATCTTCGTGCTGCAACCAAACGTGATCACGCTGTTGCGCGGCATACGTTTGCATGTGGCGATGATGATGAATCAGGCCGTAGAGCGCATATTCCGCCATCTGTTGCGCCATGCCTGCGTCTTCCAAACGGATGACGGGAACGTGCGCGGGCACGCTGTCCATCGCAAGGATTGCATCGATGCCAGCGCCGTAGTTAATTGCCGCTTTTAGCTTGACACTGCATTCGAAAAGTTCTCTAGGCGGTTTCCATACAATTGCATAGTTTGCCCCATTTGAATCGGGCCATGCGTCGTAGAGCCAATTGGGTTTCAATCGCCTGAGTTCATCGATGATTGCGGGCACAACATCGATGCCGGTGGATTGAAC
>JAAFJI010000120.1 GCA_013298045.1 Betaproteobacteria bacterium
CGCCAAAGCAGTTCAGCGACGCTTCCGCCGCGCTCGCGCAGGTCAAGCAGATCTACGATCAATCGATTGCGCATTTGCGCGATAGCCTGCGCCGATTCGTAGCCGGCGAAAACATCGGCGCTCACGTGCGCGCCTGCTATCCGTTTGTTCGCGTGCACACAAAGACCAACGCACGCGCCGACTCGCGTCTCTCCTATGGTTTTGTACACGGGCCGGGTACGTACGAAACCACGCTGACGCGACCGGACCTCTACAACGACTACTACCGCGATCAGTTTCGTTTGCTGCTCAAAAATCACGGTGTTTCGATCGAAGTCGGCACCAGCGCGCAGCCAATCCCGGTTCACTTTTCTTTTGCCGAACACGACCACATCGAGGGCAATCTCACACTCGAGCGCAAACAGCTGATGCGCGATGTGTTTGATCTGCCGGATCTTTCGGTCATGGACGATGGGATCGCAAACGGCACCTATGAACCGCCGCATGGCGCACATCAGCCGTTGGCGCTGTTTAACGCGCCGCGCGTGGACTACTCGCTGCATCGTCTGCGTCACTACACCGGCACCGCGCCCGAATGGTTTCAGAACTTCATTCTGTTCACTAACTATCAGTTCTACATCGACGAATTCGTGCGCATGGGACACGAATTGATGAACGATCCGAACGGCGAATACATCGCCTTCGTCGAACCCGGCAATGTGCTCACGCGGCGCAAAGGACTGTCGAGCGAATCCGACGTGCTGGGCATCAATCAACTCGGAACACCGGGCGCCGCACCACCGCGCTTGCCGCAAATGCCTGCCTACCATTTGCTGCGCGCGGATCGATCCGGCATCACCATGGTCAACATTGGCGTAGGCCCCGCTAACGCGAAGACGATTACCGATCACATCGCGGTGCTCCGACCGCATGCGTGGCTCATGCTTGGCCACTGCGCGGGTCTGCGAAATACCCAGGCACTCGGCGACTACGTGCTCGCGCACGGCTATGTACGCGAGGACCATGTGCTAGACGAAGACCTGCCGCTGTGGGTACCGATCCCTGCGCTCGCCGAGGTGCAGGTTGCGCTCGAAACCGCAGTGGCGGACGTCACGCAGCTCAAAGGCTACGAGTTGAAGCGTGTGATGCGGACCGGCACGGTTGCAAGCACCGACAACCGAAACTGGGAGCTCTTGCCGCAGCGGACGCCGGAGCGGCGGTTCTCGCAGAGTCGAGCCATCGCGCTCGATATGGAAAGCGCAACGATCGCCGCCAACGGTTTCCGCTTTCGCGTGCCCTATGGCACGCTGCTTTGCGTAAGCGACAAACCGTTGCATGGCGAGATCAAGCTGCCCGGTATGGCCAACCATTTCTACCGCGAGCGAGTAAATCAACACTTGCTGATCGGTATCCGCGCGGCCGAGTTAATGCGACAAGCCGGAGCCGACCATTTGCACAGTCGAAAATTGCGAAGCTTCGCAGAAGTGGCGTTTCAATAGCTCGATGAATCTTTCGCTGACGCAAGCCCTTCACGACTGGCCATTCGCGGTCTGGTTGCGAACCGCGCCGCTTGTCTATCCCGGATTGGAAGCGCTGCATTTAATCGCGATTGCCACCACATTCGGCACGCTGCTGATCGTCGATTTGCGGCTGCTCAACGTCGGATTGTTCGGATTACGACAGTTCGATGTCAACGCGATTGCGAAAGCCGTGCTGCCGTGGACTTTGCTCGGATTTTTGTTTGCAGCGATCACCGGCTCGCTCATGTTTCTCTCGCGCGCGAGCGACTTCGTTGCGAACACCGCGTTTCTTTTGAAGATGCTCGTGCTATTTGCCGCGGGCACGAACGCGGGTATTCTCCATAGCCGAGGCAGCCTCGATCCGACAAACTTCATCACCAAGTGCCAGGCTGGCCTGTCGCTTCTGATTTGGCTCGCAGTCATCGTTTGCGGCCGCTGGATCGCCTACGTTTGATTGAACAACGCGCTCGGGGTCGAGTTAAGTCCGGCAACCGCGTTCAATTGGAAAGTAAAGGATATGCACGCATTTTTCATCCGCACAGCAGCTGTCATCACCGTCGGCGCGATTGCCACTACCGCCCTCGCCCATCATGGATGGAGCAGCTTTGACGAAACCAAACCGATCTATCTTGAAGGTGTAGTCAAAAGCGCGAAGTGGCAGAACCCGCACGCCGAACTCGTGTTCGAGGTCAACGGCGCGAACCCGCCGGATTCGCTTGCTCGTCAAGCCGTTCCGAAACAAGCGGCGAATGTGGACGCGGTCGCCGTGCTCGGCAATGCCAAGGCACCCACCCGAAAAGACAAAGTCTGGAACATCGAACTCGCGCCGCTCACACGCATGGACGCCTGGAAAGTCAGCGAAATCAAGGTCGGCGAAAAACTCGCGCTGGTCGGCTATACCTTTAAGGATCAAAAAGGCGAAGCGATCATGCGCGTTGAGTTTTTGGTGCGCGATGGCAAAGTGACACCGCTGCGATCGGCACCGACGCAGTAGGATTTACCGCGCTAGCGGCGCGCAAGTTCCCCGTGTCTGGAATGCAAAAACACGCGCTACGTGAGATCGCAGCGAAACACCAGATCGCCCGCGTCGTAACTGTAGAGCTCCGGCAAATCGACCGCAGGTACCTCGACGAAACCGCAGCGCCGCATCAGCGCTGCACTCCGGTGGTTTTGCGGAACCGTCGTACCCCACAACGTGCGAACAGTGTCGTACCGACGAAGATAATCCTTGAGCCAGTTCAAGCCGGATGTGGCGTAGCCCTTGCCCCACACGGCGGGGTCGTAGAGAAAGGCAGCCTCTGCGAGATCGGCATGCGCCGTCGCCTCAAGCCGCCCGACCAATTTGCCCGAGACAGCATGACGCACGGCAATATTGACCCAAACCTCCGGCGCACCGCCCGGTCGCGGACCGTTGAGCGCGCGACGGTGATGAAGCTCGAAATCGGCGAGGCTGGGTACGCCGCCGATGTGCCGATACACCGGCTCGTTGCAAAGAATCTCGGCCAGCTCGTCGATCTCGTCTACGACGAGAGGAGCATAGCGCAGCGCGTCTTTCATCGTGCGGCTCCGCTACGCAACCGGTCGCGTGAAGTACGCACCCTCGCGCCCCGGCACCGCCGGTCGATACGAGGCAAGTGGCATAAAGATCGTGCAGTCGTCGCAAGGCGAGCGGATTTCAAGCTCGCCATCGTGACCAATCAGCTCGTCTTTCGCGAACACTTCCATGCCTTGCAACGGCCGAGCCCAGCGCAGATGCGGCGTTTGGATCACGTGCGTGCTAAGTAGCTGGTAGCGTCGCGGCGGCGTGCGCGGTTCGGCGAACACATCAACGCCAGTTAACCGAATCGACCATGACGAAGCGCTTGCATCGCTCAGCACACCCGTTTGCCGCAAGAACGCGAGCGATACCTGCGTCGCCACCACGCCAGCGCGCGCCGCGAAATGCTGCCCGCATTCAACGACCACCGCACCACCCGCGCCAGGAGCAAACGGCTCCGTGCTCGACGCGCTCCGCACGCGTTTCGGACTGAACGGCCCGTACTCAATGAGCGGCGTGCCAGTCTGCATGCCGCCAGGCATCAAAAGCTGCACAGGCGGCAGCCCAATGCCATCGGCCAATGCGCCGCTCGCTGCGTTACCGGTGCTAGGCGAATACACAAAAAATGGCGGCACGGCTTGGCTCGTCGAATGAATGTCCAAGAGCGCATAAGCCGGGTCAAACAAACTTCGCATCTCGCGCGCTCGATCAAACTCGGGACTGCGCTGATCGCCCGCGAGCTCGGCATCCGACCAGATGCGATTTAAGTTGTGCACCAACTGTCGGCTCTCAAACGGCGCGGCGATATCGAAGCTTTCATACGCCGCCACATTCGCAAAACTTAAACTCAAGCTGCCCCGCTCCGGACGCAAACCCGCATCGAGCATCGCGCACACCGCCACCATTCCGCAAAACTCATTGCCGTGCGTCAACGCATTGATCGCCACGCGCGGTCCGGGCACGCCGCTATCAAACACGAACGCATACGGAATGCCGCAATCGCCCGCGCGGTAAGCAGACAAATCGCGCGGCACGACTTCGATGACTAGATCGGCGGGAAACGGTTCAACAGTGCTCGTGGAGTTCATGCGTGAGGGCGACGAAAACGATGATGCATTTTGCCCGGTCGAAGTGTTGTGGCGATGCGTTCCACGTCGGCTCGTTACGCGAAGTTTGATCCGAGTCGTAGGTCGGAACTCGAAGAGGTTCCGACAATGCGACACGTTGAGCTTTGCGCACACAACGCCATGGAAACGGAAGCGTCGGAACCCCTTCGGGTATCCGACCTACGAGCTCTCGGGCATGCCGCCGAATGGCGCGTCCGTGGGGAGCGACAAGTTGGACGTCACACAGATCATTTCCACCAAACAAGACAACCGATGTACTCATGAATTACGATTCGAATTTCGATGCCACTCCCGATTGAGGCGTGATATCGATAGCGGTCAGGCTGCACTTCGAGCCATCCAGAACGCTGCGTACCGGGTCCTAGTTCAACTAAGCGCTGCATTGCTCGGCTTCCTACCTCTGGCCATACTTCGGAGCCTTGCGGGTTTTCGAACTCAAATCTCTCTTGCTCGCCCATTAGCTCAAGAGGAACACATGCGAAATTGTCGGGCCGCCTCGCGCACGACTCGTGAAGTTCGAACAACGCATGCCCTTGGGCAAGCTTGATAACTACTCCAGAAATTCGATCATGCTCAGGTTGAAACACTGTCCTTCCGTTTGACACCGCGCGCGCCTTATCGATGCGCGCACGTAGAAGCGGTTTTTCAGCGAGGAGTCTCTTGGTCTTTTCACGCGGGATTTCATCGGGATTCGTCGTACCGGCTATGACGCAAGAAATGAAGCACGCGAAGTATTCCTCGTCCAAAGAGAAACCCGCATTGCATTTGCTACATGCTGGCACCACGGGAAGGTTCTTTGGGTATGGCTCATCGAGAAAGACCCGCGATGGGCAATGGTCTCTCGTTCCGGTTTCGCCTGAGCAAAACGCACAGTACGCCAGCGTCCTCTTGTCTCCGTAGTTCGAAAGCTGATCCACTGTTTAAGCTCTTCGATGACGACTCACGTGTTTTACTCATCGCCCACAACAATTACTTTTGATGCACTGTAGACGCTGTTGTGCGAGTCACACTCGGCCGAATGTAACAATCACCGCTTATTCTTCTTCACCCAAGCCGCAATCCGCTCAACACCCTTCACGATACTCTCATTTTGAGTCGCGTAGCTAAACCGAATGTGTTGCCCGTCACCCGGAACGCGATGGCCGAAGTGAATGTCGGCGAGAACGGCGACGCCTGCTTCGTAGAGCAGCTTACGACGCAAATCTTCGCTGTCGTTGAGGCCGGTCATCTTGCAGAGTTCGGTGACGTTGGGCCAGGCGTAGAACGCGCCGCCGCTCGCTTGGCATTGGATGCCAGGGACTTCGTTCAACAAATTGACGATGAGGTTTCTGCGCTCTAGAAATTTCGCGCGCATCATCTCGGCATCGTGTTGTGGACCTGAAACTGCGGCGACTGCGGCCCACTGCGAGATGTGGCTTGCGCAACTGTCGGTGTTGGTGACCCATTTGGTGAATGCGGGTGCGAGCGTTTTGTTCGCAGTGAAACCGATGCGCCAACCCGTCATCGCCCAGGTTTTCGAGGCACCATCGCTGATGATGCAGCGCGCTTGCATGTCGGGTTCGCTTGCGAGCGAGGCAAAGCTGCCTTCGAAGGTGAGCCTTGAATAAATCTCATCGCAGAAGACCCAAATTTGCGGATGCTTTCGAAGAATCGCGGCGATGTCTTCGAGGTTTTGTTTGTTGAGAATGCCGCCGGTGGGGTTCTGCGGCGAATTCAAAATCAGGAGCTTGGTCTTCGGCGTAATCTTCGATTCAAGTTCGTTCGGATCGAAGGCGAAGTTGCGTGCTTCGCGAAGATAGAGCGGCACCGGCACCGCGCCGTTAATCGTGATCTGCGATTCGTAAATCGGGAAGCCGGGCACGGGATAAATCACTTCGTCGCCCGCGCCGAAGTCGGTGGTCGAGAGAATCGTGTAGGCAATGAAGGGCTTCGCACCCGAGCCGACGACGACGTCCTCCGCATCGATTTGCAAGCCGCGCATGTCGCCCATGTACTGCGCCGCCGCTTGCCGCAATTCCATGATGCCGGCGCTTGGCGTGTAGCCATGCTTACCGGCGCGGATCGCCTCGATACCCGCTTCCTGCACGTGCATCGGCGCGGGGAAATCGGGCTGGCCGATGCAAAAGCTCGTGATGTCGTAGCCCTCGGCGATGAGTTTGTTGACTTCGGCGAGTACGACGAATGCGTTTTCAGTACCGAGCGAATTGGCGCGACGGGAGAGCGTTGGAGTTGTCATGAAGCTTGAAGGCAGATTTGGCGTTCGGCGCGGTGGCGACCGCAGCCAAAACTGATTTAACGGAAGATTTCGCTCAATGCTATCTACCGCTCGCGGTGCGGTGGCCGCAGACCTTCATTTTGTGAACACTCGGCGTGTTCGCATTCGCTGAAAATATAGCTTTTCTGCGATAAGCCGCATTAAATTTTCGCTGAAAACCGCAAATAATGCTTATTGACAATTTTCAGAATTAACAATTGCCTCAATTTTTATAGGGCTTAGCGTGCTTAAGCTAATTTAAGTACCGCGACGTGCACGCGAACGCAACGCGAACGACGCTCGCCTGCTGCGCAATCGCCGCATGCCCTGACTCAATCGCCCGCCACATGGCCCTCGCGGCGTGGGTCGGCACCGCCACGCCAGCCAATTGCCCTGCCCTTCGCGTCGCGCGTTCGCTGCAAGGCTTGAACGCCGCTCGTGAAATCGATGATCGACACGCTATGACCGCGCGCTTCGAGTTCGGGCTTAAGCGCCTCGAGCGGTGTGCCTTTTTCAAGCTCGGTCGGTCCGTTCCGCGAACCGAGATTCGGCAGCGCGATCGCCGCCTGCGGATCGAGATTCCAGTCGATCATCGCGACGAGCGTTTTCATGACGTAGTTTGCAATCGCGCTGCCGCCGGGCGACCCGGCGATGATGTCGGGGTTGCCCCTCGCGTCGTAGACGACGATGGGTGCCATGGTTGAGCGCGGTCGTTTTCCGGCTTGAACGCGGTTGGCAACGGGTTTGCCGTTCTCCTCGAAGCGCATGGAAAAGTCGGTGAGTTCGTTGTTGAGCAAAAAGCCTCGCACCATTTTTCGCGCGCCGAAAATGTCTTCGATCGTGGTGGTCATCGACACTGCGTTCCCAAATTTGTCGACGATAGAAATGTGTGAAGTGCCGGTCAGCACGGCGGTGGGATCGGCACCGTGCGCAAGCTTCAACCCGGGCGGCGTGCCCGGCTCGGCGCGCTTCATACTTTTGCCCATATCGATCAGTGCGCCGCGCGCTTGCATGTAGCCAGGATCGAGCAAGCCTTTCGGAAATTCGACGAATTCCGGGTCAGCCAAATACTGCGCGCGGTCGGCGTAGGCGAGCCGCCCGGCCTCTGCCATTGCGTGCACGCTGTCTAGCGAATTTGCCCCCCACTGCGCCATCGGAAAGCGCTCAAGCGCCGCGAGCATCTGCGCAATTGCAACGCCGCCGGACGACGGCGCCGGCATGCTGCATATTTTTCGACCGCGATAGTTAAAGCAAATTGGTTCGCGCTCCACCACGCGATAGTTCGCCAGATCGGTACGCGTCAGATCGCCGCGTTTGCTCTCGTCGGCATACTCGCCGACGGCGGCGACCATTGCGTCGGCGATCTCGCCTTCGTAAAACGCCTTTGCGCCGCTTTTGGCAATCGCGCGCAGCGTCGCTGCGTAAGCCGGGTTTTTGAGAACATGCCCGACGGGCCATGGCTCACCCGCCGCGTCGTAGAAATACGCGCGCGCCGCCGGATCGTCTTTCAGAAAACGATCCACGCGAACAACTTCGCGCAGCCTCGGGCTCACGGCGAAACCGTTCTCCGCGAGCTCGATCGCGGGTGCGAAAAGCGTCTTCCACGGCAACTTTCCGTGGCGTTTGTGCATCGCCTGCAAAAGCGCAACGGTGCCCGGCGTACCCACACTCTTCCCGCTAATCGCCGCGTCGTAGAACTTCATTGGCAGACCGTCGGCACCGATGAAGCGACTCGGTGTCGCCGCCGCAGGCGCGGTCTCGCGCCCGTCGTAAGTTCGAAGGATTTTCTGCTTCGCGTCGTGAACGAGCGCAAACGCGCCACCGCCAATGCCAGAGCTTTGCGGCTCGACCAAGCCGAGCACGAGCTGTGTAGCGATGGCCGCATCAACGGCGCTGCCGCCCTGTTTGAGCATCCGGAAACCCGCGTTCGCAGCGAGCGGATTTGCCGCGGCCACACCCTGCGATTTGAAGGGCACGAGTGCCTTGTTCGCGATCCCGCTCGGCGGTTCGGGCGCGCTCGGTGCCGTGCCAGGTTGCGCATGAAGCATTGGGGTAGTAACGAGCACCGAAATAACAGCTAACGCAACTAACGCCCTGTTTTTGTAGATTAAAACTATTTTTTTAGTAGTATTCAATAAGTTATTCATGGACGATTTAACCTTTATTTAATTGGGCATTAGTCTGAAAAGCTGTTTAATTGCTGATTGCCTTCATGCAAAAAAACTCGCGCGCCACATCATCGCCACTGGTCGCTCCGCACGTTGTGGGTCCCGCTCAGCGATCCGGTGCCGGGATGCTGTCGCCTGCGCCGAGGGTGCGCTGCATGAGCACAGTGTCCAACCATCGACCGAACTTCCAGCCGGTGGAGCGAATGGTGCCGACGTGGTTGAAGCCCATCGCCGCGTGTAGCGCAATCGAGGGCGTATTGCCGCTGTCGCCGATCACCGCCACCATCTGCCGCGCGCCTGCTTGTTCGCATCGCGTTACCAGTTCGGCCATCAAGAACCGCGCAACGCCGCCGCGCCGAACCTCCGGGTGCACATAAATCGAGTTCTCGACGCAAAACCGATACGCCGGTCGCGGCCGGAACCAGTTCGCGTAGGCATAGCCGATGAGTTTCCCGTCGCGCAGGGCAACCAGGTAGGGCAAGTCTTTTTGCGCGATGTCGGCGGCGCGTCGGCCAAGCTCCTCCACGCTGGGTGCCTCCAGCTCGAAGCTCGCGGTGCCAGTTCGCACCCAGTGCGCGTAAATCGCCTGGATTTCAATGAGATCGACGTCTGTAACGTTTCGGATGAGCATTGCGAATTACCGTGAAACACCACGCGCCAATCATAGTGCTTGCGCGAGTCGCACGGCGACGTGCGGCAACGAAAACCACTTTTTGAAGTTCGAAGTCATGAAAAACGTATTGTTGTTAAGCCAGGATCCGATGACACACTCACTCATGCGAACCGTGGCGGGCGTCGCGCATTTTGAGCTGTCGGTAGCCGCAACCTGGTCGCAGTTGCTCGCGCGGCTCACCATGAATGCAAACGACGGCTGTGTGGTGGTCATCGGACTCGACTCGTTAATTGAGGCGCGGCGCAGCGCGAGCCAGGCGGTCGCACAGATTCGCGCAAAACTGCCAACGGCGGCGATCGCCCTTCTCGCCGAGAGAAAACTCCTGCTTGATGCGCACGATCGGGAATGGGCACGAATGTGTGGAGCCGACACGATTGTTGCGCGGTTGAGCGCGACGCGCTGGATGCAAACGGGCGATGCGCTACTCGCCCTCATCGAGAGTGACGAGGCGACGCTTGCACGAACACGCCAGAGAGTCACGCCCTACCTGCGCGCTGCGCAACAATTGGAAAGCAAAGACGAAGCCCAGCGTCTCGTGGCATCTATTGAAGCCAAGGGAATCGATCTCGCGGGGCTTGCAAAACGTCTCGGCCGCTCCGGCGGAGTCGCCATCGCCGACCGAAGCTATCACCTGCGCAGCTACAGCGAATGCTTTGTCGCCTCGGAGGCGGTTGACTGGATCGCCAAAGCCTGTTCAGTGGCACGTCCCGACGCCGTTGCAATCGGTCGTGCGCTCCAAACTTGTGGATTGATCTACCACGTCGCAAGAGAGCAAAGTTTCGACGATCAGTATTTCTTCTTTCGGGTCGCGCGTCTGCCGGAGAATTTCGTCGTTGCCGACTTCTGCGCGCAGGTCAATTCAAGCGCCGGGTTCGAGCAGCGCGATCGAACCTACCTCGGCACGGAATACAAGCAGTGTTTTGTTGGGAAAGAGGCAATCGCGTGGTGCAAAGCGCGTCGCATGAGCGCAAACGAGGCGATGAGCGCCGGGCAGCGCCTGCTCGATCTATCGATTGCGTCACACGTGGTCAATGAACATCCGCTCAAGGACGAAGGCTTCTTCTATCGATTTCACGCAGCTTAGCGCTGCTTGGGCTGTGGCGCCGACGGTTGCGCGTTTCGAGCGCGTCCCTAGCGAATGGTCGTGTTGAGCGTCACAATCGGCATCATCACAGCGAGCACGAGTACGAGCACAATCGCGCCAAGGACCAAAATCATTACGGGCTCGACGAGCGTTGCAAACCACTGCAAGCGTCGCTCAAGCGATTGGTTCTTCAAATGTGCCGCCTTTGAAAATGCGGCCGCCAACGCGCCGACCGATTCGCCGTGTCGCACGAGTTCCAGCGTCATGCCATCGACTGCCTGCGTATCCGCAAGCGACTGGGCAACGCCACCGCCGCGCTCGACCGCTTCACGCGTCGCCCGGTAGCGGCGGGCGTTTTGCGGAAAACGTGCGGTGTCGGCAGCGGCGGTCAAAGCGCGCGGCAGCGGCACCGCGCTCTCGGTGAGCATTGCAAGCGTAGAAAGCGTTCGAACTTCGTCGGCGCTTTGCGCGAGCGAACCGATCAAGGGTAAACGCTGGAGCAGTGTGAGCGCGCGCGCTTTCATCGGCCCGCGCGCGAGCCAGAGCGCAAGCACGCCAAGCGCGACCACGAGAACGGTGAGGTAGACGCCGTAGCTTTTCATAAACCCCGCGACGGCGATCAACGCTCGCGTCAACCAGGGCAGCGCTTGCTTCGTCTGCGCAAACGCGGCAATGATCTGCGGCATCACAAACACCAGGAGCGCCACGATGACCGCGAAGGCAACCGCGCCGACTAACGCGGGGTACACCAACGCGCCGATCAAGCGCCCGCGCAACACATCGCGCGCCTCGAAATCGTCGGCCAGCCGCAGCAGCACACGAGACAAATCGCCCGCTTCAGCCCCGGCAACCACCACCTCACGCTCAACCGACGGGAACAATCGTGCGCCTTTTGCAAATGCCGCACCCAAGCTCGCGCCGGAAACCACCGCG
>JAAFJI010000121.1 GCA_013298045.1 Betaproteobacteria bacterium
GCTTTTGCGTCGCTCGCCGACGTCATGAAGGCGCAGCACTCGCCTGCACCATTTGGCGCGCGGATTTTGGGCGCCCACCTTGAGGGACCGTACATCAGTGACGGAAAACTTGGCGCACAGCCCCCGTTTGCACGCGACTTCGACGACCAAGAGCTGCAAGCGCTGCATCGCGTTGCACCGATTCGCCTGATCACGCTCGCGCCCGAAATGCCGGACGCGAGACAAACCATTCAAAAGTTGAGCCTTTCGGGCTTCGTCGTTCAGCTCGGTCACTCCGAGGCGACCTACGAGGAGGGGCGTGACGGCTTCGCGAGCGGCGCACGCGGCGTGACGCATTTGTTCAATGCGATGAGCGGTATGCATCATCGCGAGCCCGGGCTCGTCGGTGCGGCGCTGGCACACGCGAGCTACGCAGAAATCATTCCGGATTTGCAGCATGTTCACGAGGGCGCGATTCGGGTCGCCATGCGTGCGATTCCCTGCGTCTACTGCGTCACCGATTCCACCGCCGCCGCCGGAATGCCAGATGGCGAATATCGATTGGGTCGGCAAACGGTGACTAAATGTATGGGTGGCGTGCGCTTGGGCGACGGAACCCTAGCCGGTTCGACGCTCACGATGGACCAGGCGTTTCGGAATCTGGTGAACGTGCTGCAACTGGATTTGCTCAGCGCGATGCGTCGTACATCGACCTACGCCTGCGACTTCTTAAACATTGCCGATCGGGGGCGAATCACCGAGGGCGCGTATGCAGATTTGGTCGTCATGAATCGGGATTTGCAGGTCATCGACGTGTTCGTCGAAGGCATCGCACAGGAGAAAAAATGACCAGCTTCATGCTGCGCGAAGCGCTACAAGCTCCAAACACTGTTGCAGATATTTTGTTCGGTAATACTGAGAAAATAAAGTATCTCGCTAATAAACTAAATTCCTTTGAAAAAACCGCAATAGTTACGATTGCGCGCGGAAGCTCAGATCATGCTGCGAGTTTCTTTGGCTATGCGGTGATGGCGCGAATCGGGCGGTGGGTGACGTCGCTACCGATGTCGTTGGTGACGATGGAGAATGCGCCGTTAAGCGGTCGTGGTGCGGCGATTTTTGCGTTTTCACAATCGGGGAAAAGCCCCGATCTAATTGCACCGACCGAGGTTTTGCGTCGCTCGGGGGCGTTAACCGCAGCATTCGTAAACGTCGAAGATTCCCCGCTCGCGCGAGCGGCCGAGTTTTGTATTCCGCTACATGCAGGACACGAGAAAAGTGTGGCGGCGACAAAGAGCTTTATCGCACAGCTAGCTGCAAGCGTGCAACTCATTGCCCACTGGTCGAACGACGAACACCTTATTGACGGGCTCGATACCTTGCCGGACACGCTGGAGCGAGCCGCGCAACTCGATTGGTCGCGCGCACTCCCGACGCTTGCAAACGCGGAGCGCCTGTTCGTCATCGGTCGCGGCACCGGACTCGCGATCGCCCAGGAAGCTGCGCTCAAATTCAAGGAAACCTGCGGCATCCAGGCCGAAGCGTTTTCAGGTGCCGAAGTGAAACACGGCCCAATGACCCTGATCGATGAGGGCTATCCGCTCCTGATTTTCGCGCCAAGCGGGCCCACGCAACCGGGCTTGCTTGCACTCGCCCACGAGATGCGCGAACGTGGCGCGCACGTGCTTTTGGCTGCGCCAAAAACGGGTGGGTCGAGCGATGGCGATATCGATCTGCCAATGGTTGCCGCATCGCATCCACTGCTCGATCCAATTTCTGCGGTGCAAAGTTTTTATCCGCTGGTGGAAGCGCTGTCGCGAGCGCGCGGCCGCAATCCTGATGAACCTCGCTTTTTGTCCAAAGTAACGCTGACGCACTGAGCGACCCATGATTCCTTCGTCACTTTCTCCGACCGAGACGCCAAACGAGCGCTACAGCGCAATCGATACCTACGCCACGAGCGACATGGTGGCCGCGTTTATCGACGATCAGAATCGCGCAATCGATGCGGTGCGCGGCGCTGCTGACGATCTCGCGCGGGCAATTGATGCGGCGGTGCCGCGCATCGCAGCTGGCGGTCGATTGATTTATGCAGGCGCCGGAACATCCGGGCGTTTGGGCTTACTTGATAGCGTCGAGCTGCTGCCGACATTCTCGTGGGAGTCGGAGCGCGCGATTGCGCTGCTTGCTGGTGGTAAAGAGGCTGTCTACAAAGCCGTTGAAGGTGCCGAGGACAGTCGCGAGCTGGGGGAGCGCGATCTTGCTGGGTTGTCGCCGACTAAGCTCGACGTGGTGCTGGTCGTCGCAGCCTCGGGTACAACACCCTACGCCCTTGGCGCGCTCGCCGCCGCGAAATTGGCGGGCGCGCTCACGATCGGTTTTGCGAACAACGCGAACACGCCGGTGATCTTGAGCTCAGATATCGGCATCACGCTCGCGACCGGTTCCGAGGTGATTTCGGGTAGTACCCGGCTCAAAGCAGGCACCGCGCAAAAGATCGCGCTCAACACCTTTTCGAGTTCGCTCATGGTGCGACTCAACAAGGTGTACGGTAACTTAATGGTGGACGTCAAGCCGACGAACGCGAAGTTGATTCGACGTTGTGTGAATCTGACGGTGCTCGCCGCAGCCGTCGATGAGCGCGTCGCCAGGCAAGCGCTTGAAGAATCTGACTATCACGTGAAGACCGCAATCGTGATGATCCGCCGCGCCGTCGATGCGAAATCGGCGCGCGCGCTTCTCGCACGCTTCGATGGCAGCGTTCGGCGCGCGCTCGCGGAGGCTTGAGATGGGTGCGAAGAAAGTCGCGTCGCGTGTGGGTACGAACGTCGATACAAGCGCGTGCCCTGATGTGGGTGCGCGCCTGGACGCGCTCGACCGCGTACGAGTGATCATCGATTGGCGGGCACTTCCCGGAAGCGAGCCCAGGTGGTCGCCTACAAACCGAATCGACCCCAGGTGGTCGTCCAGTCGCGGAAATGTCCGCGCGACGCAAAACCGGATATCCGCATGAGTTCAACGCAACGCAGTCCGTGGGCCTGGATCCCAACGCTCTACTTCGGGCAAGGCATTCCGTACGTGGTTGTGATGACGCTTTCCGTCATCATGTACAAGAACCTAAATCTCTCGAACACCGAGATTGCGCTCTACACGAGCTGGCTCTATCTGCCGTGGGTAATCAAGCCACTCTGGTCGCCGCTTGTCGATATGTTTCGCACGAAGCGATTCTGGATTGTGTCGCTGCAATTTGTGGTGGGCGTCGCATTGGCGTTCGTTGCGTTCACATTGCCAACCAGCCATTTTTTCCAGATTACGCTCGCCGTTTTTTGGCTGATGGCGTTTGCCTCTGCCACCCACGACATTGCCGCCGACGGTTTCTACATGCTTGGCCTGCCGCAGCATCAGCAGGCGGCGTTCGTCGGCGTGCGCAGCGTGTTCTGGCGGGTGGCGAACATTGCCGGGCAGGGCTTGCTGGTTGTGCTGGCGGGCAAACTTGCCGAGCAGACTGGCAACGTAGTGCTCGCTTGGCAGATTGTGTTTGTTGTGCTTGCCTTAATGTTTGCGCTACTCGGCACTTATCACTTCTTCATTCTGCCGAAACCCGCGAGCGACATTGCCGTACGCGTTGAGGGAAATCTTGTTGCTGACTTTGCCGCAACGTTTGTCGCTTTCTTCAAGCGCGCCGACATTTGGACGGTGCTCGCGTTCTTGTTGACCTATCGGTTGGCCGAAGCGCAGCTTGTAAAACTCGGCTCGCCGTTTCTGCTCGATAAGTCCGAAGTCGGCGGGCTTGCGCTCACCACTGCGCAGGTCGGTTGGGTTTATGGAACGATTGGCGTGCTCGCGCTCACGATTGGTGGCATTGCCGGTGGCTATGCGATTTCGCGCAAGGGACTTAAATTTTGGCTCTGGCCGATGCTGCTTGCAATCCACGTGCCGAATCTCGCCTACGTGTTTCTCGCATACACGCAACCCTCGAACATTTACGTGATTGCAAGCGCGATCGCGATCGAGCAGCTGGGTTACGGTTTCGGATTCGCGGCTTACTTGTTGTTCATGATTATGGTCGCCGACGGCGCGCACAAGACGGCCCACTATGCCCTTTGTACCGGTTTCATGGCGCTCGGCATGATGCTGCCTGGCATGGTGAGCGGCTGGATTCAAACGCAGATTGGCTACACGAATTTCTTCATCTGGGTTTGCATTTGCACGATTCCCTCGATGCTGATCGCGTTCTTCGTGAAGATTGATCCGGACTTTGGCAGGAAGGCGGAAGAGAAACCATTGGATGCGACCGCATGAACGATCGCCTCGTTTCGCTAGACGCGTTTCGCGGTTTCACAATCGCGGGTATGGTGCTGGTCAACAATCCGGGCGATTGGGGCAACACTTACAGCCAGTTGTTGCATGCGAAATGGAATGGCTGGACGTTTACCGATTGGATCTTTCCGTTTTTCCTGTTCATCGTCGGCGTTTCGATGGTGTTTTCGCTCGCGAAGAAGCCGATTGCGAACGATCAACACTTCGGAGCCGTTGTGTCGCTATGGAAGCGCGCTGCGATCATTTTTTTGATCGGTCTCACACTTAATTTCATTCCGAACTTCAGTTTTGAAACGCTACGCGTGCCCGGCGTTCTGCAACGTATCGCGCTCTGTACTGCGATTGCAGCGCCGCTCGTTGTCTACTTCGGATGGCGCATGTGGGTCGCTGCGATTGTCGCGTTGTTCGTCACCTACAGCATCCCGATGCTCTGTGTTCCGGTCATTGGCGACGATGGCATTACAGCTGCGGCTCGTCTTGAAGCAGGCAAAGATTTCGGTGCGATGATCGATCGCGCCGTGTTGTCGGGGCATCTCTGGGCGTCGGCAAAAACCTGGGACCCCGAAGGGTTGTTTTCGACACTCCCAGCCGTTGCGAGCCTGCTGTTCGGTGCGTTGACGGGACGCTGGTTGCTAGCAAGCGCGAACGCATACTCGCGTGCCGACAAAACCGTGTGGATGTTGCTGATGGGATTGCTCTGCGTTTGGATCGGTACGATGCTTGACGTCGTGCTGATGCCGATCAACAAACCGCTTTGGACGGTGTCGTACGCTGTCTTCATGACCGGTTGGGCGCTTGTCGTATTCGCTGCGTTCTACTGGTTGATCGACGCATGCGCCGATGTGTGCGTGACCGCGCGTGCGCGCGCATGGCTGCTGCCGCTCACGATTTTCGGGATGAACGCGCTGTTCATATTCGCGCTCTCAAGTCTAGTCGCGAAGATTTTGAATGCCGTGAAATTCGCGAATGACGCCGGCGGAGCGGTTTCGCTTAAAGCCGCGATATATGGGCCGATCAAAGCGCTGCCGATTGCGGCGGTGAATGCGTCACTCATCTTCGCCGTGTGCTTCGTGCTCACGATGTTCGCGGTCGCCTGGTTCATGTGGAAAAAGAAATGGTTCGTCAAGGTTTGATGGGTTGTCTGAGCCGAGCCGGCGCAGCTCTGTTTGCGATCATGCTTGCCTCGTCGTGTTCGGTGATCGAAACGACCTCGACAACCACCGCGTCGCAGCGCACCTGCGCGTCGGGCGCGAGCACGCCCGATTGCCCGCCGCCCGCAGCTCGCGAGTTTCGTGCGCTCTGGGTGGCGACCGTCGCCAATATCGATTGGCCAAGCAAACCGGGTTTGTCGGTTGCGCAGCAGAAGGCCGAAGCAACGGCGCTACTCAATCGCGTGCAGGCGCTCAACATGAACGCGGTGCTGTTGCAGGTGCGACCAAGCGCAGACGCGATCTATCCGTCCGCGATTGAGCCTTGGAGCGAATGGCTCACCGGAGAGCAGGGACGTGCGCCGGGCTACGATCCCCTTGCGTTTTGGGTGACTGAGGCCAAAGCCCGTGGCATCGAGTTGCACGCTTGGTTCAATCCATATCGTGCGCGTCACACCAAAGCCGTATCCGCAAATGCCAAAGACCACGTTGTCAATCGCCTGCCGCAGGCGGTGAAGTCCTACGGCGGATTCTTGTGGCTCGATCCCGGAGAAATAGCGGCGCAAGATCACTCGTTCGCGGTGATCATGGATGTGGTGAAGCGCTACGACATTGACGGTGTTCACTTTGACGATTATTTCTATCCCTATCCGGTGACGGAGCAGGCGGCGACTCAGCAGCCGAGCACGCAAAACGCGGTGGCCAACGCGCTAAATGGCGTGGTTAACGTGCCTGGCGTTGTAACGCGCACGCCCGAGCGAGAGCTGGATTTTCCGGACGAGCCTTCCTGGCGCGCGTATGTCGCAAGCGGCGGCAAACTCATGCGCGCAGATTGGCGGCGCGACAATGTGAATCGCTTCGTCGAGCGGGTGTATCGAGGCGTGAAAGCCGAGAAGCCTTGGCTGCGCTTCGGTATTTCGCCGTTTGGTATCGGGCGACCGGATCGCCGCCCGCCAGGGATCGCCGGTTTTTCGCAGTACGACAAACTCTACGCAGACGTCGAGCTCTGGCTTGAGCGTGGCTGGCTTGATTACCTCGCACCGCAGCTCTATTGTCCGATCGAACAAAAGCCGCAAGCGTTTGCGGTGTTGCTTGATTACTGGCATCGACAGAATCCACTCAAGCGCGACATCTTTCCCGGGCTGTATACGAGCCAGATCAATGACGCCGCGCGAGGTTGGGAGCCGAAGGAGATTGAACGCCAGATTGCGCTCATTCGCGCGCAGCCTGGCGTTGCACAGGGACACATCCATTTCAGCGCCGCACCGCTCTTGCAAAATCGTCGCGATGTGAACGCAACGCTCGCGAAAGCATACCCGACAACAGCACTCCATACCATCGCCCAATCAAGTCTAGAAGAAAGCCGGATAGATCAGGTAATCGAAATAGACATTGAACGAGGCGCAAGTCAGATTCAAAGCGGCTTAAAAATAAGAAGTTTTTCAGACCAAACAGCAAGCGCGCCCCGTGGCTTCGCGCTTTATCTCCGCTATGGCAGTCGCTGGCAGTTTGAGTTTCTTCCACTGCTGTCATCGCCTGTCGCAGGCGTCGGCGGTACGAGCGTTGCAGTTGAGACCACGATTCCCGCCGCGACCGCAGACGGGGTACTGTCGGCTGTCGCCGCGTCGTTGGTGGACCGCTATGCGCGGGAGAGCGCGCGTGCAGTGCGCGAGGTGCGACCATGAGCGCCGGGGCGGATCTCGGACTCGGGCTCGACGCCGGTGGCACGACCACGCGCTTCGCACTCGTCGATGGGCGTGAGCGCATCGTCGCCGAGGGTCAGGTTGCGGGTCTGAGCGGGCTGCATCTGAACAATGAACTGGGTCTGCGACGGCTTCGCTCGGAGCTCGCGCGCGTCGGCGACGCAGTGCGCGAAAACATCTCGGAGCGTGTCGTTCGCGTGGTCGGCGGATTCACCGGCGTCGACGGTCATTCGCCCGAGCTCGCGCGCCTCATCGCCGAGGCGCTCGCAA
Source organism: Betaproteobacteria bacterium (assembly GCA_013298045.1). Classification (GTDB taxonomy): domain Bacteria; phylum Pseudomonadota; class Gammaproteobacteria; order Burkholderiales; family Casimicrobiaceae; genus Casimicrobium. The sequence goes on from JAAFJI010000121.1 coordinate 7,421, forward strand.
TCGATGTGGCGATGGTGCGAATCATGAGTGACATCGAAATTGCCTATCGCGGCCGATTCAAACCGGGCGAGGGCTACATCGTCTACTCAGGCACCGGCTCAATCGCCGCGTTCATCGACGCCGATGGCGCGTTTCAGCGTGCGGGTGGCCGGGGTGTCGGCCTAGACGATGGTGGTGGCGGCTATTGGATGGCGCGCGAGGCGCTGCGCCATGTGTGGCGGCGGGAAGATGAACGACCGGGCAGCTGGCGAGCCTCGCCGCTTGCCGCAGCGCTGTTCGCCCGGATCGGCAGCAGCGACTGGGCCGATTCGCGTAGCTTTTTCTACTCGCGTGAGCGCGGCGAGATTGGATCGCTCGCGGTTGCAATCGGTGAGACAGCCGACGCCGATCCCATCTCGCGCGACATTCTGCGTCAGGCCGGCAACGAGCTTGCACGCCTGGGGGCTGCGATGATCAACCGCTTCGGTACTCGACCGATTGCGCTCGCCGGACGCGCCGCCAAACTACACCCGATTATTGAGGTGACGATGCGCGAGCGCTTGCCGAACGTGAAAGTCACATTTATCGAAACCAGCGCCCACATCTCCGCCGCGCGGCTGGCGCTACAGCCCGGCGAGCGCTAGCCATTCTCCAGTCGCGATGCGCCAGCGTGAACACGAATACGGAAAAACACACGATCGCCCTGTAGAAAAATGATTTGCCTCGATTATCGCAGTGACACAATACGTTAAATAATATTAACGAAATGCATATTTCAATGGGCAATCATTGATATTGCTGTTGATTGAAATCCTATCATTGCCATTTCCGGCAACAATGTCATCATGACTGCTTCGGAAACCAACGATCTGCTCGCCGCGCTCGCGTTCGAAGCGAACGGACTCGTGCCTGCGATCGCGCAGGACAGCCAGACCCGCGAGATATTGATGGTGGCATGGATGGATCGCGACGCGTTTTTGCGCACGCTTGAAACCGGCAAGGCCTGTTACTACTCGCGCTCGCGTAAAGCGGCGTGGATGAAGGGCGAGAGCTCCGGACATTTGCAGATCGTGCGGGAGGTTCGCATCGACTGCGACGGCGACGTGGTGCTGCTCACGGTGGATCAAATCGGCGGAATCGCTTGCCACACCGGGCGTCGGCATTGTTTCTTCCGCAAACTCGAAAACGGTGCCTGGGTGACAGAATTCGCGCCGATCAAATCGGAGAAAGAAATTTACGGTGAGTGACGAAACTTTGACGCGTTTGTCGGAGACGATTCGGTCGCGGTTGAACGGCGATCCGAACGCGTCCTACGTCGCGAAATTGCATGCGAAGGGCGAAGATGCGGCGCTCAAAAAAGTAGGTGAGGAATGCGCTGAATTCATCATGGCTGCGAAAGACGCAAGCCACGGCGGCGATGCGAAACACTCGGTCACCGAGACGCAACGGGTCGCCGAAGCGAAACTGGTCGCCGAAGCGGCGGATCTCTGGTTTCACACGCTCGTCGTATTGGCAAGGCACAATCTGGGCGCGGGCGATGTGATCGCCGAGCTTGCGCGGCGCGAAGGCGTCTCCGGAATCGACGAGAAGGCGTCGAGAGCGAAATCGTAGAAATGGGTAGCAGCGACCCCGGTCGCTATCACTCCAGCGTACACCGAGAAACAGATCGCGGCCCGGGCCGCTCCTACAATGCTTAAAAAATGAGCACCGATAAAGACTGTATCTTCTGCAAAATCATTCGCGGCGAAATTCCCTCGAAGAAAGTATTCGAGGACGATGACGTGCTGGCGTTTCACGATATTCATCCTTCTGCGCCGGTGCATGTGCTGGTAATCCCTAAGAAACACATTGCGAAGCTCTCGGACGCAACCGAGCTCGATCAGGCGGTGCTCGGTAAAATGATGCTGGTTGCAACGAAGGTGGCAAACGATCTCGGTTCGACCGATGGTTTCCGAACCATCATCAACGTTGGACGGGTCGGACGGCAAGATGTGTTTCACCTTCACATGCATGTGCTCGGCGGTCCCAATCCCTTGGGGCGGATGATTGCGCCAGAATAGCGGCAAGAATTTTTAGGATAGGAGTTTGCAATGGGTTCGTTTTCGATTTGGCACTGGTTAATCGTGCTTCTGGTGGTAGTTTTGATTTTTGGCACCAAGAAGCTGCGAAACGTGGGCAAGGATCTGGGTGGCGCAGTGTCCGATTTCAAAGACGGACTCAAGGGCGGCGAAAAAGCGGTGAGTGGCGACGCTGCCGCCCCGGCTGCCGCACCGACCAACGTGATCGAAGGCGAAGCAAAGCGCGAGAAGGTGTAGCGCGCTTTGCGCTAAGGACGTCGCGGCTTTGCCGCTAAGACGGCGCGACTGACGTCGCTAGGACGACGCAGCCTGCGCTGCTAGGACGAGATGCCGTTCGCTCGGAACGCTTCCCAATGTCAGCATTGTTTACAGGGCAGTTTTGGATCTACCACTTTTTTGTGCGGGGCAACCGCATCTGTTCAGTACGATGACATCGTCTCGCGGTTACCGCATGCTCGTGCCCATTCGCAAAGCTTTGCGTCCTCGCAGCGTGAGCTGGGTCGTCCTGGCGGCAAAGCCGCGTCGTCATCTCGTCCTTCGCGAGTCGATACATGTTTGATTTTTCCTTCGGCGAACTCGGCGTCATCGCAGTGGTGGCGTTGGTCGTGCTCGGTCCGGAAAAACTGCCGCGCGTTGCGCGCACCGCCGGGCATCTGCTCGGACGTGCTCGCGCCTACGCCAATCAGGTGAAATCAGACATCGATCGCGAGGTGCAGATGGACGAGCTGCGCAAGCTTCAACAGCAAGCGCAGGACGCCGCGCGTTCGTTCGAATCATCGGTGAACGAGACCGCGCGCAGCGTCGAGACCGAAGTGTCGAAAGCCGAGCAAACGTTCAACGAGATCAATACAGACTACGAAAAGAACAAGACGGTCGCGCCGCCTGGCAACAGCGCGGTTGCCGACGAGGTTGCCGCGCTCGAATCCTCGATTGCGGAGCAGGCGATTTCGCAGAATAAGTCGCCAGCGCCGTTTGCGCAGCATTCGCCCGCGATTGCCGAGGCGACAGCTCGCCGCGATTCACACGACGATGTTCGCTAGGCAGCTGCTCACGTCGCCGCTTGCCGCGCCGCGTCACAGTTCGACTCGCTTGCCGAGTCACACAGCATTTCCCTAAATAAGAGAGCCAGAAAGCACAGTACGCATGTCCGGAGAAATGAAAGAAGACAGCTTCATGTCGCATCTGGTCGAGCTTCGATCGCGACTCATGAAAGCGGTCGGTGCAGTGCTCGTGATCAGCATCGCGCTCATGATCTGGCCCGGCTCGGCGGCGATCTACAAGTTCGTCGCCGCGCCGCTCATCGCCTCACTACCGAAAGGCGGCACGATGATCGCAACCGACGTGATCGGGGTGTTCTTTATTCCGCTCAAAGTGACGCTGCTGCTTGGCTTTTTGATGGCGCTGCCATATGTGTTGTTTCAAATGTGGGCGTTCATCGCACCCGGTTTGTACCAGCACGAAAAGAAGCTCGCGATGCCAATCATCATCTCTTCGACGTTGCTGTTTTTCGCTGGGATGGCGTTCGCCTATTTGGTGGTTTTCCCGAGTTTGTTCCCGATTCTTTTTAGCTATGCGCCAGAAGGCGTGACGGTGAGCACCGACATCGAGAAATACTGG
>JAAFJI010000122.1 GCA_013298045.1 Betaproteobacteria bacterium
GCGTGCTTTTGATCGCGGGTGACGATCATGGCGCGAAGTCATCCACCTTGCCGCATCAATCCGATCACGAATTTATCAGCGCCGTGATCCCAACGCTTTATCCAGCGGGCGTGCAGGAGTATCTTGATCTCGGCGTGCATGGCTACGCAATGAGTCGCTACAGCGGTTGCTACGTTGGCATGAAAGCGGTCACCGATACGGTGGAATCCACTGCGAGCGTGATCGTCGATCCAGAGCGCATCAAGCCAATCATTCCGGATGACTTTCCGCTGCCCGAAGGTGGCGTGAATATTCGCTGGCCGCACACGCCGCTTGAGCAAGAGCGGCTCATGCATGACTACAAGATTTACATGGCGATTCACTACGCACGTGTAAATCAGTTGAACAAAATCGTGATTGATTCGCCACGTCCTCGCTTGGGCATCATGGCGGCGGGTAAGGCGTATCTCGATGTGCGTCAAGCGCTTGAAGATTTGGGTATTGACGATGATCTCGCGAAAGCGATTGGTCTGCGCGTTTACAAAATTGGCATGGTGTGGCCGCTCGAACCGGAGGGTGTACGTCACTTTGCGGAAGGCTTAGAAGAAATTCTGGTCGTTGAGGAAAAGCGCCAAGTTCTCGAATATCAGCTCAAAGAACAGCTCTACAACTGGAATGACGCGGTGCGTCCGCGCATCGTTGGCAAGTTCGATGCGAAGGGCGAATGGGTGCGCCCGCATGGCGATTGGCTGCTGCCCGCGCCGTATGAATTGACACCCGCGATGATTGCGCGCGTGATCGCCGATCGCATCGCTAAGTTCTATGTGAGCGATAAAGTTAAACAGCGCGTGCAGTGGATCAACGAGAAGGAAAAAGCGCTCTCAAAAACGCATATTCCGATTGCGCGCGCGCCGTATTTCTGCTCCGGTTGTCCGCACAACACGTCGACCAAAGTGCCCGAAGGTTCGCGTGCGGTCGCGGGCATCGGTTGTCACTACATGGCCGTGTGGATGGATCGCGCAAGTACCTTCACGCAGATGGGCGGCGAGGGCGTGCCCTGGGTCGGCCAAGCGCCATTCACGGATGAGAAGCACATCTTCGCGAACCTGGGCGACGGCACCTATTACCACTCCGGCATTCTTGCGGTGCGGCAATCGATCGCCGCGAAAGTGAACATCACTTACAAGATTCTCTATAACGATGCCGTTGCGATGACGGGTGGGCAACCGCACGACGGGCCGCTCTCGCCGCTCTCGATCGTCAACCAAATGATCGCCGAGGGTGTGCAAACGATTTGTGTCATCACCGATGAACCCGAAAAGTATTCGGGTGTGCCGTTGCCGTCGAGCGTGCCCGTGCATCACCGCAGCAAACTCGATGAGATTCAGCGCGAGTTCCGCGAGAAGCAAGGCGTGACAGTGATCGTGTACGACCAGACCTGCGCCGCAGAAAAACGTCGTCGTCGCAAGATTGGCAAATTCCCCGATCCGCAAAAACGCGTGGTGATTAACGAAGCGGTCTGCGAAGGTTGCGGCGATTGCGGTGTGAAATCGAACTGTGTCTCCGTAATGCCACTCGAAACCGAATTCGGTCGTAAGCGCACGATCGATCAATCGAGTTGCAACAAAGATTTTTCATGCGTGAACGGGTTCTGCCCGAGCTTCGTCACGGTTGAAGGCGGTGCGTTGAAGAAGCCGACGAAAGTGGGTGCAGTGGAATTCGGCGACATACCGACGCCAACGATCGCAGAAGTCACCAAGCCGTACAACATCCTCGCTACCGGCATCGGCGGTACGGGCGTGTTGACCGTTGGCCAAGTGCTCGGTATGGCCGCCTTCCTCGAAGGCAAGGGCTTAACCATTCTCGACATGTCGGGGCTCGCCCAGAAAAACGGCAGTGTGATGAGCCACATTCGCATCGCGGCGACGCAAGATCAGTTGAACGCTACGCGTGTCGCTGCGGGCGAAGCGAATTTGGTGCTCGGCTGCGACGTGCTCACGACGACGGCGGAAGATTCGCTCGCGAAGATGGCGGTTGGCGTGACTCGCGCGGTCATCAATTCGGCGGTCGTTATGCCCGCAGGATTCACCAGCAACGCGGACATGAAGTTCCCGCTCGGCAGCATGGAGCGCACGATCGCTGAAGCATGCGGCGCAGATGCCGTGTCGTTCTTTGACGCAACGAAAGTCGCAACGCGTCTGATGGGCGATTCGATCGCGACGAATCTGTTCGTGCTCGGCTACGCTTGGCAGAAAGGGTTGATTCCGCTCATGGAAGCGACGATTTTGCGCGCAATCGAACTGAATGGTGCCGCGATTGAAATGAACAAGAACGCGTTCCTTTGGGGACGTCGTGCGGCGGTTGATTTGAAACGCGTTGAAGAAATTGCTGCACCAAAAGTTGCGGTTGCAGCGACGCTCAAACTCAGCGAGTCGCTTGAAGAGTCGATTGAGCGCCGCGTGAAGTTCTTGACCGATTATCAAGACGCGAAATACGCGAAGACCTACAGCGATTTCGTGGCGTTCGTGCGTCAAGCTGAAACCGCGAAACTCCCGGGCAAGACAGCACTCACCGAAGCCGTTGCGCGTTACTACTTCAAATTGCTCGCGGTCAAGGATGAATATGAAGTCGCGCGCTTGCATTCGAACGGCGAATTCGAGTCCCGTATCTCTCGCGAATTTGAAGGCGATTACAAGCTGAATTTCCATCTCGCGCCGCCGCTCTTCTCGAAGAAAGATCCAGTGACAGGTCAGCTCATCAAGAAGCAATTCGGTCCGTGGATGATGAAGGCGTTTCGCTTCCTCGCATCACGCAAAGGCTTGCGCGGCACCGCGCTCGACATCTTCAAAAACACCGAAGAGCGTCGCATGGAGCAGCAACTGAAAGTCGATTACCGCAAGTTGATCGAAGAGGTCGTTGCAAAGTTAGCGCCGCACAATCATGCGCTCGCCGTGCAACTCGCGCAAATCCCGGAAGAGATTCGAGGCTACGGCCACGTGAAAGAGCGTCACTTCAAAGCGGCGAAAGCGAAAGAAGCGAAGCTCAAAGCAGATTTCGATGTCTCAAAACCGGTGATAGGGATTGCATCGGTGAACGAAGTGAAGGTGGCGTGATCGGTTGACCGGTGGTGCTTGCGCAGCTACGTCGAGAAAAACGCGCCCTGGTGTAGGAGCGCGCTTGCGCGCGAGAATGCTGTACTGTGCGGAACGATTCGCGCGAAGGTACGTTCCCACGCACCATATTCCGCCTGATCTTCGCGATCGTAGGGGGTTCCTACGATAGGACGACCGGTGAATTTACGAGTCGCGTTGCGCGCCCTTGGCGTTAAGCGCGATTCACGTTAACGATGGAGTGTTGTATGTCCGTCTCGATTTCTCGTTTGCATTCGATTCCCGCACGTGCGCTTGTGTTCGCGCTCGTCACCGCAGGTGTGCTTGCCGCATGCGGCAGCGGCGGAGAGGCAGCGCCCGCGCCGCCCGTCGCCGTCGCGCCGCCACCGCCGGTCGCGCCGCCTCCCCCACCACCCGCGCCACCACCGCCTCCGCCAGTGGCGAGCGGTCCGGCGAAACTTACAACGTTTGCTACTGGCCTCTCCTCGCCGTGGGCGCTTGCATTTCTTCCCGACGGTCGCATGATCGTCACCGAGAAGGGGGGCGTGATGCGAATCGTCAGTGCAGATGGCAAGACGGTCGGTTCCGCGCTTTCAGGCGTTCCGCCGGTGAACAGCTCGGGACAAGGCGGATTATTGGACGTAGCAATTGATCCGGATTTTGCAACCAACGCCCAAATCTATTGGGCGTATAGCGAAGATGCTGCTAGCGATTCTTCGAAGCGCGGTACCGCTGTGTATCGCGCGAAATTGCAGGGCAATGCGCTCGTCGAAGGTCGCGTAATTTTTCGCATGAACGAATACGTGAATTCGAGTGGACATTTCGGTTCGCGACTCGCGTTCGCGCCCGATAAATCGTTGTTTGTGACCTTTGGCGATCGACAGTCATCGAGCGAACGCGACAAGTCACAAGACATTGCAAAACATCACGGTAAGGTCGTGCGCATCACGCGCGACGGTGCACCGCACGCGAGTGTGAGCGGCAATCTGCCAAGCGTTGCAACTGCAATGTGGAGCTACGGTCACCGCAACCCCCAAGGCGCAGCAGTTCACCCAGCGACCGGCGAGCTCTGGGTCAGCGAGCATGGTCCGCAAGGCGGCGATGAAATCAACATCGCGCGACTTGGAAAAAACTACGGATGGCCGGTGATTAGCTACGGTTGTGAGTACGGAACGACGCCCGCCGACAGCTGTGTTTGGGCAGGCGGCACCGCGAAGGCGGGCATGGAACAACCGCTCACGTATTGGCGACCGTTGTCCGTCGCGCCGTCGAACATCATGTTCTACACGGGCGACAAGTTCCCGGAATGGAAAGGCTCGCTTTTTATGGGCGCGTTGTCCGGCAATGCAGGTGGCCAGCGTTTGTGGCGGATGACGATCAATGCAACCAACGACGGCGTCGTCTCGCGTGAAGAGCTCTTCGCCTCAGCCAAAGAACGCATTCGCGACGTTGACCAAGGATCGGATGGCTGGATTTATTTGTTGACCGATAGCGGGAAGATTTTGCGCGTCGAGAGGTAGGGTGAGTGCGCTGGAAAGCGCCACCAGCGATTCGCCCGAAACGCAGATACTCAATCGAGCGCGTGTCCCATCGTCGAACCCGCAAAGTACATCACCGGTCATATTCCTAGCGACGCACCATGAGTTTCTACAGATGTTTACGATAAAGCGATCTCTCCTGAAGTGGGGCGGCATCGTGCTCGCGCTCGCGACGATCTCCCTAGCGAGCGCCGATTCCAAAGAGGCCTGGCGTGCGTATCTTTCGAAGGATTACGGACGCGCGATTGAACTCGCGAACCCGATCGCTGAAAGCGGTGACAAAGACGCGCAATACCTGATGGGGCTTGTAAACAAACATGGACGCGGTATCGCCAGGAACGACGAAGCTGCGGTTCGCTGGTTCACACTGTCGGCAGAGCGCGGTCATCCCGATGCGTTGAACGATTTGGCAACTTGCTTCAGCCGTGGTGAAGGTGTGCAAAAGGACGAGGCGAAGGCGTTCGATTATTTCCGAATGGCAGCCGAGCGCGGTTCGCCCGCAGGCGAGCAGAACACGGCTCGTATGTATGCAACCGGAGTTGGCACAACGAAAGATCTGACGAAGGCGCGGTTTTGGTACGAACGTGCGGACGCCTCGATCTACATGCCGCAGCTTCGTCGAGCGCAGGCATCAAGGTCGACGCCAGAGCCCGCGGTCAAGTCGCTTCCGGATTTCTGCCGACCGGAAGCGCCACCAGTTGCCGCGATGAATCGAGCGAAGATTGATTCGGTCTCTGGATCGCTAGAGGTGTTGATCGATGCGACGGGTAAGGTGCGTGGCATGCGAGCGCTCAATTTGTCTGCCGAAGAATTGCGCTACGAAATCGTCGCGGTCTTTAGCCAGGCGCTGCGTGCCGAGCGCTGCGTGTTTGCGCCGGACGTGAGAGAAGCTAGCGTGCAAATCCCGTTTAAGTTGATGCTGGTTCCGTAGCGCGCGAGGAATCGGTTCGCAATCGGAATCGTGCCGCCGCGTCGACTCGCCGCCGCGACGTTTCCCCAGTTTTCTTCAGCTCACACATACGTCCGCGTGACGAGCTCGGCCACGCACGCGGGCTTCGACTGATCCTCGATTTCGACTGTGACCTTGTCCCGGTTGTGGTGGAGACCGTCCATCGGCGCGCAGAAGAGAGGTGTTTCGCTCAAGTGCCGACTGGGCGTACTCGTCGCCCGATGCCGACTCGCGCCAGCGCGGATAGGTTTGCAAAACAACAGCGCCACCAAATTGTTCGCAGCCACGATTGATGTTCGTTGATAGACAGACGCGTTGCGAATAAATTTATGGCTGTCGAGTTCAATCCGTCGATTGAACAAGCATTATGCGAACTCTTGGGAAAATTCACTCATGTTTAAGCGTCTGCGGCTAGTTTCGTGTTCATTGATCCTTCTACTGGCGGTCGGCTGCGCGACCATTGAAAAGCAAGCTTTCAATAAGAACGCAAACAAGTCCATCAAATCGATTACGCTCATCGAGCCAACGCCTTCGGAAGGCTTCGGCGTGCTTGTACAAAATCATCCGGGTCTCAGTTTTGGTCTTATTGGCGCAACCGCCTACGCCATCGAAATGCAGTCGAAGTCAAAGTCACTCGATGAATCCATGAAGCCGCTTGGATGGTCCCTTACTCAGTCGTTGACCGAGCAACTTGAATCGGAATTTGTGAAAGCGGGCTACGCAGTCCGTAGGGCGAAATTTGATCGCGAGAAAATGGCGCTCATCAAAGACTACAAGTCGTTGCGCGACAACGCGTCGATAAAGGATTCGCTGGCCACCGATGCCTGGCTCGACGTACAAACGCGCGACCCACTGTATGTTGCGAATTCGCCGACTGCCGACTACTTGCCTAGTATCGGATTGACGGTGAGGCTCGTCTCTTCCGGCGATCAGGCCTTACTGTATCGCGAAGATTTCTTCTATGGTTACTCGTTTCGAACCGGCAAACTCGAGCCGATCGTCATTGCCTCGGACTCCAAGTATCGCTTCGCAAACATGGACGCACTGAAGCGAGACACCAAGGTCACGCTTGCCGGCGTTGCCGAGGGCGTTCCGCTCCTGGTTCGCCGCATCGTCGATGATATGACTCATGAGGGGCTGTCGCCGGCTTCGACGGCGCAACCTCGCGCCGAGGGCAAAGAGACGACGCAAAAATGAACGCGCTATCCGCATTTCGTGCGGCAGTGCGCGTCTGCATGGCGGCGCTGATTGCGACGCTCGTTGGCTGCGTCACAACCGGCACGCAGATCGCTGCCAGTCAAGGGGCTCGTCTAGACCAAGCTCGTATCGCGACCGGTTTCAACGAGATACCTGCGATGCCCTTGCCTTTTGACGCGCCACTCGTGCATCGAGTCGGTATCGAACGGAACGACGCACCAGCAATAGTTGTTGAGTTAGGGGGTGAGCGAACATTTGTCGCGCTATTCACGCTGCCGATTTGGAGTGAACCGTATTCGATCGATCTCGCGAGCATGATGTTTGGCGGAGCTGCCGACCCTGCGATCTTTTACCCGCGTTATCTATTACTGAACGCTGACTTCAGTGTATCGCGCCAATCTAGAGCGCAGGACTTCGTCTACCGAACAGGGATGGGCGAAGGTATGGTCTCGAGTACTGTCTTCGTGAACGAGGACAATCGCAATGAGCGATTTCTGGCAGTCGTCGGGGAACCAAGAACCTCGGTCGTTGAGCACGCCTCGCTCTCGCAAAGCGTCGGCAGCGTGCCTTTGATCCTTCCCGTGAAGGGCGGCTCGCTCATGTGGCTAATCCGTACCGGTGGGAACGAAGGCGCGAAGCGGATGCGCGCTGCTGTCGGCGGGACGATCCGGGTGAAAGCCGATCTCTACAAACCAAAGCGAATCGGCGGCTGACACGCACGCGACGCGAGCCCACGTTCTAACGACGCTTAACGACAACGGTCGTGTCCGGCTCCTACAGATACGTCCGCGTGACGAGCTCGGCCACGCAGGCGGGCTTCGATTGATCCTCGATTTCGACTGTGACTTCGAATACGGTTTGCAGGCCGCCGCTGAATGGTTCGCAGGCGAGCAGTTTGATTTTCGCGCGCAGATTTGAGTTCACCTTGACCGGCGAGATGAAGCGCACACGGTTCGTGCCGTAGTTGATTCCCATTTTCACGCCGCTGAAGCTCACGGTTCGCGCCATGAAGCCGGCGATGAGCGAGAGCGTGAGGAAGCCGTGCGCGATCGTCGTTTTGAACGGCGATTCGCGTGCGCACCGTTCGGCATCGACGTGAATCCATTGATGGTCGTTGGTTGCCTCGGCGAATTGATCGATGCGCGACTGCGTCACGGTTAGCCATTCCGAGGTCGCGATTTCCTGACCGATACGTTCGGCAAGCGTTTCGACGTTAAGGACGACAGGTTGCATGGTTTATTTTAGCTTTCTCTATCGTTGCCCCATAAAACATGGGAATAAACTATAAATTATCGTGAGTTTACATTCAATAAATAATGCGCGAACCCATTATTTAATAGGGCAAAGTGCTGAATATTTGTTTTGTTGATGTCACGATGCATTATTCGGCGAGAAACGCTCGAATCAAGGCATTCACTTCCACCGGATTTTCGCGCAACAACCAATGCGTCGCGCCGTCGATGCGGTCGATACGAACATTCGGTACGTGAGCTTCGATGCCTTCGAGCAGTACCGGGTGCAGCGCGATGTCGCCGGTTCCCCAGACGATCTGCGTGGGAATTTGCACTCGAAACATCTCTGGCTTCAGCGCAGCGAGCACCTTGATCGCGGTGCCGCGTGTCGCGTCGGTATCCGGATGCAGCGGCGAGGCGCGGTAGTAATTCACGCCGCCGGTCAAGCCGCGCGACCAACAGGCGCGGTAGTGCGCGATTTGCTCTTCGGTGACGAGCGAGGCCATCGCAACAAGCCGCGCGAAATTATTCTCGGCGAGCACCGCCTCGGAGCCGTTGGCGCGCAGCCAGTTCATGTATTCGCTCGCGGCAATTTGCGCCGGGTCGTGGGCAAGCGCGTGTGCAAAACACATCGAATGCGGCGAGTTGGCAACGACAAATTTCTGCATCAACTCGGGCGACTGTGCGGCGAGGCTCCAGCCGATTGCACCGCCCCAATCATGGGCGATTACCGCGTGAACCGCGCCGCCAATGTGCGCGATCACCGCGCGCAAATCGTCGAGCAAAAGATTCGCTTTGTAAGCTTCGACCGGTATCGGTTGTGACGACAGGTTGAAGCCACGCATGTCGAGGGCGTAGCAGCGATAGTCGCGGGAAAACTCGGCGAGCTGCGCGTTCCAGGCGTACCAAAATTCCGGAAAACCGTGGACAAAAAGCAGCGCTGGCGCGTCCTCGGGGCCGCAGACTTTCACATGCAAATCGATTTCGCCTGCAACCGGACAGCGATGGCGTACGAATTGGGATTGAGTTTCGGCAGTCATGCCCAAATTATGAGGGACGCGGTGCGCGGTGCGACGTTGAACTCAGGCGTCGCGCGGCGCATACTATGGCACTTCACCACTTCTCGGATTAGGCTATGAAACTCTATTACAGCAATGGCGCATGTTCGCTCTCGCCCCACATCGCGCTGCGCGAAGCGGGACTCCCGTTCGATCTCGTTCGAGCGAGCACCAAGACGCACGCACTCGACGACGGCACCGATTACTACACGATTAACCCAAAAGGCTCGGTTCCGCTATTGGAGCTCGACAACGGTGAGCGGCTGAGCGAAGGTCCGGCCATCGTCCAATACATAGCCGATCTCGCGCCCGCATCTAAACTCGCGCCCCCCAACGGCAGCTTCGAGCGCGCACGGTTGCAAGAGTGGCTTAACTTCATCACCAGCGAATTGCATAAAGGCTACTCCCCGCTCTTCAACCCCGCTACGCCCGACGCGTACAAAGAAATTGCAGCGGCCAATCTGCATAAGAAATACGCCTACGTTGACGGCAAGCTCGCTGGTCGCGACTACCTGATGGGCGACACGTTCACCGTGGCCGATGGCTATCTGTTCACGGTGACAACCTGGGCGGGCTACGTGAAGCTCGACCTAAGTGCGTACAAAAACGTCGCCGCGTTCATGGCGCGGGTCGGTGCGCGTCCGCACGTTCAGGCGGCGCTGGTGGCCGAGGGATTGAAGAAGTAAGCCGGTTCCGAAGGCGCTGGCGGTCGCCGGGCGACTGCCGCGCATCGGACCCCTAGCCGCGCACAAACAAAGTCTGTAGCGGCTCGTTGCCAATCTGGCGCGAGCGATGTCCATGCACGGTCGAGTCGAACGTCGCGCCGTCGGGGAGCACGTCCGCAGAGTAGAAATGCTCCCCCGGCGAAAACACACGCGAGCTGCCGTCTTGCAGACCAATCTCCATCTGTCCGCGCAAGATGAACACCCATTGAGGGCTGCCGGTGCAGTGGAAATCGCTACGGAATCCGACGGGGCTCTCGCGCAGCTGATAGCCACCGGATGCCATGAGCTGAGACAAGCGCGCTTTCGGTTTTCCGTCGTTGAGGGGAACACTTTCCTCGCCCCAGCGCGCGCGGCCGTCGTGATCGGTGAAAAGTACGGTTTTGGTAAATGTGTTCATGGTGTGACGCGTAGTGTCGGCGACAACGGTCGTGGGAAATGCGAAAGTTGCTTCGATTATGTCGAAGCTGGTGTCGAGCGGAATGCGCGCATCACGGCGTTTGCAATCGCCACCAACAGCGCTCCGAGCACGAGGCCAACGAGCAGATCGACCAACATCGGAAAGAGCGAAGCGAATCCGCCGATCTGTGTAGCGAACTCGGCTTTGAGCGAGCCAATTCGAGCGCTCAAATCCACCCAGCTGTGGGTCAAAATGCCGCCGCCGACCATGAACATCGCGACGGTTCCGGCAATGGAGAGCGTTTTCATGAAGCGCGGCGCGAACAGCAGCAGAGCACGCCCAAAAGCCTGTTTTATCGTCGAAGCCGTCGCTTTCAAGCGGATGCCAAGATCGTCCAGCTTCACGATGCCCGCGACCAGACCATATACGCCAACCGTCATCGCCAGCGCCATGATCGACACCACTGCGAGCTTGGTCAACAAAGGCGTTGCGGCTGCCATGGTTCCCATGGTGATGACGATCACCTCTGCCGACAAGATGAAATCGGTGCGAATCGCCCCCTTGATTTTTGCTTTCTCAAATGCAACCATGTCGACGGCTTCGTTGCGCGTTGCCTCGATGAGCGCGAGATGCTCGTCACGTGCTTTCTCTTTTGTTTGCGTGAAGCGTTTCAACACTTTCGTTGCGCCTTCGTAGCACAGAAACGCGCCGCCCAGAATCATGAGCGGAGTGATTGCGGCGGGAACGAAGGCAGCGAGCGCGAGCGCTGCAGGCACCAGAATCAGCTTGTTGACGAAGGAGCCTTTCGCGACTGCCCATACCACCGGAAGTTCGCGGTCCGCGCGAACGCCCGCAACCTGCTCGGCGTTGAGCGCGAGATCGTCA
>JAAFJI010000123.1 GCA_013298045.1 Betaproteobacteria bacterium
CCGCGCCGCCACCCCCGCCGAAATCAAAGCCTGGGACATCGACGTGCGCCCCGATTTCAAAGGCTTGCCGCAAGGCAGCGGCAGCGTGAAGCGCGGCGAAGAAGTCTGGCAGGCACAGTGTGAGAGCTGTCACGGGGCGTTTGGCGAATCAAACGAAGTGTTCACGCCCATCGTTGGCCACACGACGAAGGATGACATGAAGCGCGGACAGGTCGCTTCACTTCGGGGTGAAACCGTGCCGCAACGCACGACGCTCATGAAACTCTCGCAGCTCTCAACCTTGTGGGACTACATCAATCGCGCGATGCCTTGGAACGCTCCGAAGACGCTTTCGACCGAGGATGTTTACGCGGTCACTGCATACATTCTGCATCTCGGCGATATCGTGCCTGCCGATTTCGTGCTCTCGGACAAAAACATTCGCGAGGTACAAACGACGTTACCAAACCGCAACGGCAAAACGCGCGAGCACGGGATGTGGAGTGTTACCGACAGACCGGACGTTCAGGGAAACAATTGCCGCTCGAATTGCGATCCGAACGTAAAAATCACGAGCCGCCTGCCCGACTACGCGCGTAACGCGCACGGCAATCTCGCAGAGCAAATGCGCTTGATTGGCGGATTGCGCGGCGCGGATACGACCAAGCCTGCGCCTACCGCGTTCGTCGCCTCGTCCGCACGCGCGAGCACGTCCGTGGCGCTCGTCGCAAAACCGGCAACGCCTGACGCCGCCAAACTTGCGCAGCAACATGCCTGCATGGCCTGCCACGGCATCGCGAACAAACTAGTTGGGCCGTCGTTGACCGACATTCATAAAAAGTACAAAGAAGCGAAGGACACGGTCGCCCTGCTCGCCGGAAAGATCAAGGCAGGGGGAAGCGGCGTTTGGGGCTCGATTCCGATGCCCGCGCAAGCGCATGTTCCGGACGCCGATATTCGCGCAATGGCGGAATGGATCGCGAAAGGCGATTTCAAATAAGGAAAACGCATTTCGATATAGGTAAATACCCCCTTTTCCTGTCGGCGGCAGACCTAAAATCACGTTAACGAACTATTTCTGGAGGAACCCTCGGATGAAACGAAGAGAAGCTCTCAAAACAGGCGGATCGCTTGCGGTGATCGCCGCTGCGATAAGCGCAGGCGTATTGCCGCAAGCCGCATTTGCGCAATGGAACAAGGGCGCGTTTGACGCAAAGAATTTGAACGACGTCGTCAAAGCGATGGGCGGTTCGAGTGCCGAGAAATCGGGCGATATCGCGATCACCGCACCCGACATTGCGGAGAACGGTGCGGTCGTCCCGATTGCGGTTGCGAGCAAACTCGCGAACACCGAATCGATTGCGATTTTGGTGGAGAAAAACCCAAACAGCCTCGCCGCACAATTCGACATACTCGCGGGCACCGAAGCGAACGTGGGCACACGCGTGAAGATGGGGCAAAGTTCTAATGTGCACGCAGTCGTGAAAGCGGGCGGAAAATATTACGTTGCAACAAAAGAAGTCAAGGTCACGCTTGGCGGGTGTGGAGGTTAATCATGGCAGATCCAATGCGCATTCGCGCGACTCTCAAAGGCGACACGACGGAGGTTCGCGTGTTGATGGCGCACGTGATGGAAACCGGGCAACGCAAAGACGCAGCCGGTGCCACGATTCCCGCACACTTCATTCAAAACGTGAGTGCAACGCACAACGGCAAGAACGTACTCAACGCGTACTTCGGCCCGGCCGTTTCGCAAAACCCGGTGATGAACTTCAGTTTCAAGGGTGGCGCGAAGGGTGACAAGGTCGTCATCACATGGACGGATAACAAGGGCGACAAGCGAACTGATGAGACCGCGATTGCGTAGATTCAGGTTGTAGGAGCGTCCTCGCGAAGGCGGGGATTGCTCGCGATAAAGCGCCGTGACTATGCATCGCGCGATCGCGAGCAATCCCCGCCTTCGCGAGGACGCTCCTACCACTCGACGCACGAATTAGTAAGGAGGGGACATGAAACGATTCATCGCCGCAGCGCTGGCACTTTGCGCGCTGCCACTCGCCGCACAACAAGACGCGCAAAAAGAAATCGAGCGCTATCGGCAATTGCTCGCGGACGGTAATCCCGCCGAGCTGCTTGAAATGCGAGGCGAAGGGCTTTGGAAACAAAAGCGCGGTCCGAAAAACGTCTCGCTCGAACAATGCGATCTTGGTATCGGCGCAGGTAAAATCGAAGGCGCGTACGCGCAATTGCCGCGCTACTTCGCCGATGTCGATCGCGTTATGGATGCGGAGTCTCGCATCGTGCATTGTCAAATGAGTTTGCAAGGCTTCACGCGCGAGGAGCTTACGAGACGTCCCTATTCGCTCACGCAAGGCGAGCGCCAAACCGATCACGAAGCGTTGACCGCTTACGTCGTCGGTCTCTCGCGCGGCGTGAAGGTTGCTCTGCCACAAGGACATCCGAAAGAAAAGGAATCGTATCTGCGCGGCGAGAAAATGTTCTTCTACAAAGGTGGTCCGTACGATTTTGCGTGCTCCACATGTCACGGCGTCGATGGTCAGCGTATTCGTTTGCAAGACCTGCCGAATTTTCAAAAACCTGACAACGCGCAGCGCGCATTCACCACGTGGCCCGCTTATCGCGTGAGTCAAGGCGCGATGCGCACCATGCAATGGCGGCTCTACGATTGTTTCCGCCAGCAACGTTTTCCCGAACTCGCGTTTCTTTCGCAAGCCTCCGTCGATCTCATCACCTACATGGGTGTGAAGGCACAAGGCGGCACGATGGATTCACCGGCAATTAAGCGATAGGGGCGCAACCATGAAAACAAAAATTCTCTTCGTGCTCTGCGCAACGATTGTGATCGCGAGCTGTGCAACTGTTGCGACCGGGCCGAAAGCGCCGACTGATACCGAAATCGTTGAGGCGCTCAAATCCTCTTTCAAAGAAACGGCGACAGCGAAGATCGATCGTCTCGATCAAAGCGAATTGCAACGCGCGTGCTCAATCGCCGCAGAGATCGGCAAAGACCTCGATCCGAAAGTGCGCGAATCGCTACAGGCGAAGGCGCTGGCAGGCGTGAAGTATCCTGCAGACAACAAATATCTCGGAGACTGGAAACGCGGCGAATCGATTGCGCAAAGCGGTCGCGGTTTGCAATTCAGTGATGCCGCGAACACGGTTGCTGGTGGCAATTGCTACGCCTGTCATCAAATCGATAAAGCCGAGATTTCACACGGCAACATCGGGCCCACACTCTGGAATTACGGCAAGCTTCGCGGCGGCTCAGAGCCGATTTTGAAATACACGTGGGCGCGCATCTGGAATTCGCATGCGTTCAATGCTTGCGCCAACATGCCACGATTCGGCGATGCAGGCATCTTGACCGAAGCGCAAATGAAGGACGTGATGGCGCTTCTGCTTGATCCTGAAAGTCCAGTAAACAAGTGAACGTTACGCGCGCTTCGCAAGCAACTCATACACCTCGTCGCGCGTGCTCACCGCCATGATCGTGACGATGCGTTTTTTGTCATTGACGTGATACGCGAGTCGATACTGCGGCGTTGTGATCTTGATTTTGTAGCAATCAGCTGCGCCGTGCAGCGCATCTTTTGCAATGCGCGGCGTAATCAAGCGTTCTTTCGCAAGCTTTTGCTTGAATCGTTTGCGAACACTTTCATCAAGTTTTTTCCATTCACTTTCAGCAAGCGGATGGATCGCCAGCTCATAACTCATCCAGGGAAACCCGCCGCGCCGAACTTACAGACTTCAATCGTGCCGAAGATTTGGAAGCGATTACGCGGTCCGCGAGTTGATCAAGAATCGATTCCATCAACTCTGGCGACAAAATATAACCAGCAGGTCGATTGTGATTCAACACGACTACGGCGGAATCTCTCGCTTGCTCGAATGCCAACGCGGGTGCTGCGCGAAGATCCGAAATTCCGATACTGCGATTTGTCAATAGTGTGTCCATTGCCAAATTTTAGCCGAAATTTCGGTGTTATTTTGTACAAATCAGACTCCAAAAGAAACCCACTATGCAGCGCCGTGAATTTCTAAACCTCCTCGCCATCGCCGCCGCATCGGGCGCCACACTCGATTCGCGCGACTTGCTCGCTGCGACGAATCCGAATCGCATGTACGATTTGCCGCGCTTCGGCAACGTGCATTTCTTGCACATGACCGATTGCCACGCGCAGTTGAGACCAATTTACTTTCGCGAGCCGAATGTGAACTTGGGCTTCGGCAGCGCGCTCAACAAAGCGCCACATTTGGTCGGTGAGCATTTGTTGCGCGAATTTGGCGTCACTCGCGGTTCGCGTGAAGCACACGCCTTCACGTTCCTCGATTTCGAAGCGGCGGCGAAAACCTACGGCAAAGTCGGCGGCTTCGCGCATCTCGCAACGCTCGTGAAGCAAATGAGAGCATCGCGTCCGGGCGCGCTACTACTCGATGGCGGCGACACCTGGCAAGGCTCGGCGACGGCGCTCTGGACCAACGGTCAAGACATGGTCGATGCCTGTTTAGCGCTCGGCGTCGATGTGATGACGGCGCATTGGGAATTCACGCTCGGGGCGAAGCGCGTGCAAGAAATTGTCGAGAAGGATTTCAAAGGCAAGGTCGATTTCGTCGCGCAAAACGTAAAGACGACCGACTTCGAAGATTTGGTTTTCAAGCCGTACACGATGCGCGAAATGAACGGCGTGCCGATTGCGATTATCGGGCAAGCCTTTCCATACACACCAATTGCGAACCCGCGATACTTCACGCCCGAATGGAGTTTTGGTATTCGCGAAAGCGATATGCAAAAGACAATCGACGAAGTGCGCAGCAAAGGTGCGCAAGTCGTCTTGCTGCTTTCGCACAACGGCATGGATGTCGATCTGAAACTCGCCTCGCGCGTGCGCGGGCTAGACGCGATTCTCGGTGGACACACGCATGATGGCGTGCCCGGTGCGATTCCCGTCAAGAACTCAGGCGGTACAACGCTCGTAACTAACGCAGGTTCAAACAGCAAATTTCTAGGCGTGCTCGACTTCGATGTGAAAGAAGGCAAGATCGCCGACTTCCGCTACAAGCTCTTGCCGGTGTTTTCGAATCTGCTCGAAGCCGACAAGTCGATGAGCGAACTCATCGCAAAGGTTCGCGCGCCGCACGAAGCGAAGTTGGGCGAAGTGCTCGCACGCACGGACGCAATGCTTTATCGCCGCGGCAATTTCAACGGCACCTTCGATCAATTGATTCTCGATGCGCTGATGGAAGTCAAGCAATGCGAGATCGCGTTCTCGCCGGGCTTCCGTTGGGGTACGTCGCTTCTCTCGAACCAGCCGATCACGCGCGAACACGTGATGGATCAAACCGCAACGACGTATTCGTACACGACCGTCAACGAGATGAGTGGCGAGATGATCAAAACCGTGCTCGAGGATGTCGCCGACAACCTCTTCAACCCCGATCCGTACTACCAACAAGGTGGCGATATGGTGCGAGTCGGCGGCTTGCAATACACGATCGATCCTCTTGCAGCGCAAGGCAAGCGCATCACCGAGATGCGGCTCGGCGGCAAGCCGATTGAAGCTGCGAAGACGTACAAAGTCGCGGGTTGGGCGCCGGTTTCGGAAGCTGCGAGAGATGCGAAAACCGAGCCAGTGTGGGACGTTGTTGAGACCTGGCTCAAATCGAAAAAGCGCGTGACTGCGCGGCGCCTCAATCAGCCGCGCATTCTTAACGCCGAGGGCAATCGAGGCATCGCGTAGTGTGTAAGGAGCGCCCCGGTTGCGATTTGTTGGAACGCTACTCGCGGTCGAGGCTGTTGTACTCGTTGATTTCAAATCCATACGATGTTTCAGTCCGCTATAATTTTGGGTTCACTCTTGCCGGGGTGGCGGAATTGGTAGACGAGCGGATTCAAAATCCGCCGTTGGTGACATCGTGCGGGTTCGAGTCCCGCCCTCGGCACCAATCGGAATTCAAATGTCCGAGGGGTATTTGAATTCCGATTGGGTCAACGAAATCAAGCCAAAAGTAGCAACCTTATTCGAGTTGCGAACGCGCGAGCGACGTCAAGAAGCGTGTTGTGACTGCAATTGACGTCCGAGCGCCTGCGCTCCATTCAAATTGCAAGTGAGCTAGCGAACGCGGCGATCATTTCAGGTGCTCGCCTTAAAGATGAGCTCAACCTCCGACCACCCCATCACTCCGGCAATCAGGGCACTGCGCGAACGAAACGTCGCCTTCACCCCGCATCTCTACGACTACATCGAACACGGCGGCACCAGGCATTCCGCCGAGTGCTTGGCGGTCGATGAACACTGTGTCGTGAAGACCATCGTCCTCGAAGACGATCGCAAGAAGCCGTTGATCTGCCTCCAACATGGTGATCGTGACGTGTCCACCAAGAACCTCGCACGCGCGATTGGCGTAAAAACGATCACGCCCTGTGCGCCGGATGTTGCGATGCGACATACAGGCTACATGGTCGGTGGCACCTCGCCGTTCGGTACACGTAAAGCGCTGCCGATCTGTATCGAGCGCTCGATCCTCTTGCTGGACAGTATCTACATCAACGGCGGCAAACGCGGATTCTTGGTCTGTCTCGATCCACAAGCGCTGATCGCGGTGTTGCAGCCCACGCTTGTCGACGCCGCGACGCACAGCGGGTGACCGATTGTGCAGCGCTGGCAGGGCATGAGAATCGCGTGAGCCCAGCTTGTTTTCCTAGTACATTTGCCGAATGGGATTGATCAAGCAAAAGGCGGCGACCAAGACGAAGGTGCTCAAACCTGGCGAGGGGTGGGCGTATGCGGGAAAAAGCGATGTCGGTCGGACCCGCGCTCACAATGAGGACTCGATCGCGATCAACGAGCCGCTTCAGCTCGTGGCGCTGGCCGACGGGATGGGCGGCTATCAGGCAGGCGAAGTGGCAAGCAAAATTGCCATCGACGTGGTCTCAAACGAGATCGCCGAAAGCAAGCTTACCGAGAAGGACATCGCGCGGATCGACCCAGAAACCGGCAC
The DNA here is from genome assembly GCA_013298045.1 of Betaproteobacteria bacterium. Taxonomy (GTDB): domain Bacteria; phylum Pseudomonadota; class Gammaproteobacteria; order Burkholderiales; family Casimicrobiaceae; genus Casimicrobium. The sequence continues at coordinate 7,000 of JAAFJI010000123.1, forward strand.
ATCGATTGCGATGCGTCGGCTGCGCAGCGCGATTGAAAAGGCGAACAACCGTATTTGCAGTGTTTCGCGGGAACGCGAGGAACTCGACGGGATGGGCACCACAATCGTTGCCGCTTGTTTCTACGACGGGCGGGTCGGCATTGCGCACGTCGGCGATTCGCGCTGCTATCGATGGCGCGACGGCGTGTTCGAGCAGCTCACACGCGACCACTCGCTGGTGCAGGAGCAAATCGAGAAAGGCATTCTCACCGAAGATCAGGCCAACGCATCGCCGCAAAAAAATCTCATCACGCGTGCCCTCGGTATCGATGCGCTGGCACAAGCCGACACACAGGAATTCCGAACCCGGCCAGGCGACATCTACCTGCTCTGCTCGGACGGTCTCTCCGACATGGTGGAGCACAATGTCATGCAGACCGAACTCGAACGCGCGGACAACCTCGACACGACAGTGAAGCGCCTGGTCGATGCGGCCAACGCCGCAGGTGGTCGTGACAACATTTCGGTGATTCTGGTGCGCGTGGGTGTTCCGATTGAAGACGGTCAGTGGTGGCAGAAGTTTCTTGCCAAGCCACCCGGCTCGACTAGCAAATAACTCGCGCGCAGATTGACGCATCATGGCCAAACTCTTCTGGTTACAGCCCGACAACACGATCGTCGAATTCCCGCTCGCCGCCGAGCAAAATGTAATCGGGCGCGGCGGTCGATCGGACATTCGCATCAAACATCCGGGCATCAGCGCCGAGCATGCATTGATTCGTATCAACGAGTCGGTGGCCACGCTCGAAGACTTGGATAGCACCAACGGCACCCGCGTCAACGGTCGCCCGATCGAGCGGCACACGCTGCGTCACGGCGATCAAATTGAAATCGGACGCGAGCGCCTGATGTACTTCGCGGAACTCGACAGCGCCTCGCGCTATGCACAACCCGAACCGGACACGCCGTACTCCGAACCCGGCGCGCAAGCGGAGCGGGTGGTTACAGATCCTCTGGCGATGCCCCAGGAAAAAGCAGTTCTGGCGGCATTCAAAGCAAAAGAATCTACACTTGAAATTGGCGTAGAGCCACCTTCCTTTGGGGCATCAGCGAAGAAAGTTGGTTTTTCCGCGAGTGTGCTCGTTCTTTCGGGTGCAAACACCGGCAAACGCTTCCCGCTCGACAAGCCAACCGTCACGCTCGGCAAAGAGGGGCGTCAGGTCATCGCGATCGAGCGAATGGGCGACGATCTATGGTGTATCAACTTTCAAGAAGGGGCGTCGCCACCCTACATCAACGGCGACGCAATCATTCAGTCACGCCCGCTTGCCTCGGGCGACGTGATCGAATTGATTGGAATCAAACTGCGCTTCGAGATGTCGGTCGCAGCGTAGAACAGCGGCGTCCGACTGACACGCGTGCGCTAGCGTGACGAATTTTCCATCCGGGCAAAGCGCACCACAAACGCGGCGCCGCCGAGCGGCGAATCCTGGATCCGCACTTCGGCTCCGTGCGCCCGCGCGACCTCCTCGACAATGGCAAGACCAAGACCGGTGCCGCCGATGGCATGATCGCTTCCGTCATCGAAGCGTGCGATGCGAGCAAACGGCGCGAACACTCGCTCGCGCTCCGAGGCGGAAATGCCCGGCCCCGAATCTTCGACGATGATCTCGATGGGCTGCACCCTCACCGAAAGCTGCACGCTGCGTCCGCGCGGGGTGTACTTAAGCGCGTTGTCGATCAGGTTATGCACCAGTTCTTCAAGCAAGGTTGCATCGCCCGGGACGACGACCGGCGCGTCCGACGCCTCGAAGCTCAGATCGATGTTTCTGGCGAGCGCGAGCGGTAACACTTCTTGCGCCACACTTCGACAAAGTGCGTTTAACTCGACCTGACCGAGTTGACCGGTCGTGCCGAAACTCTCCGCGCGCGCGAGCGAGAGCAACTGATTGGCGAGGCGCCCCGCTCGCGCACTGGTTGCGAGGAGCTGTTCGATCGTGTTGTCGCGTCCGGCGGGGTTGGTGGTTTTCGCGAGAAGCTCGGTATGTGCGCGCAACGCCGCAATCGGCGTTCGCAACTGGTGAGCGGCGTTTGCGATAAATCGGCGCTGCGCCGCGTGCGAGTGCGAGAGTCGCGCCATCAAGCCATTGATCGACTGCACCAAGGGCTCGATTTCGGTCGGTGCGAGCTGAAGCGGAAGCGCACGCAGATCGTCGCCACCGCGGGCGTCCAAGTGCTGCTTGAGCGACTTCATCGGTCGCACAACGTACGCCAGCCCGTACCACGCGAGGAACACCGCAATCAGGAGCACCGCCGATTGCGGAATCGCGATGTAGAGCAATATCGCGCGCAACAGCGCGCTTTGCCGCGCCCTGGATTGCGATACGACCATTCGCGCGTCGGTACCGGCTGCACCGATTTGGTAGCGCACGACTCGAACAAACTCTTCGTCGAGCACGGTGTTGCTACCGTTGACGGTGCGCGCGGCGAGGGTGAAAACGGCGTAGTTGTCGCCCTCGCTTTTTCGCAACAGCGCAGCGAGGTCCTCGTCACCTGCGAGCGGCTTCGATTTGTGGTCAACAATCAAATAACGAATCGGATGATCCGGATCACTGGTGAGCAAGCGCCTCAAGGTCTGCGAGGGGAAAGCAGTCGGTGGCGTGCCTGACGAGGAAGCGCGTTCGGCATCGACCCATTCCTGGTGCAACACGTAGGCGGCGAGATTGAGCTGATCGTCGAGCGCAGTGTCCACACTTTCGCGGGCTGCAAAGAAAGTGATGCCGAGGCTAATGAGCCACAAAAAAAGCAACGGCGCGAGTAGCCACTCAAGCAGCCGCGCGGCGAAATTCATGACCGAACCGGCTCGGCTTTTTCGATGCAGTAGCCCAACCCGCGAAACGTTCGCACCACAATCTGCGCAGGTTCGAGCTTCTTGCGCAATCGATGCACGTAGACCTCGATCGCGTTCAAGGTAATGTCGCGATCCCAGGCAAAAAGGCTATCGAGCAGCTGCTCTTTGCTCACCGCGCGCCCGGAGCGCAACAGAAGCACTTCGAGGATCGCAGCCTCCCGCGCCGAGAGCTCAAGCGCGACCCCATCCACGCTTGCCTGTCGCGACTGCAGATCGAAGGCGAGCACGCCGTGCACAATCGAATTGCTCGCCACCGCATTGCGACGACGAATGAGCGCGCGCACCCGCGCATGCAATTCTTCGAGGGAAAACGGCTTCACCAAATAATCGTCCGCGCCGGCGTCGAGCCCCTCGACGCGATCTTTGACTGAATCCATTGCGGTGGCGATCAGCACTGGCACCGAGCGCTGGGTGTCGCTTCGAGCGCGCAATGCGCGCAACACCGAGAGGCCATCTTGCTTCGGTAGCCCCAAATCGAGCAACACCAGGTCGTAGGTTGTTGTCGCAAGCGAGGTGGTTGCACTTGCGCCATCGGTGAGCCAATCGACCGCGTAGCCCTCACCAGTGAGACTCGCCGACACCGCGCTGCCCAACTCGCGATCATCTTCGACCAGTAGCACACGCATGACCGCCTCCTCGACAAGCACCTACAGCATCTAAACATTCTGCCGCGTGAAACCGGCTTTTTAAACAGATTAATTAACTATCCAACGTTCGCAGGAAAAATGCGGCTAATCATATTCGTCGAGGCGATATAGCGGGAAGCTATTACTTGCCTCATGGGTTACCGCTCTGGTTCGACGCGAGCCTATTTTCCCGGCGCGAAACGCGCCATCGCGGTGCGAATTTCCTGTTTTGCCTCTTCGGCCTCACTCCAACCGAGCACTTTTACCCACTTGCCAGGTTCGAGATCTTTGTAGTGTTCAAAAAAGTGTGTGATGCGATCAACTTCGATCGGCGGCAAATCGCGCGGGCTCTGCACATTTCGATAAATGCTGGTCAGCTTG
>JAAFJI010000124.1 GCA_013298045.1 Betaproteobacteria bacterium
CTGGTCGAATGGCGAAATGCCTTGCGCGCGGTGAAATACGCTTCCAGCTCGAACGCGCCGACCGGCTCGCGCACGATTTCCTGGACCGCCAACGATGGCGCGCTCGGCAGTACGGTCGTGACCAGTACGGTCAACCTGATTGGTGTCAACGGCGCACCGAGCTTCACCAAAGGCTCTGACCAGACCGTGAACGAAGATGCGGGTCCGCAAACCGTCAACCCGTGGGCGACTGCGATTAGCGATGGCGACGGCGGCGGTCAAACGCTGACTTTCAACATTACGAGTAACTCGAACACCGGCTTGTTCAGTGCGGGTCCCGCGATTTCGGCGACTGGCGTGCTGACCTACACCCCTGCGGCGAACGCGAACGGCAGCGCAACGATTACGATCACGCTCTCCGATAACGGTTCAAACACGCCGCCAAACGTCAGTACCAGCGCGTCCCAACAGTTCACGATCACGGTGAACGCCGTGAACGACGCGCCGACGTTTACGGTCGGCGCGAATCAAACGGTGTTCGAAGACGCCGGGGCGCAATCCGTGACGGGCTTTATCAATAACGCCTCGCCTGGTCCGGCGGACGAATCCGGGCAAACGCTCACGTTCCTCGTGACGAACAACAACAACGCGCTGTTCTCGGCGCAGCCCGCGATTGCGGCAAACGGCACCTTGACCTACACGCCGGCTCCGAACGCGTTTGGCTCCGCGACCGTCTCCGTGATTCTGCAAGACAGCGGCTTAGGCACTGCGCCAAACGTCAACGCCAGCGCTTCGCAGAACTTCACGATCACTGTGACAGGCGTAAACGACGCGCCGAGCTTCACCGCTGGCCCGAGCCAAACAGTGAATGAAGATGCCGGTGCGCAAACGGTTAATCCGTGGGCAACCGCAATCAGCGCAGGTCCCGGAGAATCGGGCCAAACAGTCGCGTTCATCATCACGAACAACACGAATCCCGGTTTGTTCTCTGCGGGTCCTGCGATCTCGTCCAGTGGTGTGTTGACGTACACGCCTGCGGCGAATCAAAACGGCACTGCAACGATCGTAGTGACGCTGGTCGACGACGGCGGCACACTGAACGGCGGCGTCAACACAAGCGCGAGCCAGTCGTTCACGATCACCGTCAATCCGCTCAACGACCCGCCGGTCGTGCAAACCAAGAATGCTGGAGACGTGCAGGCCAACATGCGGCGTGCCGGAATCAATGCGAGCCTACTCGCAGACGTCACCGATGCCGACAGCGGCGTGAACGGATGCGCGCCAACCTTTAGCGTCGCGAGCATCACCTCAGCAACAGGCGGAACGGTTGCCAACGTGAATCTCGTCACAGGCACATTCGATTTTGATCCAACCCCAGGCTATATCGGGTCAGCAACGGTGAATTACACCGTATCGGATAACGGTTGCCCGGGTGTCGCGACCAGCGCACCTGGGACGATCAACCTCAATGTTGTGGGGCCAGTCATTTGGTTCGTGGATCCGACCGCGGGAACGAATGGCGACGGCCGCCTTGGTACACCTTTCAATAATCTCGCGTCCGCAAACACGGCCAAGGGCACCAACACCAATCAGCGCATTTTTGTCTACACGGGTACAACCGCCGTAGGTACGGGCGTGAGCCTCACCGGTGCGGGCAGCCAAGCGGCTGCTCAATGGCTGATAGGACAGGGTGCGACGGGTGCCAGTTTCGATGCCTTGATGGGCATTGCCCCGCCCGCGGGCACCGTTGCACGACCTTCGATCGGGGGCACGCGGCCGACGTTGCAGGGTACGGTCACGCTTAATGGCGACAACGTGAGGGCGCAGGGCTTTAATCTGTCGACCGGCACGAATACGGGGATTAACGATGCCGTCGCGGCGATTACGGGCGTGGCTGTGAGTGAGGTGTCGGTCACCTCCACTACTGGGACACCTGTGTTCTTGACCGATCTCGGTGGTGCTGTGTCGCTGACATCGGTGTCATCCAATAACGCAACGAACGGTATCCGCCTGCTAAATCAGACGGGCAGCTTCGCCGTTACCGGAACGGGCACTGCGGGTAGCGGTGGCTCGATCGTCGCGGCGACGGGCTCAGGTGTTTCCCTGAGCAATGTCACCGGTATCAGCCTGTCCCACATGAATATTCAGACCAGTTCGATTCACGGTATCGACGGCAGTACGGTGGCGGGTTTGTCTCTCAACGGCATGAGCGTTACCAACAGCGGCTCGTTGGTCACCCATGAAGGCATCAATCTATCGGGGTTGTCCGGAGCATCGACATGGACCAACGTATCCGTTACGGGCTCGGCACACAACAACGTGTTCGTCCGCAACAACAATGTGAACCTTGCCTCTCTCACAATTAGCGGAAGTACATTCAGCAGCAACGCTGCTGGTACGGGCAACCACGGAATGCTGATCGAGATGGCGGGCGCATCGGTGCTTACTGCGGCAACCATCTCGAACTCTATATTCAGCAACAACGTTTCGCTTGGTTTGCAGGTGATTGCGAACGATAGCGCCAATATAAGTAGCTTCACGGTGCAAAACAGCACGTTTAGCGATACCGGCACCGGCAATAGCCAAGAAATCGGAATGGACTTTGCCAAGTCCGGGACATCGAGCATGACCGTGAGCGTTCTGACCAATACGTTCTTGGGGCACAACTCGCACGCGATGAATTTCTTCACCGGTGCGGGCGCTGGAACGACTGGAACCTATAACGCGCGTATCGAGAACAACATCGTCGGCAATGCGGCAACGGCGGGTTCCGGATCGTTGATCGGCAACTGCATGCGCATTAATATCAACGGCGACACGAACGCGAGAGTGCTTGTGAACAACAATACCTTGCGGCAATGCCCGAATGGTCGAGGTATCGAGGCCATCGCGCGCAACGGTATCGGCGGACTTGATTTGACCGTATCAAACAACAACGTCAATCCAAACGATGTGTCCGGGTTTCCGCTCGCCGCGATATTTGCGCAGTCCAACACTGTGAGCGTCGCGAATACGTTGCGTACCAACATCTTTGGGAATACGGTTCCGACCGGAACGGCGCTTGATCTGTTGTCGGGCTACATCTCCGTGGTGGAAACGAGCACCAGCACTTGTCAGATCGTCGGGGCCGCTGCGAACGGTACTACCCAACTGACAGCCACCAACACAGGCAGCGCCACTGCAAGTGCAGGGTGCGCGATGATTCCGGGGCCGATTACAACGCCACCATAACCAATGGGACGAACGAATTGGACGAATAATTTCGATAGTTGCGTCGCTGTATCTAGGGGAGAGTGCCAATGGCTGAGCCGTTTTTAAGTGAAATCCGCATCATGAGTTTCAGCTTCCCTCCGAAAGGGTGGGCGTTGTGTAACGGGCAATTGTTGCCAATCAATCAGAACCAAGGACTTTTTTCACTGCTCGGGACAACGTTCGGTGGAGATGGGCGCGTCAATTTTGCGCTACCCGATTTGCGCGGACGTACACCCATTCATGTTGGGAGTGGGCATACATTGGGCGAGCGCGGTGGCGAGCAGGCACACACCCTATCGAGTGCGGAGATTCCGACCCACACGCATGTATTGAACGGCACGTCTAACGTCGGCACAGCATTGATACCGGCGGGCAACGTACTGGCTACATCGAATTTGCCATCCTACAACTCGTTTGATGCCAATACCACCGTCATGGCTTCCGGTAGTGTCAGCAACGTCGGCGGATCACAAGCGCACCTAAACATGCAACCATTTCTGACGCTGAATTTCAGTATCGCGCTGCAGGGTATTTTCCCTTCACCAACCTAAGGAATCCGATCATGGCGCAACCCTACGTTGGTGAAATACGCATGTTCGCAGGCAACTTCGCGCCTGCGGGCTGGATGTTCTGCGAAGGGCAATTACTGCCAATTTCGGAGAACGAGACGCTCTTTCAGTTGATCGGAACGACTTACGGTGGAGACGGTCAGAGTACCTTTGCTTTACCGGATCTGCGGGGGCGTATACCGCTTCATTTCGGCAACGGCTTTATTCTCGCGGAGACGGGAGGCGTTGAGACGGTGACTCTGACCACTGCTCAAGTACCGGCGCATACGCATCCGCTTATCGCGACGACATCGATTGCAACGAATGCTTCAGCCAGCAACCAGGTGCCTGCCCAGACCTCAACCTACGATGGTTATCTGTCAGGTGGTCCGACGAATGTGCCGATGGCACCTCAGAGCGTCACCAGTATCGGCGGGTCGCAGCCGCACAATAATTTCCAACCCTACCTTTGTGTCGATTTCATCATTTCGCTGTTCGGGATATTCCCGTCGCCGACATAGGAAAGAAAATGGCTGATCCATTTGTTGCTGAAATCCGTATTTTTCCGTTCAATTTTCCCCCGAAGGGCTGGGCATGGTGTGACGGACAGCTCTTGCCGTTGTCGCAGAACACGGCGCTTTTCTCGCTTTTGGGCACCACGTACGGTGGCAATGGCAAGAGCAACTTTGCATTGCCCGACCTACAGGGACGTGCGCCAATGCATCCGGGTCAAGGGCCGGGATTGTCGCTGCACGACCTCGGCGAAACGGGAGGGAGCGAGACCGTGAGCCTACTCGAATCGGAGATTCCCTCGCATACCCACGCGCTGCAAGCGACGACAATTCCCGGTGACTCGCCGACGCCCACAAACGGCGCATTTGCAAGGATTATCGGTGCGACTCCGTACTTGCCACCCGCAGGGGCTCCGTTGACCGCGATGTCACCTGGAGCCTTGGCGCCTGCAGGTGGTGATCAACCTCACAACAACATGCAACCCTACTTAACGTTCTATTTCAACATCGCGCTGCAAGGCGTGTTCCCGCCGCGCACGTAGCGCGTCGATCTTTCTTACGAGGGCTCACAGATGGATCGTCGCGATTTTTTATGGACTGTGTCGGCTGCCGGCGTGGGCGGCGCCGCCGCGATGAGTGCTCCGCGCGGCACTTCGTCTCGTTCAGACAAAGCGCCCGCGAAAGCCTCGCCGCAGTATGAAGTGGCGGTGCAAAACGTCGCGGCGCAAAGTGCGCGCGGGGGACTGCCTTTCGTGCTCTCCAGATTCGCAAACGACTACGTACAGGTGATGGGGCAGAAGCGAATCGAAGGGCGGCCGCTTGCCACGCTTTCGCCGATCAAAGACGTCGTCTTCAGAGGATTCGTCGGGGGTGCGGGTGCCCATGCCGACGACCGCATAGATATCGCCGCGATCCATCGCACTCGCGATGGCGCACTCATGCGTCACGAGTTTTGGAGCCATCGCACGCAGCGGCTGGGTGGTACGAGCGCGCCGGTGACCTTCACGATCCACGATGACGCGTTTGTCGGTTTCGACGTGTTGCACACGAACGCACAGGGCGTGAGCACGCAGGCGACGTTTACCTTTGCCGCCGGTGGTGGCACGCTTCTTAACCCAGGCATCTACGTGTTAGCGGGCCCGCGCGCTGCGACCGGTCTGCCGCCGGAGCTTGAACGCTACGGCTACACTGGTCTCCCCCGTGCGCCGGTCGCGCAGCAGGGGCTCGTCGCGAATGATTTCGCCTACCTGAGCTTTGTTGTTCACGGCGAGTGGGTATAGCGGTTCTTGACGCGGCTGCGTTGCACGCGCTAGTTGCGCTGCATCTGCCGGAGACAGAGTTGCGGCTAGGTCTGCGTGACGAAACTCGCGACGATCTCGACTTCTCCGCCGCACTTTACGCGCAAACCCGCGAGGCGGAGCTGTGCCGTGTTGGCTGGTCGGACGAGGCGCGCCTCGCGTTTTGTCGCGGGCAGTTTGATGCTCAGCACGCGCACTACGAAATGCACTACCCGCTCGCGCAGTTCTTGGTTATCGAGTATGACGGCGCGCGAATCGGGCGCATCTATTTTGAACAAACCGCGAGCGAACTGCGGCTGATGGAAATCACAATCGACGCTGCGTTTCGAAACCGTGGAATTGGCGGCGCAATTTCCGGCGCGCTGCAATCGCACGCCATGCAGTGCGGCATCGCCATCGGTTTGCACGTGGAATCGTTTAATCCCGCGATGCGGCTCTACCAGCGCCAGGGCTTTAAAGCGGTCGAAGAGCGCGGGATTTACCTCTACATGCGTATCGAGCCTGCTCGCGCGACTAGTTGAAAATGACCTCGAACGATATTTCCGTCGCGGTCGCTGCAATCGGCACCGCGAAAAACTCGAACGTCTCACCATCGGCGAATTTCGCGCGGCGCATTCCCTGTGCGCGATTGTTCGCGCTCGGTGGCGCGCTCAAGTAAACGTTAAACGGCTGGTCCGCGCGCAGGCTGTGTGCCGGCTTGCGCTTTACATCAACCACGCGCCACGCCTCTACGCCGCCCGGTGCGATTACGGTCAAGCTCTGGTTCACCAGTGCCTCGAAGCGCTCGGCAGTCAGCGACGTGTCGGGGTGAGCATCAAGCGGCGGCGTAGAGATCATGCAGCGAATCGGGTATGAGTATGTTCGGCGGCGAGTATGTCACGACCATCGAGCCGAGCCGTGTCGACTCTTTTGCGACCACACATGAATTGGAAATATAACAATATTCACTAATGCCCGATCAAATATTATTAAAACGATATTTTAATATGTTATCGATAATATAAATAATCGTCGAAAATACCAAGAAAATTAGGGCAAATATCAATGAATTTATTTGTCAAACTCGCGTAAACATGTTCTCACGCTACAAATGAAAACGGCGAGCCAGGCTCGCCGTTTTATTCGGTGCGCGAGTGCGCGTCGATGGATTTACTTGCGCTTGGTCGCAGGCTTAGCAGCCGCTTTCACTTGCGATGCAGAAAACTCAACGCCTTCTTTGGTCGCTTTGGCAACGGTTTCGAATGCGGCCATCGAGGTTTCAACCGCCGCCTTCATTGCGGACACTGCGTAGTCGGCACCCGGCACGGTTTGCGGCGCAGCTTTCGCGAGCTTGTCGAGATTGGTCACAAACGCTTTTGCCGCATCGGCAGCTTGTTGCTCGGCAAACGCGAAGGCTTGCGTTTGAGCGGATGCAACCATATCGAGCGCGGTGCGCGACGTTGCAGCTGCCCATTCGGCTTTTTCTTCGAGTTGCTTTGCGCGCAGCGGCACCAAATCTTGCGGTGCTTTAACTGATGCAAGTGCGTGCATGTCGGCTGCGGTCGCTGCGGCGAAATCGTTAGCGGCTTTCACGCCGAACGCAGAGGCTTTGCTGCTGAAATCGACGGCGACGTCAACGCTTTTCAACATATTGGCAACGTATGCGCGGTTCATTTCGGCGACTTGTTCAAAAACTGGAAACATGATCAAACTCCTAAAAAATAAGGTTGATGCAGCACTTCTAGACTCCAAGACGCGGTGCGACGACCGTTTTGCTGCATTGCACAAAACGAATGATAGAGCGCGACGCTCCTCATTGCAAGTCTTTTTTGTTGCGCCGCAGCAAATTAGAGTTTGCGGTCAGAATAGGCACCGAGTTGCGGCGAGATCACCTCGCGCATCCAGTCGGCAGGGGTGCCGCCGGTGTATTCCGTCCCGTCCACTAAAATCCGGCACTGCACAAAACAAGGAGCCATTTGATGGCAACCAAAGCTGGATTGGGAGCGCGCGCCGCTGGCGGACGCGGGATTCGGATCATTAAAAAATACCCGAATCGGCGGCTCTACGACACGGCCACCAGTGGCTACATCACGCTCGCCGACGTGCGGCAAATGGTGATCGAGAACACCGCGTTTCAAGTGCGCGACGCAAAAACGAACGACGAGCTGACTCGGCAAATTCTGTTGCAAATCATTTTGGAAGAAGAAGCGGCCGGGATGCCGATGTTCTCCAACGAAATGCTCGCGCAAATGATCCGTTTCTACGCCGGCGCAATGCAAGGCGTGGTTGGCGGACTCTTCGAACAAAACGTGCGTGCCTTCACCGATTTCCAGCGCAAAATGGTCGAGCAAGGTGCAACGCTCGGCAACGGGGTAGACGCCTCGAAATTCGGTCCCGAGCTTTGGCAACAGTTCATGCAAATGCAAGCGCCCGCGATGCAAGGGGTCATGGGCAATTACCTCGAGCAGTCCACCAAAATGTTTATGGACATGCAGCAAAAAATGCAGGAAAGCACCAAACAGTTCTTTCCTGGATTTGGATTTCCCGGTTTCGGAGAGAAAAAATAGCTTCGCGCTTCGCGCAGGACGTCGCTTCGCTAGGACGACGCGCTTCGCGCTAGGACGACGCTCCCGCTTGTCGTGGAGCCAGCCCCGGACCGCGATACGGGGACGCAAAGCTTTGCGGGCGGTCGCGCTATGAATGAAGGATGTGCGATCGCGTTACGTAGCCCGGATGCTCGCATCCGGGTTCCCGTTCTTACCGACGACGTCATGATTGGTCGCTTCGCGATCTGTCCCACAAAAACCCGGATGCGAGCATCCGGGCTACGGTCCCTATGAATACTGCAAAACACTCCGCGCCAAAAGTAGGCTTCGTATCGTTAGGTTGCCCGAAGGCGCTCGTCGATAGCGAGCAAGTCTTGACGCGCCTCAAAGCCGAAGGCTACGCAACGGTCGGCGATTATTCGGACGCCGATTTGGTCGTCGTCAACACTTGCGGCTTCATCGACGACGCGGTCGCCGAATCGCTCGACGCAATCGGCGAAGCCATCGCGGAAAACGGCAAAGTAATCGTCACCGGTTGCCTGGGCGCGAAAGAGGGCGGCGATTTCATTCGTAACGTGCATCCGAAAGTGCTCGCGGTCACCGGCCCGCACGCGCCGAACGAAGTGATGGACGCCGTGCATCTGCACTTGCCTAAACCGCACAACAAATTCATCGATCTGGTGCCCGATCACGGCGTGAAATTAACGCCGAAGCATTATGCGTATCTAAAAATTTCCGAAGGCTGCAATCATCGTTGCAGCTTCTGCATTATTCCGTCAATGCGCGGCGATCTCGTGAGTCGGCCGATTGGTGAGGTGATGCGCGAAGCCGAATCGCTCGTGAAATCCGGCGTGAAAGAACTGCTCGTGATTTCGCAAGACACGTCGGCTTACGGTGTCGACGTGAAATACCGTACCGATTTCGTGAACGGCAAACCGACCAAAACGCGCATGCTCGAACTCGCCGATTCGCTTGGCAGCCTGGGCGCGTGGGTGCGTATGCATTACGTGTATCCGTACCCAGCGGTAGATCACGTGATTCCGCTCATGGCGCAATCAACGATCGATTCGAATCGCCGCGTGTTGCCGTATCTTGACGTGCCGTTTCAACACGCAAGCCCGCGCATTTTGAAATTGATGAAGCGCCCCGCAAGCGGCGAGAAAAACATCGAACGTATTCAAGCCTGGCGCAAAGAATGCCCCGAGCTCACGATTCGCTCCACGTTCATCGTCGGCTTCCCTGGTGAAACCGAAGCCGAGTTCGAAGAACTCCTCGACTTCCTGCGCGAAGCGCAACTTGATCGCGTTGGCTGCTTCGCATACTCGCCTGTCGATGGCGCAACGGCTAACGACTTGCCCGACGCGTTACCCGACGAAGTAAAAGAAGAACGCCGCGAACGCTTCATGGAAGTGCAAGCTGAAATCAGCGAGGCGCGCCTACGCGCAAAGATCGGTCGCGACATCGAAGTGATCGTTGACGACGTGCAAGACAACATCGCCGTCGCCCGATCATGGGCCGATGCGCCGGAGATTGATGGGCTCGTTCACATTCAGAATGGCGAAGCGTTGAGCGTTGGCGACGTGGTGCGTGTGAATGTGGTTGAGGCTACCGAGCATGATTTGATTGGCATGTTGCCTGCCTAGGTTGAACGAAGAGTTGCTCATTACGCGAAAATCCATGGCTAACGCTAGAGGTGCTCAAGGCGCGTGTTGTTCGGGTACGCGAAGGATAATTCGATAATTCACGGTAGCGTGTCAAGTCGCACGTTTGGCGCCGGACGAAGACAACGCATAAGAACTGACAATGAACCCTCGCGCTTTCGTATCCTGGAGCGGCGGAAAAGATTCCGCGCTCGCTTTACATCGCGCACGCGAGATTGGTGTTGACATCGTCGCACTGCTCACGATGCTGGAGGAGGCGGGCGAACGCTCACGCTCGCATGCGGTACCGCTCGCAGTGATGCAGGCGCAGGCGGATGCGATGGGCTTGCGGCTAGTGACCGCATGCGCGAGTTGGCGCGACTATGAGTCGGTGTTTATTGCAACCTTGAAATCGCTTCGTGGCGAAGGGATCACGCACGGCGTGTTCGGCGACATCGATTTGCAAGCCCATCGCGATTGGGAGGAGAAAGTGTGCGCTGAGGCCGACGTCGTTCCGCTGCTTCCGCTTTGGCAAGCAGCAAGGCATGATGTCGCGAATGCAGTGCTACAACTTGGTATTCGCGCGAAAGTAGTTTGTGTGAATGGTCGTTGGCTTGATGAATCGTTTTGCGGCCGCGACTATGACTCCGTCTTCGTCGAGTCGCTGCCCGCAGGTGTTGATGTGTGCGGAGAAAACGGCGAGTTCCATACATTTGTGTACGATGGTTCGATGTTCCGTCAGTCGCTCGCGGTTGAGATTGCTAACCGTCATCGCTATGTTGCACCGCCGGAGCATGGGAGTGATACGTTTTTCTTTGCCGAACTCGCGCTTTCGCAAATACAGTAGCGTAAACGTTGCTGCCCCAATCGCGTCCTCAGGTGCGACCCATTGGCGGGCAGAAAAGGCTGTTCGCCCTAGGGCAGTTTTGGATCAACGATGAATATCACGCTCGAATTCGTCCCCCATACGCTCGAAAACGCTCGTCGCGCGCAACGCATCTTCGAAGCCGCGCCGACGTATGAGCGATTGGTGTCCGATAAAGATGTTTCGCCTGACGCGGGCGAGGAATTTTTCACTGGCTTGCCGCCCGGAAGAGCGCTAGATGACAAGGCGTGCTTCATCATTC
>JAAFJI010000125.1 GCA_013298045.1 Betaproteobacteria bacterium
AACGTTGCCCGCGAGTTCAAGCGGCAACATGACGTTTTCTAGTGCCGTCAGCGCGGGCAGCAGCTGAAACGATTGAAACACGAAGCCGACCGTGCCTTGCCGCTTTTTCGCGAGAGCGTCTTCGGAAAGCGTATTGATTACTTCGCCGTGCCACGACACCGTGCCCGCGTTCGGGCGGTCAAGCCCAGCGAGGAGCCCGAGCAAGGTCGTTTTACCGGAGCCCGAGGCGCCGACGATCGCCATCGTCTCGCCATCGTTCACGGTCATCGACACGTCGTCGAGAATGGTGAGGCTTCGGTCGCCTAGGGATACCGTGCGCTTGAGTTTGTCGGCGGCGATCGCAACCTGTGCGTTCGCTGAAGGTGCAACGCCTGGGTTTAACGATGCAACACTCGCGTTGCTTACTTCAAAGTTCATGGAAAATCGTTGGTATGACTAGTTTTGCTTATTTTCGCGGCTTTGCGTGGTTCGACAAGCTCACCACGAACGGAAGTTTGCGCGCTTCTTGGATTGTGACAGCCCTGATCGCGTTCGGTTCGTTCGCGTTCATTGCACAGCCCGCGCACGCTAACTACACCAAAGCGGGCACCAAAACGCATCACATTCTCGTGCTTGGTGACAGTTTGTCGGCGGGTTACGGCCTCGCTTCTGGTGAAGGTTGGGTCGATTTACTCGGCAAAAAGCTCGATACGCAAAAAATTCAAGCGAAAGTTACGAACGCGAGCATCAGCGGCGACACCACGGCTGGCGGCGTGTCGCGTTTACCCGCGCTGCTTGCGAAGCACTCACCGACGCATGTGGTGATCGAACTCGGTGGCAACGATGGTTTGCGCGGCGCACCGGTCGCGGGTGCGAAAGCGAATTTGCAAAAGATGGTGGAGCTCTCGCAGAAAAGCGGCGCGAAGGTCGTGATTCTCGGCATGCGCATGCCACCGAATTTCGGCGCGGCGTATACGAATGCGTTCGAAGCGATGTATCGCGATGTGGCGAAAGACACGAAATCCGCACTCGTGCCGTTCTTCTTGGAAAAACTCGGCACTGATTTGAAGTATTTCCAACCGGATCGCATTCATCCGATTGCGAGCGCGCAACCGATGATGTTGGAGACGGTGTGGCCGGTGTTGTCGGGGACACTCAAGTAATTGGCTTCCAACAAAATCAACGTCAACGACATCGCCCCGTATCTCGCGAGCGGCGACATCATCGACGTGCGCTCGCCAGGTGAATATGCGGAAGATTTCATTCCGGGCGCGATGAATCATCCGGTGCTCGACAACGACGAGCGGGCGCAGGTCGGCACGATCAACAAAGAGCAATCGCCGTTCGAAGCGAAACGCTTCGGCGCAGCGCTCGTCACCAAAAACATCGGCGACATGATTGCGACGCACTTCGCAGACAAGCCGAAAGACTGGTCGCCGCTGATTTATTGTTGGCGCGGCGGTAAGCGCTCGGGGGTCACCACGCACATCTTGCGCGAAATCGGTTTCAACGCGGTGCAACTCGATGGCGGCTACAAAGCGTTTCGCGGTCGCGTGAATGAAGATTTACCGCTGCTATCGAAGAAATTTCGTTACGTCACCATCTGTGGCTGCACGGGCACGGGCAAGACCGCGCTCTTGCACGCACTCGCCCGCACAGGCGCGCAAACGATCGACCTCGAAGGCATTGCGAAACATCGCGGCTCTTTGCTCGGCGATTTACCGAATGAACCGCAGCCTTCACAGAAACGATTCGACACACTGCTCTGGGCGCAACTGTCTGCGCTCGATCCGTCGAAGCCGGTGTTTGTCGAATCAGAGAGTAAAAAAATCGGCCTCGTGCAAATGCCCGACGCGATGCGCGAATCGATGGCGCTTGGGGAATGCGTATGGCTTGATGTGCCGATTGCGGCGCGTGTGGCACACATTCGAAACGACTACGCGCACTTCGTGCACCAACCGCTCGCGCTTGTCGAAAAACTGCAACCGCTCAAGGCGCTGCGCGGTGCCAAACTGCTCGATCAGTGGCGCTCGCAGGCCGAGGCGGGTGACATCGACAGCCTGTTTACGTCCTTGATGATCGATCACTACGATCCGCTCTATACGAGTGCGATTGCAAAAAACTATCCGAATCTCGCGCGCGCGCGCCGGGTCACGCTCGATCCCACCGATGCCCCCTCGCTCAGCGACGCAGCAACGATGGCGCAATAAAAAAGCCCCCGAAATCGGGGGCTTAAGCTGCTGGTTCGTGCGTTTTTCGCTAAAAGCTGTAGCGAATCCCCGCGGCGAGCAGGCCGTAGTTGAGCCGACCGTTGCCGTCCTCATTCCACGCGAACGATTTGCCCACGCCCTGAGCGTGGGTGTAGTCAAGCGTTGCGCCAAGCGCTTTGTTGATCTGATAGGTTGCACCCACGCCCAAATGCAAGCGGGTCTGGCTACTGTCCTTGCTGAATTCCTCTGGTGTGCGCCCGAGGAACGACTGAAACTCCTTGTAGCGGAGATTGGTGGCGATTAAACCAATCCTTGCGTTTGCCGAAAACGCCGCGTTGATCGGCAAGGTGCCAACGGCATCTAGCGTGATGCCTTCGAGACGAAATCGACCCTGCGCCGTGACAAATGGGTTCGGCGGGATCAGACCGGTCGTTTTTTCAAACTTGTAGGCGATGTCTTGCTTGCCAAAGTTGGAGTAGCCCAGCTCAACCGCGAAAGCCTCGGTGACTCGATAGCCGACCGCGAGACGTCCGCCAAAGTCGGAATTGCCGTCTTTTCCGGCCGAAATGAACTTGAATCCCGGCTGCGGCGCCCCCGCGTTTCGTAGTTGATCGTTGTAGTTGCCGCTGGTGAGGGTGCTCCCCGCACTGGCGCTGACGTAGAGTTTGCTTTGTGCGACGGCGCACGGCGTGGCGATGGCGAGTGATACACACGCGGCCAAGCGAAAGTGTTTAACGAACATATCTTGAAGCTCCTGAGATGTCGTCGGCAGACATGACGCCGATCGACAACGTAAACCCCCGCAGGTTTGGGTGCGGGCATAGAAGCATTCTGAAGCCACACACTTAACCGTATTGTAGGGTCAAGTGCGGGCAGGTAAGACTTGTGGAGCACTCTAGCGCAAGGAAAGAACTTCTTGCATCTCGCCGCGCTATTGCCAGTGGGCCAATGGCGCGGCGGGGTCGTCATAACGGCGGCGTAGTGAGCCTCGCCTCACGCCAAAAGGGCTTCGTCTTGAGGCGGCAATACGTGCGACCTTAGGGTCGATTCCATCAACGTGTAGCTCACCGCTGCGTCGGACCGTGCCGCATCGATTAGGCTGGGTGAATGCGCTCGATGTTGCATCCCGCCGCCACCCACCGCGTTTGCGCAGCATCCAAGATCCCACCTGGCTCCGCACGCGCAATCACGATACGCACGGCCATCAGCGCAGCGAGATCGTTTCGTTCTACCGCTAGCGTTTCGGTGAGCCGCCCGGTTGCAGTGTGCGCACTAAGCACGGCCATCCGCCCTTCGTTGATCGCTAAGCGCCAATCTCGAACAAGCCGCGCGCCCTCAAGCGAACGTGCAATCACCGCGACCACAGGGCTCTTTGCCTGCAGCAAAACCTTCAATACGGATTGCTCCAATGGCGAGTGAAATCCGCTGATAACAGTCTCTTTTGTTCGAGCTCGTTGCAATGCCCAATCTATCGTTGCCCGAATGGTCGCGCCTGGGCATCGGCGGGACGCGAAAAACGCTGTGAGCGGCCGCGAAAGTAGCGCAGCGTCACCGATGCCTTGCATTGGCAGCAAATCTTTTTCAAATGACCAGATTTGTGTGTTTCTATCCAGCATTTAGATAATGAACTAGACGCTAACTGCTTGATTTTTAAATCAAATATACAGCTTATAAATTCATTATTTTCTGAATCTGATAATGAACGTGCCGGGCAGTCGATCTTGGCGTTCGTTGCCAATGTTCAAGCACCCTGACGCTCACAAAGATAATGAAACAGATCACAACTCTTTGTTTTATATAGATTTTTGTGGATTCCCAGATTCATTATCAGCCGCGCTTGATAATGAATCGGGCTCGGCAGAGCGTTTTTGCGGCTTGGCATAGCGTGCCTGTTGGCGCGAAGCCGCCGGAAGCGCAACTAACAGGCGCTGCGCAACCCAGTTACGAAGCATGCGTGACGCCTCCAGCGTGTCCACACCGGCAATCTCTCGCAGATGCCGGTTTGCGATTGGGCCGTTGCGATCAATCCAGTCGCTCACCTGTATCCATGCCGCGGGGCGCTCTTCGTTGAGCAACGTCAAAATCACAGTTCGCACTGCCGAATCAGTGTTCAGGCTGTACCGAGGTGGGTACAACGCAGCAGCGTCCATCTCCGTGAACATCATCCTCACACCCTCGCCTGCATTGATATCGGACGAAAGCGGAAATCCGCGCGAATTCTTCCATCGCGCTGCAAGCCGCCGGAGCCTTGCTACGCGACAGTTAGTCGTGACTGAACGGGCGCACTTTCCCAATTCTCCGGCGCGGTCGCCGACTCGACGCCTACCAGCGTGTAAGACATCTTGGCTTGCCTTCCACGCGCGGTGACTTCGCGTTTCTTGAGTTTGGCTTTTGCGTGCGTGTGGTAGTACGCCAATCCTTCGGCTTTAACCTGCTCGATGACGTTCGACGAAATCAATCCTTGAATCACGGCGGAACCGTCATGCGGTTGAAGTTCGAAGCGCGCGGAGTAATCCGTCCAGCCGATGATGAATCCCGTTACTTCAATGGCGTGATCGCGAATGCTCATGCCTTCGACCCGGCTGCGCGCGCGCTGCACGGCGTCTTGCTTGAGTTCGAAATCGCGCTCGCCTTCCACGATGCGCAACGTCGCGCCCGAGTCGTCAAGTAACTTGAAAAATTCGGTCAACGCGCTTTTTTGGCGCTCATCAATCTCTTCCGCCGCGCTTTCAAACAACGCTTCGTCTTGGGCCGACACGCGTGAAATCGTATCTGCAACTTTGTCTACGATGCTTTTCAGATCGACGATTTCTGTCGCCTCAGCCGCAGTGTCCGCCGCCTGAAGCACAAAGCCGAAAGAGCCTCGCACCACATCGGTCACCATCATCGCCGACTGTTGTTTCGAAGGCACGGGGCCTTTGCTCGAAAGCGGCCCAAAGCTTTCTGCCGCAAAGCGCTGACTAATGAGCGCCTGAAATTTTTCAACGGCTTTGCTGCCGAACGCCGCATCAATGCCTTGTGAGCCCATCACCGGACGACCGCCAAAAAACATCGCCAATGCCGCAGGTGCGGTACTCATCGCTTGCTGGGATGCTGAAATCTCTGTTTCAAGTTCGCGAACGAGTTGTTCATACTGAAATTGCCCGATCGGATCGTCGTCGGTCGATGCCAACGCCAACAGCTCGCGTGCGCCCGCGAGCTTCGCGCTCAGGTATTGCCGCTCAAGCTGAGGCAACATCGCCTGCTCCTTGCTGTGTGGACGCCGGATTATCGATCATCGCGAGCGCCGCTGCATCATCGCAATCCATCGGCAATTCGAGCATCCCTTTCCAGACGTGATCGCCGCGCCGATGCGAGAATAATCCATACCAATATCGTGTGTCTGCTACCAACGATTCTGGCTTTTTGCCAAGGTTGATGACAAAAAAGTCGCACTGAAAATTTGCTTTGCATTGCGCGCGGACAAATAGCGTTGGGTTAGCTTGCATGCGCTCCCTAACTTTTTGCGATGTTTCACAATCAGTGGGTGCGTGCGCGAAAAAGACCACATCAATGTCCTGCGGCGGCGAGCCGCGATGGATTTCTACATCTTCGGTGAAGCTACCGTCCACCCACATAAACCCCGATACAAAACCGATCGCGCGAAGCGCGCTTCGCAACGCGAAGAACGAAACAAGTAACGCGCGCCGCTCGGACGTTGTTCCGAGGCGCTGCGCGAGTTCAAGCGCGGTCGTTCGATAGGGCGACGCCAATTCATGCGAAAGCTGTTCGCCGAGAAACGGCGGGAGCACGTTGGAATGATTAAACGGAGGAATCATTAACGATGTTGTGTGTAAAGCGGCGAGAGTGATTAGGCATTCTGCCTTGCTCTTTACCGACGCGCTTGAAATCGAGCGTGCCGCTCTCCGCGGCGGCGAGCAACCGCGCGATACGATCTTTGGCTTGGGCGGGCGAGAGCTCAATCATCGCTGTCGTCATCCGCACTTTGGCCCATGCGGTATTTGATGTCGTAGTTGATGATGTAGTCGAGATGCGCCTGTGGAAGCTCTAATGCAGCGGCGATCCCCACGTCAATTTCGTCGAGCAAGTGCTTTGATCGCTTCGGCGAAAACTCCTCGTAGCGAATCGTTCCGGCCTTCGTTGCGATTCTTTTTTCCACCGACTTCTCGGAGAAATCAACCATAAGTTCATGAACGAGCGATGCGAGACGCGGCCCTTGTTGCTTTAGTGACGTTGCATTAAAGGGGAAACGATAAACGTCTCCATATCCGCAGTGAAATCCATCAGAGCACAGCCGCCAGTACCAGTAAAACAAAGAGGAATTGACGCAGGCAACGACTAAGTCTGCGGTTGCAGGATCAACGAAAAACACTTTGTAATCATCTGATTTACCCGCAGCACCTGCCGCGTCGACGAAGCGTGGAACCCGATTAAGCGCTTTGATGAAGTATCGAACGATTCGATGAATATAGATTGGCGGAACATCCGATCGCTCTTGTAAGCCGATTGATTCACCCTTAAGACCATTCAGTATTTCAACGTCTGCACTGCAGTACGCTTTCGGCCAAGGTTGATCGGTGGGAATGTTCAATGGAAGTGGTTGGTAGCTGATGGTCGGAAAAAGACTGCTTCGTTCTTCGGCGCTCCACCTTCGATAACCACCAGTACACACTTTAGCGGCGTTCGATCCCACGTCGCAAAGGAGAATACAAAGTCGCTGAGCAACTTGTTCGAATAGAGCGCTGGGGCGCATGTCATAGCTCGTGATCCACGAAGCGAATCTCCCGAGTACCGCCCTGAGTTCCTGGGTTCTGTCAGTTGAGACGAGACTTATCGGAGTGATGAGTCCCACCCAACTTCGACGAGATAAATCGGCGCACCTTTCGACAATTGGGGCATACAAATTACCGCAACGTTCCGTTCTATAGTTCTTGATTGAGTACGCCACTTTTGCTGCGCGAAACTCTACGAACGGCGGATTCCCAATCACCGCATCAAAACCACCCGCCGCCATCAGCGGATAGAAATCCACGTACCAATGAAACGGTTGATGACTGGCTTTCCACGCTTCGAACGCTTTGCCGCGCGTCGGGTCAACGCCGTATTCGCGGGCGAGGTGATAGTTCAGCGTTTCTTCCAAGCCGTGCAGTGAATCGCTGAGCGCTTGTTTGTCGGCGGGCGAAACGTAGCCGCCACGTTGCACCTGTTGAATTTGAAACTGGTTGTATTGCTGCTCGACGGCGACCAAGCGCAGGCGAATGTCTTCCCAGGCGTCGCTGAACATATTGGTGGTTTGCGTCATCGGCGCTGTGCCGCCGCCTTTTACCGCGCGCTCGGTCTCATCGGCCGTGGCATAGCCGACCAGCGTGTTGCCATGCCGAATGTTGAAATCAATATCCGGCAGCGGTTCAATCTCATCGCCCGGCTCCAGGAGCGCTACGAGCTTTAGGAAGAGCCGCAGTTTGGCAATTTCGGTGGCTTGCTCTTCGATGTCCACGCCGTAGAGGTTGTGAACGATGATGTGCTTGATGACTCGATAGCTTTGTTGCCGATCGCCCTGATTAGAGGCAAATCGCGCGATGATTTCATCAATTTCAACCCAGCGCTCAGGATGCTGCTTGCCTCCATTTAATTGGGCGTCAATACGTAAAGCTTGTAGCGTTCGTAGCGTGGCGTCGTAAAGCGGTTTGAGAATATTGAGCGCGGCGAAAAGAAACGCGCCGGAGCCGCAGGTGGGATCGAGCACCGAAAGCCCGTGGCGGAATTTTTCGTTGCTCTTTCTCGGCAAGCGCCCCGCGAGGTTGATCCAAATGCTTTTGAGCAAGGCGAGATCGGTGCAGCCCTCAATCAAATCTTGCGCGAACTGGCGAATGTTTAAGTTGTAGGTGATGAGATCGCCGATTTCTTTGAGCTCACCGTTGGCGATCTTGGCGCGCACTTCGCGGGTGCGCTGATGGCGGGCGATGGTTTCGCGCCAAATTTCGGTGGGCAAACTCGCAGCGTCATGCGCACGCTTGTTCCATGGTTTGCGCCGCTCAAGCAAGTTCGGCGCTTCGGTATCGAGACCGCTGGCAATCTCGGGCGGATAGGGCAGATCGACGCCTTTGAGCATGGCGGGATAAAGATAACGATCACCACTTTCCCGCAACAGCGGCCACGCGTGTGCATCAAACGCACCGGGGTGTTCCGCGCGCATTTTCGCAAGCAAACAAGGAATGATCGTGTTTTTGCCGATGTATTCGGTAATGTCTTCCTTCGTGTAGTACGCCCCCATTTGTTTCTGGTTGACGAACTTCTCGAAGATGTAGCCGAGTACATCGGGATTGATCTCTTTGCCGCTCGCGAGCGGGCGATCATCGAGATGCCAATCCCATTCGTCGAAGAATGCGAATAGTTTGCTGAATGCCGAATGGGATTGGCATCTCGATGATCGAGATGCCAATCCCATTCGTCGAAGAATGCGAATAGTTTGCTGAATGCCGTATCCGCAACGTCCAGCGCATCGCCGTACTTCGCCTCCAGTTGATGGCGCGCGAACAAACCGCCATTGAGGTAGGGCACGTCGCCGAACTCGGCTTTGATGGCAGCGCGGTTGCTTTCGGTACGCGCCTCGGCAAAGCCGCGAAAAAATAACGGGCAGAGCAATGCGCGGTAGAACGAAGGCGCACCGTCTTGAACCGCGCTAAGATGCTGCTCAAGCCGCGATTGCAGGTAGCGCTTCTTTCCGTCGAGAAAAAGCTTTTCCTGCAAAAACCAAAGAAACATCAGCCGATCAATGAGTACAGCGGTGTACCAGCGTTGATCCTCCGCGATGTCTTTGCCGATCTTGGGAATGCCGTCGATGAAATCGGTAAAGGCTTTGCGTTGCTTATCGAATTCGGCGTAGAACTTTTTGGTGACTTTATCGCGATCAAATCCCGCGCCCAAGCGTTGAGCAACGGCAGTCACGCTCAGCGATTCTTCTTCGCTCAGCGAGAAGCTGATCGCTAGCAGCTTTTGCGAAAGCAGCTCAAGGTTGTCGCCCTTTCGCCAATTGATTTCACGATACTGATTCGGTCGCCCGGGTTGACGTGACACCCATTGCCACACTTGCGCCGATTTCGCGGAATCCGCAAAGATGATTAAGTGCTCGCGCACTTCGGCGGTGACTTTGCGCTCAACCTTCTGCCGCGTCGCGTAATCTGGAATATTCCCCGACGCATCCGGGCGGCAAACCAGCACCTGAACGCCGCGTTTATGCGCCGCAACGTCAAGATTGAACCCGAAATCACCAACGTCTGCGATGTAGGGCTGTTGACGCGGCGGCGAATCCCAGCCCAGCTCATTAAACAGTGCGTGAAAGTCGAACGCCTCGACCAGCGAGCGATTGAGCTTCAATGTGTTAGCACTCATACGCGTAGACCCAGTGAACACACTACGCGCGGCTCACGCTGTGCCAACTCGTCTTTTTCGTAAACGAGTTTGTTTTCCTCGCGCAGCGATTTGGCGGCGTCCGCTAGCTCTTCGTCGTTGACGCCACTGCGCATCAGACGATTTAACGTGTCGGCAGCGGTTTCGAGTAGTGGGCGGGCGTAAATGTCGTCTACCACGCGTAGCAATTCATCGTCGTAAAACAGCGTGCCGCGTTGCGCGTCGGAATACGATTTCAGTCGCTCGTACGTGCGGCGGCGCGGGCTAGATGGCCGACCTAAGCCACCACCGACCGACTTGTCGTTAGTAACGGCGAGTTTGAGCCCTTCCGCAACGAGTTCGTGATGGTTTTCTGCGCGCTTCACAGCAGGAGTTTCGGCAATGCATGCTGCCGCTTTCAGTATTGCCATTTGCGATTCAGTCACGGTTTCGCCCGTTTCATCGAGCCATGCCAGATGGTCGTTACCTTCTGGCGATTTCACGTAAACCAGCGCGCCATCTTTGTGTGCGCTAGAAATCGCGGCAATGTTGCCAAGACGCTCTTCATTTGCTTCGAATCGCTTCGCGCTGTAAACCACAGGCGGCAGTGATTCAACCGCGAGCGCCAGTTCCGGGTTGTCGGCGGTCGCTTCGCGCCAAATTTGCCAGGCGTAGGATGCGAGATCGACCTCATCATCGGAGTCATCCAAGATGCCCGATTGTTCGGCGTACAGATTCCGTATGGTGGAATTCTCTTCGTCCTCGAAAAACGCTTCGTCTGTGCCCACCACCTCTGCGTTTTCGAGAAGCCGTTGTTGAATGCGCTGGCGCAACTGGATGAGCCGCTCAACGCCTTCCGAGGGCATGAACGAATAGCAAAAAATCTCCTCGGCTTTTTGCCCGATCCGATCAACCCGACCGGCCCGCTGAATGAGGCGGATGATGGCCCAGGGTAGGTCGTAGTTCACCACGACATGACAGTCTTGAAGATTTTGGCCTTCGGAAAGCACATCCGTGCAGATCAAAACGCGAAGCTCATCCGCCTTGGAAACTTTGGCGTTGTTCGATTTGGGTGAAAAGCGGCAGGCGATTTGATGGGGGTCAGCGCTCGCGCCAGTCGCGGCGTCAATCCGATCAACGCCCACGGCGATAAGATGTTTTTCTAGGTAGCGCGCAGTGTCGGCGAACTGCGTGAACACCAACACCTTTTCTTTGGCGTGGGTTTTTGTGATGAGTTCGGTCAATGCA
>JAAFJI010000126.1 GCA_013298045.1 Betaproteobacteria bacterium
ATGTTCTGCGGTGTGTTCGGCTTCAGGTACAGCGTGTAGATGAAGGCATAGCCGAAGAAGGTCGCGAGCGTGAGCGCCCATGTGAGTACATTGGTGGTGACGATCAACACCGCGCTGCCGAGCGCGCCCAGGATTAAAGCGAAGACAACGATTTGCGTCGTTGAGAGCGCGCCCGACGCAGACGGTCGCCAGTTCGTGCGTTTCATCTTCGCATCGACTGCGGCTTCGAGCAAGCAATTCATCGCGAAGCTCGCGCCGGCAAGCAGCCAAATGCCGATACAACCGCCGACCACCACACGCCACGGCGGAAACGATTGTTCGACGAGCAACATGCCGATGAACGAAGTGAAAACGGCGAGCAGGGTCACGCGCGGCTTGGTGACAATCCAATAGTCACGCCAGGTGGCGTATGTGTTCGCGGTGCGCTCGCTCATGATCTGATGCTACCGAGATTGCGGCTCAGTAGACCATTTCGTCGCACGCATTAGACGCTGCAAATCGCCGTTCAGGCGCTTGATGCCTTTGACGTCTTGCGAGCGATCCCAGGCGATGACTTGGTTGTTGAGCGGGTCAATCAGCACAGTCTTCGTCTTGAGCAGCGCTGCAATCTCAGGTGTGGGCGCCGCTGCATTGAGCACGATAACGTCGGGATGTGCTCGCTTCACCTCGTCGCCGACTTTCGGATTGCTGCCGATCAAGACGCGCACCAGGCGATCGGTTTCCTTATTGAGCATGGTGCGCGACTGTCGCGTCGCGTACAGTGCTTCGGCACAGGTCTTTTCGCAATCATCGTCTTGCTGAAGCAAAAGCCATTTGCCTTTCGTCGCCTCGGCATCCTGTGCCGAAAAGGCGAGTTTCGGCACCGGCTGCGTCTTGAGCAATTGACCGTAGCTGCCGCCGCCTTCGGGTTTAAAAAAGTAATATGCAACCCATGCGGAGATGAACGGTGCCGCACACACAAGCGCGACAAGCAGGATCATTTTGTTCGTTGATTTCATCTTTGTTCTTTTCGGAAGCTCAGCACGAGGAAGAGCACGACCGCGAGCGCGGCGAAGGCGTACCACTGCATTTGATACGCGCGATTTTTTTGATAGTTTGCCGCCGGTGCGGTTCGTGGCGTATTGAGGAAACCCGCGCCTTGCGTTTGCTCGACAACGTAGGGTTCGAGCGCCAGGCCGAGGCGCTTCGCGAGCTCGTCGATGTTCACGTAGTTGATACGTGAATCGCCTGGGTTGTTGTCCGCTGTACCGGGATTGCGCGAAACGGGGAGATTCACACGACCGACGATTTCGACAACACCCTTTGGCGTTTCGAGTTGCGGCAGTTTGCTGCGGTCGTTGTTCGCGACGATCCAGCCGCGATCGATGAGCAGGTATTTCTTTGCCTCGCCTAGGTTCGCGCGCAGGAGTTGCAACACGCCGTAACCGGCTTTGCCGTCTTGAATTTTGTTGTCGACGAAGAAAAGTTTTTCTGCATCGAATTCACCTGCGAGGCTCACGCTGCGATAACGAAACGTAGCGCCGCGATCATTGTCTTTATCGTTCGCGAGTTCTGCAAAATTCTTAGGCGGTGCGGCCAGCGCTTCGTCTAGCAAACGCTGTTGTTCGATTTTGTATTCCGCACGCGTCGCTTGCCAGTTACCCAAATGAATCGTGATTGCAGCGAACACGAGCGTGAGCGCGGCCGCCCACCAGCGAGGGCGGAAGCGGCGAGGCGAAGACGTGGTGTCCGTCACCGGAGCCTCGCTTTCGGCGCATACAATCGTGCAATGAAGTGGTTGGTCATACTTGTTCTGCTCGCGATTGTCGCCTCGATGGCATCCGCGCTTTTTTTCATGTACCGCGACGCGGGCAAAGGTTCAAACCGAATGTTCAAAGCGCTCGCGCTACGAGTTGGACTTTCGGTAAGTCTTTTCGTTTGCTTGATGATCGCCTACAAGCTCGGGTATATCGGTCCGCAAGGGATCGGAAAGTAGCATTCGAACTTTCGCGGCCGTCGCCTCGTTAAATATGGCAATGACGATGTTTTCACTATTGCTCGACAGGTCTCGTTTAATCAGGCATCAATCAAGTTTGTAGGCATCGGTTCGCGTTGTTACGTTAAAAAAGAAAAGCGGCGTGATCGCCGCTTTCTCTTTTCTTACGCCGCCGCTATTTACAGCATGTAAACGATGACGAAAAGCCCGAGCCACACGACGTCGACAAAGTGCCAATACCACGCTGCAGCTTCAAACGCGAAGTGATGCTTTGAGTCGAAGTGACCGCGCATTAAACGAACCAACACGACGAAGAGCATGATCGCGCCGACGGTGACGTGAAAACCATGGAAGCCGGTCAACATGAAGAACGTGGAGCCAAAGATGCCCGAGGTGAGTTTGAGGTTCAGGTCGCTGTACGCGTGGATGTATTCGTACACCTGAAGGGCTAAGAACACGACGCCAAACAGAATCGTAATCGCGAGCCAGAAAATGGCTTTTGAACGATTGTTCGCGATCAACGCGTGATGCGATAAGGTGAGCCAAACACCGGAGAGCAACAAAAGCGCGGTATTAATTGCCGGGATGCCCCACGCACCCATCGGCGTGAATGGCGAATCGATATACGGACCGGTCGTCGGCCAGGTGCCAGCGTAATTCGGCCACAGCAATTTCGAGTCGATACTGGAGAGATCGGGCACCGAATGTAGCCGCGCCCAACCAAGCGCGCCGAAGAACGCAGCGAAGAACATCACTTCCGAGAAGATGAACCAGCTCATGCTCCAGCGAAACGAGATGTCGACGTTGCTGCCGTAGAGTCGTGCTTCGCTTTCTTTGATCACCGCGCCGAACCAGCCGAAGAGCATGTAGAGCAGGATTGCGAAGCCGATGCCGAGCGACCACCAGCCCCAGCCAAGGCTGTTCATTGAGCCCACAGCACCGAAGGCCATGAAGAGCAGCGCCGTGCTGCCGACCAGAGGCCATTTCGATGGCTCAGGTACGAAGTATTTGCCGGGTGCAGTGGGATGCGAGGATGCGCCCATGATTCGAATTCTCTCGTCGTTTAGTTCACAGATGTATGGTTAGCGCTC
Source organism: Betaproteobacteria bacterium (assembly GCA_013298045.1). Lineage (GTDB taxonomy): Bacteria > Pseudomonadota > Gammaproteobacteria > Burkholderiales > Casimicrobiaceae > Casimicrobium. The sequence continues at coordinate 3,067 of JAAFJI010000126.1, forward strand.
GGGACGGCATTGAGCGCGGCTTGTTTCATGTTGAGCTTGCCTTCGGGCGCAGTGTTTGGCGCGGGTTTCCCGTTCGGCATCTCAAAGAAGGTGTAGGAAAGCGTGATCGTGTTCACGTCTTTCGGCAATTCGGGATCGATCAAAAACACGACTGGCATTAGACGTTTCTCGCCCGCTGCAAAGTCTTGTTTCGCGAAACAAAAGCATTCAAGTTTCTTGAAATGCATCGCGGCTTGGGTCGGGCCATAGCTCGGAATCGCCTGCCCAGTCATGTCGCGCGCGGTTTTGTTGCTCACTTCATAGACCACCGTTGTGAGTTCACCTGGGTGAACGTTCAGGGCGGTCACCTCGGGTTTGAAATCCCATGGCAGATGGCGCGTATTGGCGTCGAACTCGACTTTGATCGTGCGCGATTTGTCGATCTGGGTATTCTTGACTTGATCGGGGCGGAGTAGATCGTTGACGCCGGTGACTTCGCAAATCTTTCGGTAAATCGGCACGAGCGCAAAGCCGAACGCAAACATGATCGCGGTAAACACGATCAGTTTTTTGAGCATCGTTTTGTTTTCGAAGATCGACATCGGAATTTATCGAGCGCGCTAAATCGGGTAGCCCATACGCGCCCACCACACTGTGAGCATGATGGTGAGCGCTACACACGCAAGCGCGATACCGGTGAGGCGTGTGCGCTTTTTGAGCTGCGTGGCGCGCTCGGCATTCGAGAGAACTGCGTGCGTTGCCATCGGTGCTACTTACTTGACCACCGGCGGTGTTTCAAACGTGTGATACGGCGCGGGCGACGGCACGGTCCATTCAAGACCTTCGGCGCCATCCCACGGTTTCGCTGCAGCGCGAATGCCGCTCTTGCCCGTGATCATACGGATCACGATCACGATGAAGAAGATTTGAGCAAAACCAAACGCAAACGCACCGACAGAAGACACCGCATTCCAGTTTTCGAACTGCAGGTTGTAGTCGGGGATACGGCGCGGCATGCCCGCCAGGCCCAAGAAGTGCTGCGGGAAGAAGGTCACGTTAAACGCAATCAACGACCACCAGAAGTGAATCTTGCCGAGTTTTTCCTCGTACATCCAACCGGTCCACTTCGGACCCCAGTAGTACACCGCGGCGAACGCGGAGAACAACGCGCCTGCAACCATCACGTAGTGAAAGTGTGCGACGACGTAGTAGGTGTCGTGCAACTGAATGTCGACCGGCGTCAGCGAAAGCACGAGGCCGGTGAAGCCACCCATCGTAAACAGGAAGAGGAAGCCCAAGCAGAAAAGCATCGGCGTCTCAAGCGAGATCGAGCCGCGCCACATCGTGGCTAACCAGTTGAAAATTTTGCAAGCGGTCGGCACAGCGATCAACATCGTTGCATACATGAAGTAGAGCTGACCGGCGGCGGGCAAGCCCGTCGTGTACATGTGATGCGCCCACACGATGAACGAGAGGATCGCAATCGAGGCCGTTGCGTAGACCATCGAGGCGTAACCGAAGAGAGGTTTGCGCGAGAAGGTCGGGATGATTTGTGAAACCACGCCGAACGCAGGCAATGCGATGATGTACACCTCGGGATGACCGAAGAACCAGAAGATGTGTTGGAACATCACTGGGTCACCGCCACCAGCGGCGTTGAAGAACGTGGTGCCGAAGTGACGATCGGTGAGAAGCATCGTCACCGCGCCCGCGAGCACCGGCATTGTTGCGATCAAGAGGAAGGCCGTGATGAGCCATGTCCAGGCGAACATCGGCATTTTCATCATCGTCATGCCAGGTGCACGAAGATTCAAAATCGTAGTGATGATGTTGATCGACCCCATGATCGAGGAGGCACCCATGATGTGCACAGCGAAGATCATCATGTCCATGCCCATGCCCGCCTGTACGGAAAGCGGCGGATAGAGCGTCCAGCCACCGGCGGCTGCACCGCCGGGCACAAAAAACGAACCGATCAACAGGATCGCAGCAGGCGGAAGCAACCAAAATGACCAGTTGTTCATGCGCGCAAAGGCCATGTCGGGTGCGCCGAGTTGCAGCGGCAACATCCAGTTCGCAAAACCGACGAAAGCGGGCATGATTGCGCCGAAGATCATCACGATCCCGTGCAAAGTCGTCAGCTGATTGAAGAGTTCCGGGCGAACAACCTGCAACCCCGGCGTGAACAGTTCGGCGCGAATGCCGAGCGCCATGATGCCACCAGAGATGAACATGGCGAACGAGAACCACATGTACATCGAGCCGATGTCTTTGTGGTTGGTCGTCGTGAATATCCTCGTCCAACTGGTCGGGTGATGATCGTGGTGATCGTGTCCGTGGTCGTGACTGTGATCGTTTGGAATACTTGCCATGGTGATACTGCTCCTAGCCTCTATGCCTTAATTTTTCTGTGACCTACGCGGGATTGATCTCAACGCGACGCGCTTCTTTATTGTCTACACCACCGGTAATTTCGGTGGGCGGCTTCATATTAATGCGGTCTTTTGCAATCCCCGCCGCTTCGAGCGCTGCGCGCACGGCCTTAGCGCGTTCTTTGGCGAGTTCGAGATTCGCCTCACGGTTGCCTGTTTGGTCAGTGAACCCGGTAATGTCTACCTTAGCGTTCGCTCTACCTTTAAGAAAGGCAAGCGTTGCATCGAGCGAGACTTTTACGTCGCTTGGGAGGTCTTTTTTGCCAGCTGCGAAGTAAATTTTTGCCGGGAGCGCCCCGGGAACTGCCGCCTCTGCGGGTTTCGCCGTTTCGGCGGGTTTTGCCATTTCGGCGGGTTTCGCATCCGCGCTTGGCGCGGCATCGGCCGGTAATTTTCCGCCGTACCGAACTTTCGCCACGTCAACTGGCTGCGCCGATTCGGCCGCTTTGTTGGACCACGCGTTACGGGTGTAATCGATGACCGCCGCGATGTCCTTGTCGCTTAAATGCTTGAACGAGGCCATCGCGGTTCCGGGCTTACCGTTGAGCAAAAGCGCGATCTGATCGCTCGCGGCACCGTTGACGACTTTACTGCCGTCAAGCGCGGGAAACTGACCAGGCACGCCTTTGCCCGCCGGTCCATGACAGCCGGTGCAACCGGCAGTTTCATAAACCGTTTTGCCGAGCGCGATTAACTCGTCTTTCGGGTAAGTTTTGGTATCGATGACCGGTGCCGCAACCTTGCCCACACCGTACTTGTCTTTCTGCGCGGCGAGCCATTTGTCGTAATCGGCTTGGGTTTTCACTTCGACCACGATTGGCATGTAGCCGTGCTCTTTGCCACAAAGCTCTGCGCAGTTGCCGCGATAAATACCAGGGCGATCAGCGCGGAACCAAGCATCGCGAATAAAGCCTGGAATCGCGTCTTGTTTGACGCCGAGCGCGGGTACCCACCACGCGTGCAACACGTCGTTGGCGGTAATGAGAAGGCGGATTTTTTTGCCGACAGGCACCACCAGCGGATTGTCTACCTCTAGGAGGTAGTTCGCGCCCTTGACTTCCTGGTTCTGAATTTGTGCGAGCGGCGTGGCGAGCGTGGAAACGTAGCCGAAGCCGTCATGGATGTAATCGTAGCCCCACTTCCACTGGTATCCGGTGACCTTGATCGTCATCTCCGGTGCCGAGGAATCGCGCATGTCGAGTACCGCCTTGGTTGCAGGCCAGGCCATCACCAGCAGGATGAGAAACGGGATAACCGTCCAGACAACCTCGACTGTCGCGTTCTCGTGAAAATTGGCGGCCTTGTGTCCCTTGCTCTTACGATGCGCGTAGAGCGAATAAAACATGACGCCGAAGACGAGCACAAAGATGATCACGCAGATCAAGGTGATGACCACATGCAGGTGATACATCTGCTCGGCAACCGCCGAATTGGGTTTTTGCAGATCGATCGCCCAGTCGGCAAACGCGGCACCGGCCGCGACGAGTCCGAAGAGCGCGACTGCCGCGCTGGAGAAAAGTTGTTTCAACGATTTGCCGTGCATCACTGTGACCACTACTTTTTTGTCATTAAACGTTAATCCGTGCGGCAAACTCATTGTTTGCCAATGCGGACTTGATTTGCCTCGCGGCACCTCGCTGTTCATACCCACGAAGGTATTCCCCCAACGAAACTGAACGACCGGATTGTCGCAACCGCACTCCGCGTTCACGCCCCTGCCCGTCTCGCTCAATATCGACCTGTAACCAGGCGCGGGTGAACGAAACGGTTTCTGTGCGCAAACCGCGTCGCCGCGTTACCGAAACCGCGGCCTCTCCAACCTCGATCGTGTCGCAATCGGCACTCCGCCGCTCGAACCACCAAAATGCGAGCGCGACACATCCCACCTCCAGCCCGGCAAAGGGCACAACCATCCATGCGCCCACAAACCAGCCCAGAAACAAAGCAAATGCGATCGAGAGCCCGGCGATTGCGGTAAGCACCGATAGACGCTCACGTCGCGTGCTGGCCAAAGTCTGTTGTAGCTCAAGTCGAATCGTGCTCATACTGCTTGCACCCATTTGAGACCGAGAAGAAATAATGTCCCGATAGCCTTCGAATGTTAGCAAATTTCAGGGTTTTTCCGCGCCCTGGCAAGGCGCGACATCTGGCTTCGCCGAGTTTTGTCGCGCTGATCGGCCGCGACATGGCGCAACGATCAAGCCCCGGTTTACGCGGTCTACGCAGGATTGCCCTGATGCAGCATCGATGCAACTGCCATCGACGCGAGCCGGGAGAACACCGACTCAGCGCGACTGGTCAGCACGATGGGCACCTGAGCACCGTGCACCACGCCTGCACACTCAGCACCCGCCAGGTAAACAAAGCTTTTGTAGAGGAGGTTCCCGGCGTTTAGGTCTGGCACGACAAGCAGGTCCGGGTCGCCTGCGACCGAGGACACAATGCCCTTTATCCTCGCCGCTGACGCAGAGATCGCGTTGTCGAGTCCGAGCGGTCCTTCAACCTGAGCATCGCCAAAAACGCCTGCCCGACCTTGCGCGGCAAGCTGCGCCGCGTCCTGGGTCGCGCCGATCGAGGCGGTTTCGACCTCCACCGCAGCAAGGGCCGCAACTTTTGGCGCGACTACGCCGAGCTGGCGCAACAGCCTGACCGCGTGCAGGAGCGCCTCGGCTTTGGTTTTGAGATCCGGTTCAATGTTGACCACCGCGTCGGTGAGGCCGAGAAGCTTGTGATAGCGCTGCATTTCAAACAAGAAGGTATGCGTCAGGCGACCGCCACCGCGCAGACCCGTTTCCCGATTGAGCACGGCCGACAACAGCTCGTCGGTGTGCAACGCGCCTTTGACCAGCAGTGCGTGCAGACCGCGCCGCGTCGCGGAAACCGCCGCGTCCGCCGCGTGGCGCGGTGCGTCGCCCGTATCGACTATAGCAATGCTGTCAGTTGCCTCAATATTTGGGCACAATTTGTTGATTACCGCAGCATTCCCATAGAGCGTTTGTCTAGCCAAACCCAAGGATGCACAGGACATCACGGCTTGAAGTGATACTTCATCATTCGGAAACACCACAGCTGCGGCTGGCGCGACTCGGCCGAGCGCACGCGTCACCAGCGCAGCCAGTCGTGGGTGAGTTGCCGCAAGCCGCGCGAACTCAGCGTTCATGAAAGCCAGCTGCGGACAGCTTCGGGCAACCGCAGTTCAATGACTGAGATTGGGTTGACGCATTCAATATGTAAGCGTTCACCTTCGTCGGGAGTACTGAAAATCACCAGTCCAGGGTTTGACCAATCTGCTCAGCCGCTTCGCGCAAGGTCGGCAGAAATTCAGCCGCCTGCGCGATATTCATGCGCGCCGAGGGACCGTGCACAGCCACCGCCGCCACCACCCGCTCCTGATCGTTCATGATCGGCACCGCCAAACAACAAATACCAGCCAGATACTCCTCGTCGTCAACTGCATAACCGTTGCGACGGATTTTGGTGAACTCGCCCTCTAGCTCGCGCAACGTGGTGAGCGTGTTTTTCGTATGCGAAATCAGCGGCGCACTGGTGAGCAGCCGATCGCGAAGGCGCTTCTGGGCATGCGCCAGAAATAATTTGCCGCTGGCGCTGGCGTAGAGCGGCACCTTCGAGCCTGCATGCAAGTTAATTCGTAGCGGCCAGGAAGACTCCACCCGATCCAGATACATCACGTAGTTGCCGTTCGGAATGGTCAGATTACAGGTTTCGCCCAGCTTTTCTACCAGTTCTTCGAGAATCGCGCGTCGCGCCGATCGATACGGCGAATGCAACAGCACATTGGCCGAAAGACTAGAGAGCCGATCACCCGGAACGTAGCGCTTGGCATCGGGTTCGCGTTGCAGCATGCCCGCCTCTTCGAGCGTGGTGAGGATTCGAAACACGGTCGGTTTCGGCAGGTGTACCGCTTGCATGATTTCAGTCAGGCTCACCGAGCGATCGCTGTTGGCGACGAATTCCATCACCAGCAACGCGCGCAGCGCGGCCGACCCGGCTTCGCGTCCGCCGTGCGCATCGTGCGGCTCGTCGGTATCGCCGTGACCGCCAACCAAGGCACTGTCTTGTAGGTGTTCAACCTGATCCATCATTTGCAACATCCTGCATGTTTAGCGGGCGATTTGACGATTCATAGTGAACCCGTCCCCCCGGCGCATCGTTTTTCAAGTGGGCAAAACTGAAGGCATACGCTTCCGGTCAACCCGCTCAGAAAAATCGTGCGAATTATGCATCTTGCAGAAAATGAAACCGACAGGTTCGTTTTTCGCACGTTTCGGACGACCTACGTCCTGCCTGACTAAGAAACTGCGCGCGTCTACGCCGGTTCACTCGCGGTGTTCGTCCCGCAAAAAGGAAGCCAACATGCCTGCCGCCCCCCGCCAGAGTAAAGCCACCCAACCGCGCGCAGGCGCAACCGCTGCCGCCCGGCGTGCGGTGCAGGGTCGCGTCAAGATGACGCCCTCCGAAGCGTTCGTCGAAACCTTGGTCGCGCAGGGCGTCACCCACGTATTCGGTATCGTCGGCTCGGCCTATATGGACGCGCTCGATCTTTTTGAAACCGCTGGCATTCGCTTCGTTTCGGTGGCGCATGAGCAAGGTGCCGGGCACATGGCGGACGGTTTTGCGCGAGTGTCTGGGCGGCACGGTGTCTGCATCGCTCAAAACGGACCGGGTATCACGAACTTCGTCACGCCGACTGCCGCTGCGTACTGGGCGCATTCACCGGTTGTCGTGATCACGCCAGAGACTGGCTCTATGACGCTAGGCCTTGGTGGATTTCAGGAAACCGAGCAATTGCCAATATTCTCGAAAATCACAAAATATCAAGCGCATGTCAATAATAAAGCCAGGATGGCGGAACTCACTGCCCGCGCATTCGACCGCGCACATATCGAACTCGGCCCGACCCAGCTCAACATCCCGCGCGACTATTTCTATGGCGACATTGAATGCGAGATTCCGACGCCGATCGTCATCGAACGCGGTGCCGGTGGCGAAGGCGCGCTGGATGCGGCGGCCGAAATAATTGCCAGCGCCAAGTTCCCGGTGATTCTTGCCGGCGGCGGCGTCATCATGGGCGGGGGCGTCGCGGCGGCAATTTCGCTCGCGGAGCTCTTAGACGCGCCGGTTTGCAATAGCTACCTGCACAACGATTCGTTTCCAGCCAGTCATGCGCTTTGG
>JAAFJI010000127.1 GCA_013298045.1 Betaproteobacteria bacterium
ATCAATCTCGGTATTGACTTACGTCAATTCACGCTGCGTCGTCATCGGCGAAGCTTTCGTCCCATGCAACGGAGGAGCGATACGATGGGCGCAGAACTGCTAAGCGATCAGCAGCAACGCGATTTGCACGAGTTATTGCTGCGGCGATATCGCCTGCTCACGCAAATACTGCGAAACGAGCTTCACGTCGACGGTAGCGATGCGGTACAAGCCACAGCTACATCCGACGCCGATTGGGCCACGGCCGAGGTCGATGCCGATCTTGCGCTCACGCGGGTCGAGCGCGACCAGAACGAACTCAATGCCGTGTCGCGCGCGCTTGCACGTATCGATCGCGACGAGTACGGTATTTGCGAATCATGTGGCGCGGCAATTGGATATCCCCGCCTTCTTGCGCACCCTTCGGCGACACGCTGTCTTGTGTGCCAGGAGCAACAAGAAACTGCGAGTAAGTTTGCACCGCTATGATCGCGCGCGTGAGCGCTACACTTTCGCTACTTCCATCGAAAGACGTGACTGCGTGGCCAAAACCGATTCTGTCTCTATGCTCAGCGTTGCGATCGTCGACGACGAGGCAGATATCCGCGATCTCGTCTGCGGCTATCTCGGGCGTCACGGCTTCGAGACATTTTCGATTGCAACCGAGCGCGAGCTGGATCGATTGCTTGCCGAACGCAACATCGACACTGTGCTGCTCGATGTAAATCTTGGTAACGAAGACGGGTTTGCGATTGCACGACGCTTGCGTGCGAGGTGGAACGGAGGACTGTTGATGCTCACCGGTCGTGCCGACACTGTCGATCGTGTGGTCGGATTGGAAATCGGTGCCGACGACTACGTGACCAAACCGTTTGATCTGCGTGAACTGCTCGCGCGGGTTCGCAGTGTCAGTCGTCGCTATAGCGGCGCAGCGGGCAAAGAAAGCATTCCTGCTAAAAGTAAGAAGCCAACGATCGTTTTCGACGGGTTTCGTCTCGATCCGGAACGGCGCGAGCTTCGCGATCCGGGCGGTGAAGCAATCGAGCTTACGACCGGCGAATTCGATTTGTTGCATGCGTTGGCCGAGCATCCTGGGCGCGTTCGCAATCGCGACCAACTCCTGCGGCAAACACACAATCGCGACGCCGCTCCTTTTGATCGCACGATCGACGTGCAGATCGGTCGCCTGCGCAAGAAACTCGGCGATGACGGCAAAGCGCCAAAGCTCATCAAAGCGGTGCGTGGCATTGGCTACATATTCACGCCCGCGAAACACTCATGAAACGCAAAGTCGCGGCGGCAAGCCCGAGCGGCGGCAAATCGGAAACTCGATCGCCGGTGCTTGATGATTCGTACAAGCTTTTGTTCGATGCAGCCCCCGACGCAATCTTGGTCGTCGACAGCAATGGCATCATTCGCTTGAACAATGCCGAGGCGGAGCGCCTCTTGGAGGCTGGCGCAGGCGAACTACGCGGGCTGGCAGTCGAAAGACTGATACCGCTTCCTGCACGCAAGCATCATTCGAAGCTGCGCGAGTCGTACATGGACGACCCGCGCAAACGGCCGATGGGCATCGGGCTATCGCTATCGGCGATGAAGCTTTCTGGGCGTGAGTTTCCGGTGGAAATTTCGCTGTCGCCTACGAGTAGTGGCAACGGTTCGAGCAGAGATGTCATCGTGATCCTTCGCGACGTCAGCGATCGTTTGCAAGCGCGGCGCACGGAGCGCGAACTGGTGCGCGCGAATGCGCTCGCGCGCGTGAGCGAAGCCGCGTTGCGCGAGCGCGAACTCGGGGGCGCATTGCGCGAGGTGGCCGATATTGCGAGTCTTCCGCTGGCCGCCGATGTGTTCGGCGTGTTTATGCTGAATGCGGAACGAGAACTCTTGGATTGCGTCGCCTCTGCAGGTGCGCTTCACGCGCGTTTCGAATCGCAAGCGATTCCGCGTTCCGAGCGAATGCTCTCGGGGCAAGCGCTCGCAAACGCAACGCCCGTGTTGATCGGAGACGCGTTATCGGTTGAAGACTCGCTTTGCGACTTGCTTCGCGAACTTCATGTGCGCAGTTTGATGATCGCGCCGCTCAACGATCGCGAACGGGGTAATGGTTTGCTGATTGCAGGAGCGCTCGAGCCGAATCGATTCACGACGGAGGACATCGCGTTTTTAGAAGCGATTGCGAACATCGTTTCCAACGCGTTGCAACGAAACAGCATTGAAGAGAAATTACTCTTGTCGCAGCGGCTCGAATCGCTCGGTCAATTGACCGGCGGTGTGGCGCACGACTTTAACAACTTGCTGACAGTCATGTCCGGCAATTTGCAAATATTGGGCGACAGCAAACTCGAAGACAGCTACGCCGAGCGCGCGCTCGCGGCAGCGAATCGCGCGGCTCAGCGCGGCAGCGAGCTTACGAGCAAATTGCTCGCGTTTTCTCGACGACAGACGCTACGACCAGAATCGATCGATGTCGCAACGCTGCTCGGCGGGTTCCGCGATCTGCTTGCGCGTACCATTGGCGCTAACGTTGAAATCGTAGTTCACACCGAACCGCATTTGCCATTGATCGTGGCCGATAGCGGTCAGCTCGAAACCGCGCTCTTGAATCTCGCGGTGAACGCGCGCGACGCGATGCCCAATGGCGGCAAACTTACGATCGATGCCAGCACGTTTGACGCGAACGATGCGAACACGATGACGAATCCCGAATTGCCGCCCGGTCACTATGTGCGCATTTCAGTCACCGACACCGGCGTCGGCATGTCGCGCGACACGCTCGCCCGCGCGTTTGAACCGTTTTTCACCACGAAGGGCGCGGGCAAAGGCAGCGGACTCGGGTTGAGTATGGTGTACGGCTTCGCGAAGCAATCGGCGGGGCATGTGAGCGCGTACAGCGAACCGAGTTTCGGCACGACGATCAATCTTTATTTGCCGGCGAGTGCGAAGAAAGCGAAAGTACAAGCAGCTAAGCGTGAGAAATCAGCGCCCGCGTTGCGCGGCGACGAGACGGTCTTGATCGTGGAAGACGACGATGGCGTGCGCGCGATCGCGGAGCAGTTTTTGCAAGCGCTCGGTTATCGCGTGCGTGCGGCGGCGGATCAAGCCGCAGCGATCGCGATACTCGAAACCCATCGCGATATCGATTTGCTCTTTAGCGATGTGGTTCTTCGCGGTGGGGAAACTGGGCCGAAAGTCGCTGCGGCTTTGCAAAAACTAAAGCCTGAATTGCCTGTGCTCTACGCATCCGGTTACGCGAGAGACGCGTTGCCGTTGCAAATTGCAATCGATGGCGAACTCTCGTTTTTGCGCAAGCCCTACACACGCGAAGCACTCGGGCGGGCGGTACGCGACGTGCTCGACCGCAAACGTGACATACCTCGCAAGTCTGTGAAGAGACGTTCTCGGTCGAAATGAACCTGCGTAACCTACGTATTAGTGAAGCGCGACGCTTGCCGTGCCGAGCCTCGCACGTGCGAGCGAAGTGAGCGCATTCACATCGAGCAATTCGATGTCGCGGCGTGTTACTTTCACAAGCCCATGCTTCTGAAAGCGCGAGAACACACGGCTCACGGTCTCAAGCGTGAGCCCGAGGAAGCTGCCGATTTCGGCACGCGTCATGCGCAGCATGAAACGTGTCGCGGAGAAACCGCGCGCCGAGAAACGTTGCGATAGGTCGAGCAAGAAAGCCGCAACGCGCTCGTCAGCATTCAAAAGACCGAGCGCCGCAAGCCAGCCATGTTCGTCGCGCAAGGCAGCGCTCATGCGCTGATAGAGGAAACGCGCTACATCGCGTCGCTCGAAGGCAAGTGTCTCAATCGCATCATAGGGAGTTTCGATCACACAGCAGGTATCGAGCGCAATCACAGTCGTCGTATGCACATTCGAATCGATCGCCTCAAGACCGAGCAGGTCGCCGGGAAGAGGAAAACCCAGCGTCTGCTCGCGGCCATCCTCCTGAATCAACACGCGCTTCAAAGTGCCCGAGCGCACAAAGAACACCGAACGAAACAACTCGCCCGCGCGGTGGATGTTGGTGCCTGCCGTGACAACGCGTGGACGCCCCAGCGCGACGATGTCTTCGATCGCGCTACCGCCGTTCGAGCGAGCCGCATGAACCCCGAGAAACGGGTGGGTCGTGGTCGAGATCGTTTGCACATTCATCTTGCTTCTCCCTGGTGACTGGTGTGAGTCGATGGGTGCAATGTCGTAGCGCGGCGATAACGACTGATGAATGCTCGGTAACAGTGTGTAAATGGATCGCAACCAACGAGGCATTGGGTTGATGGTTCGGATGGTCAGGGTGCGATCAATCGGTTTGCGAAGCAAAGCAGTCTTCGTAGGGCGAACAACGTGTTGCCCGTGCGCGAACGCAATGTCGTCGGTGGTTGCTCATTGCACTGGCATGCTCGTGGGCACTGAGTTGCCCACCCTCGGCTGCATCGAACTGCGCCTTAAATTCAGGCAGGGATTTCGATATCAGCAATACTATCTTTTGCCGCATAAAATATGGGGACGATCGTATTTCGCTTTTTTATCGAAAATAGCATTAGCTTACGTAAAGCCGATATTTGATTGGGCAAATAGTGGCAAAGTCAAATAGCTACCCAAAATCATACGGATCGACATCAATCGTCCATCGCACTTTGGTTTTCGTCGCTTCGATTGATTCGCGTAGCGTGGCGAGCGCGCTGGCAAGTGGCGCTACTTTCGGGGCGATTACTTGCATCGTCCAGCGCGTGAAATCGGCTCTTCTTGCGAGCGGCGCGGGTTGTGGCGCGAAGACTTCGCCGTCGTCTTTGGCGAGTGCGCTGCGCAGCGTTGCGTGCGCGTGCGCGAAGAAATCCGCGACGGCCTGCGCGTCTTTCGCTTCGCCGCGAACGAGCGCCATTCGCGTGAGTGGCGGCAGACCGAATTCGTCGCGCGACGCGAGGGTGGCGTCGGCAAACTCGCCGTAGTTGCCGCGCAGAATCGCTTGATACGTGGGGTGATTCGGAAACTCGGTTTGAATAACGACCTCACCGGGCAGCGCATGTCGTCCGGCGCGACCGGCGACTTGGGTGAGCAGCGCAAACAAATCTTCTTGCGCGCGAAAATCGGTCGAGAAAATCGCGCGATCGGAATCGACGACGCCAACCAAGGTGAGCGCGGGAAAGTCGTGCCCCTTCGCGAGCATTTGTGTGCCAACAACGATATCGATCTCGCGCGCGAGAATTTTTTCGTAGAGCTGTTGCCACGCATACTTGCCCGAGAGCGCGTCGGTGTCGGCGCGAGCGATGCGGGCGTCGGGAAATTGTTCGATGAGCGCCTGCTCTAGTTTTTGCGTTCCCACGCCAGAGCCAATCAATTCGGGATGACCGCAGGCGGGACATTTCGAAGGCACGCTCGATTGAAATCCGCAGTGATGGCAACGCAGCGATCGAATCGATTGATGCAGCGTGAGTTTCGCGTCGCAGCGTTTGCATGGCGCGCTCCATGCGCAATGCGGGCAATAGAGTGAGGGCGCGAAGCCGCGACGATTCACAAGTACCAAACTTTGCTCGCCGCGCGCGAGGCGTTCGCGAATGCCGTCGGCAAGTTGATCGGAGAGCCCGAGTTTGACGTGTCGCCCGCGCCCAGGGACGAGTCGCATGCGCGGCGGGGGCGCATTGGTCGCGCGTTCGTTGAGCCGCAGTAAGCGATAACGTCCCGCGCGTGCCTGTCGCCACGATTCGAGGCTCGGGGTTGCGCTCGCGAGAATCACCGCGATGCCTAGCGCCTTTGCGCGAACGATCGCGACATCGCGCGCGTGATAGCGCGGCGATTCGTTTTGTTTGTACGAACCGTCGTGTTCTTCATCGATCACGATGAGGCCGAGTTGCATTGCGGGTGCGAACACCGCGAGCCGGGTGCCGACGATCAAGCGCGCGCGGCCTTGATGCACGTCGTGCCATGCGCGATTGCGCTCGGTGGGCGTGAGCTTCGAATGAAGCACGGCGGTGACGACATTCGGAAGTGCAGCCGTGATGCGATCAATGAGTTGCGGCGTGAGATTGATTTCGGGCACCAGCAACAACACTTGTTTGCCGGCAGAAATCGTCGCCGCGATGGCATCGAGATAGACCTCGGTTTTGCCGCTGCCGGTGACGCCTAGCAATAGCGACACGACGAAGCGGTTTTGCGTCTCACGCAGCGCCGCGATGGCGTTGGTTTGTTCTTGCGTGAATTTCGGAAATTGAGGGAAGACAAGCGTGTCTTGCGATTGCTCGAAAATCGGCTCGACCCACGTCTTCTCAATCCATTCGCCGAGCGTGCGTCGCTGATTTGGCGACAGCGCGGATTTCTGCTCGACGCGCAACGCGTCTTTGAGCAAAGCGCGAAGTTCGCGCGCTTTCGTCTGCCGCGCGGTGAGCAATGCGGTGGCTTTGTCGCCGAGTGGCGTAAGCTGCCATGCAATTGGTGTCGCCGCCGGCGCAGCGTCGTTCGGCGTGATGAGCGCTGCAGCGACACCGAGCGGCACCTGGTAATAGCTTGCGACAAACTGCGCCAAAGCGACGAGCGCTGGAGGCAGGGCTTGGCTGACGATGCGGCGCACGTCCTTAAGTTTCTGCGCATGGAGCACATCTTCCGCGCTCTCGAGCTTGCCGACTTGCGTCACCAGTCCCACGTATGCACGGGTACCGACAGTAACTTCGACCGCCATCGCTTCGGCGAGCTTCCAGCTCGCCGGCGCGCGATAGTCGAGCGGTCGTCCAATCGCGAGCGGGACTTCGACGCCTACCTTAGTGAGTGCTGACATCGAACAAACGCCGCCAAGAATCGACGTCTAGTGAAAACGGGTTGTGAGATCGCAAAGCCTGTGGATAACTTTGTGACTTATTCGCCGTGTTCGACAGGAAACGCACGCGATTGCTCGTGTTCAGGTCGATTGCCCAATTCTCGGGGGACACCAGAAAACACTTTGTATTCAAGATGTTATGACGCAGATGCTGGGTTTGCGCAATGGCGTGTGCTCACGTGTGTCAAAGCTGTCATAAATGTGCATAACTCAGAAAAGCCCGACGCCGTTCACAAGTTCATTGAACAAATTTGCTGCGAACCCGTGTCACGAATCGCCGAAACCAACGCACCCACGAGCGCTGGATCGGCGTCAGGCGTGATCCCGTGCCCTAAATTCGCAATGTAGCGTCGGCATGGATCAAAGCCTTCCCAGGTCTCAGCCACAGTGCGGCGAATCGTCGCGTCATCGGTCGTGACTAGCGCAGGATCGAAGTTGCCCTGGAGCGTCGTCGCACTGCCAACGGCGCTGCGAGCGCGCGCGAGATCGGTTTGCCAATCGATGGCAATTGCGTCTGCGCCGCACTCGCTCTGCGCGGCGAGGCTATGACCCGCGCCTTTGCTGAAAGTAATGATCGGCGTGTGCGGAAGTCGTACTTTCAACGCAGCGACGATCTTTCCAATCGAAGGCAGGGAATACTTCGCGTACTGCATCGGCGAGAGCACGCCGCCCCAGCTGTCGAAAATCATGAGTACATTCGCGCCTGCGTGGGCTTGGGCTTCGAGGTAGTCGGCGACGATGTCGGTGTTCACCGCGAGAATGTGCGCTACCAAATCGGGTCGCTGAAATAGCATGCGCCGCACACTTGCGAATTCGCTTGCCGAACCTGCGCCTTCGATCATGTAACACGCGAGCGTCCAGGGCGAACCGGCGAAGCCAATTAACGGTACGCTCTGGGTGTCGCCCGTTGTGAGAGCGCGCTTGCACTCGCTCACCGCATCGAACACATATTGCAACGACGAAAGCTCGGGTGCGCGCAACGCCCGAATCGTTGCCTCGTCGCGCAGCGGTTTGGAAAAACGCGGTCCTTCGCCAGCTTCAAACGAGAGTCCAAGATTCATCGCGTCCGGGATGGTCAAAATGTCTGAGAACAAAATGGCGGCGTCGAGCTGATAGCGATCGAGGGGCTGCAACAAAACCTCTGCGCAGAACGACGGCGAGCGGCAAGCGTCCATGAAACGTGCATACTTTGCGCGGCTCGCACGGTACTCGGGCAAGTACCGCCCCGCCTGTCGCAGCAGCCAGACTGGCGGGCGTGGTAAACGCTCGTCGGTGAATGCGCGGAGAAAAAGCTCGTTACTAATCTGCATGCTGACATTGTTGCAGACGACGTGAGACCAAAGGACGTTGACCCGAAATTTCAGCCTCGTGCCGTTAGCGGCAGGTTAGTAAGCTTCGCGTCGCCATAGGTCTTAATGACTTCGGAAATCACCACCTGATACCCATCGAGCCAGTTGCTCTGTTTTGCCTTTGCCTCAAGATGCTTCGGGTGGGTAATCAGGGCGTGCAGCGCTTCCAGACTTTCCCAGTAATAAACGTTGGAGACAAGACCTGCGCTCGTGTTTTCCCAAGTCTCTTCGCCGATGTAGCCTGGGATGCTCTTCGCAACGTTGGCAATTGCTTCGTCGAGGCGGTAAAACGCCTCGTCAAATTGCTTCTTGGCAAAAACGAAGGTTGATGAGTACACCCGGTCACCTTTCGCGAGCGAGTCGCGTTCTCTATCGTCGAACAATGGTCAGCGTTCGATTCGACCAGCTTGGCGAGACGCGCTTCAGAAACGGTTTGCCGATGACGGTGGTGGTGAGTCCCGGTTTTTCGCTCACGATCGCCGTGACGCCGTAGATGTCTACGCCACCGACGCGAATCGAATTGAGCGGCAAGGCATAGGTCTTGTACATAACCGGCTTGCCGTCCTTCGCAGCTTTGGCGAGCTCGGCGTTTTTAGTTTCGCGCTGCTCTTTCTGCTCCTTGGTTTCGTCTTTTGGCGCGGGTGTCGGCGGTACTCTGAAGCTCTTCGATGGCTTCTCTTTGTACGGCAGCGCCAGACGCTCTGCGTCGGCCACCGGAATCACGATTGCGTCGCTACTTCGGTCGATCTCGGCTTGCAGCGACCCGCCATTGACCAGTGCGGGCGTTAGGTACTTGTCCTTCTGATCGGCGCGGATTTGATGCGACACGAAGCCTTGGGTTTGCGAATCGATGATTGTCGTTTCGCCGACGCGCATGCGGCGAACTTCGCCGTTGTAGCGGAATATGGCCGCGTCGCCGTCGATTTTTTCGAGCAATAAGCCCTCGTCGGTGAACTGGTCCGCCACGAGCTCACGCGCCACGCCATCGATCGACATTCGCGCTTTGGTCTTCGCGGTGACCGACAGCAATTGCAAAGTGGTCGCGCCAGCCGTGATCGAGGCAAACGCGCAAAGGGCGGCAATCGTGACCGCAGTCGTACCGCGCCAAAGCGCAGCCCGACGGAGTGAAGCGAATGAAATCATGGAATGGATGCTAGCGTGAGCCGAAAGAGAAACGCATCGCTTGGAGGCGCGGTGCCGACAATTGGTTCGGGGCACGACCGGTTGCTCATTGGTCGTCAGTCCGCTAGATGTATAACTTTATCTACGCATGCCTCTTAAAACGTAGATAAAGCTACTGTCATAAAGCTTACTCATAGTCGTATTGAATACCGCCCGTGCCATATCTCAAGCGGCTTGGAAAGAAAAAGCTATCGGGGTAACGTCGAATCACCCATCAAGAACGCATCCACCGCGCGCGCGCACTGGCGACCCTCGCGAATTGCCCAAACGACGAGCGACTGACCACGACGCATGTCGCCCGCGGCGAATACTTTTGGGGCGTTGGTCGCGTACGCCTTCGTGACGCCGTCGTTCTCCTCGGTGTTCGCACGCGCGTTCCCACGCGCATCGCGCTCGATACCGAACGCTTGCAACACCGGCGCGACCGGATGCACGAACCCCATCGCGAGCAAAACGATGTCGGCCTTCATTTCCCATTCGCTGCCCGCGACTTCGTGCATCTTGCCGTCTTTCCATTCGACGCGCGCGGCTTTGAGTCCGGTCACTTGACCGTCTTTGCCGACAAGTGCTTTCGTGGTGACCGACCAATCGCGGTTCGCGCCTTCCTCGTGCGACGACGAGGTGCGCATTTTGAGCGGCCAGTTCGGCCAGGCGAGCGCTTTGTTCTCGTGCTCGGGCGGCTGCGGCATCAATTCGAATTGAGTGACGCTCGCAGCACCGTGGCGGTTCGACGTACCAACGCAATCGGAACCGGTGTCACCGCCGCCGATCACCACGACGTGTTTGCCCTTCGCGGAGATCACTTCAACGTCGTCGCCGGCCACGCGCTTGTTTTGCAATGGAAGAAATTCCATCGCGTAGTACACGCCTTTCAAGTCGCGACCAGGCACCGGCAAATCGCGCGGATGCTCTGCGCCACCGGCGAGAACGACTGCATCGAATTCTTTTTGCAGCGTCTCGGGCGAGACGATTTCCTTTGCATCGTTGCCGACGCCAGCGGTTAACTTCCCTTCACCGACCATGACGCTCGTTTTGAACGTCACGCCCTCGGCTTCCATCTGCGCGATGCGGCGATCGATGTGCGATTTCTCCATCTTGAAATCGGGAATGCCGTAGCGCAGCAAGCCGCCGATGCGATCCGATTTCTCAAACACGGTCACGAGATGTCCGGCGCGTGCGAGCTGTTGCGCGGCGGCGAGACCTGCGGGGCCGGAGCCGACGACTGCGACAGTCTTGCCCGTTTTGT
>JAAFJI010000128.1 GCA_013298045.1 Betaproteobacteria bacterium
AGCACCGCTCAAAATGGCTGTCGGACAAAACGACTGACAAGGCGCACACGAAGCGATGCCCGAGCTGCAGCGGAGTGAAACGAATCGTTCCGCTGCACCCGGATGAACGTCAGACGGACGCAGCTAATGCACCGTTCGACAAACGTAAACCGAAACGTTGGACAAATCCTCTTGTGCGTTTATCGCCCATGATTGTGGTCAGGTAAAAACAAAAAAACTCCGTAGCGATATTAGCCGAAATTCATTGGCATGCCTTGTTTTACAAGGCAATGCAGCTTGGAGTTTTCGGTTCATTTTTCGGCGTTATCGGGTCTTGTAACTCATGTAAACGACCCTATAATCGCCGCTGATTTCCTCGAGGAGGAGGGAAGCCTTGGCCCGCATCTGCGAAAGCATTTGCGGGTTTTCTTTTTTCCGCATTGCACGCGCCGCATCCAAAAAAACGCGGCACATCGCTGCAGCAATGCAACTACGGGTCGTTCATCGGAGATCTTTGTGTTGACAGGTGAAACGATAGTGTTATAGTTATATACAACACTAACCCAGCAAATGCACATTGAAACTTTTCGCCCTCTTGCAAATTCACGTTGACCATCGCGATTTCGCGAATAGCCGTCGCTAGCGTTGCATCATGGATAGCCAGTGGAATGACGCGCAACCCATTTATCGACAGATTCATGATCGAGTGGTCGCGATGATTCTCGAAGGTGTGCTCAATGAGGGCGATCCGTTGCCGTCGGTTCGGGCGGTGGCTGCTGAAAGTCGCGTCAATCCGCTCACAGTATTGAAGGCGTATCAGCAATTAGCTGAAGAGGGTGTCGTCGAGCCACGTCGAGGACTCGGGATGTTCGTGAACGCCGGCGCGTTGGCGTTGCTTACGAAAGGCGAGCGCGAGCGCTTTCTAAGCGACGAGTGGCCGAAAGTTGTCGCAACGATTCAACGGCTTGGCTTGAGTCTTGACGAGCTTCTAGATTCGAATCTTCCGACTGACAAGAAAACTAAGCGGAGGCGCTAAACGATGTATTGCATCGAAGCAAACGGTTTAACCAAATCCTACGGTCGCAAAATCGTCGTCAACGGTATTGATCTTGCAATCAAGCCCGGTCGTATTGTTGGCGTTGTCGGTCCCAATGGCGCAGGAAAAACGACGCTGTTCAAGGCGATCCTCGGGCTGACGCAATTCGAGGGCGAGCTCAAAGTACTCGGAAAAAATCCATGGCGCGAGCGTGATGCGCTGATGCAGGAGGTGAGTTTTATTGCGGATGTTGCGGTGTTGCCGCGCTGGCTGCGGGTATCGCAAGCGCTTGATTACATGACTGGTGTCCAAACCCGATTCAATCGAGACATGGCAGACGGCTTCCTCGCCAAAACCACCATTTCGCAGGACAACAAAGTCTCAGGGCTTTCGAAAGGCATGGTCGCGCAACTGCACCTCGCGCTTGCCATGGCAATCGATGCCAAGTTGCTCGTGCTCGATGAGCCAACGCTTGGGCTCGACATTCTTTACCGCAAGCAGTTTTTCGAGTCGCTGCTGCACGACTATTACGACAAACAGCGCACGATTTTGATATCTACTCACGATATCGACGAGGTGCAACACATCTTGACCGACGCAGTTTTCGTTGCCGATGGTCGCATCGTTCTTAGTTGTGACATGACCGATTTTGAGGCGCAGTTTTTTGAAGTAAATGTTCATCCCGATCAACACGAAGCCGCTCGCGCGTTAAACCCAATTCACGAGCGCCATAGCTTCGGGCGCAGCGCGTTTTTGTATCGTGGCGTAGAAATGGAACGGCTCGCTGAGTTGGGCGAGACGCGCACACCTGCGCTCTCCGACGTATTCCTTGCGGTCGTGACCAATCAAGCGGCGACAACCCGAAGAGTCCTCACATGACAGAAACCGCACAACACGACCAGCACGAATCCGGCGTACAAACCGCGCCGCCGTTCGCCCGCCTGTATTGGTCGGTACGCCGAGAGCTCTGGGAGCATCGCTCCATTTACGTCGCACCGCTTGCGGTGGCCGCAGTAGTACTCATCGGAATATTCATCCATGCAGTGTCTCTGCCCGAATTGTTTCGCAGTGTTTCTACAAGGTCGGCGGGCGCGCAACGCGATTTGCTCGCAGCTTCGTACAGCGCGGCGGCAATCGTTTTGATGCTGACCAGTGTGCTTGTCGGCTGCTTTTACTGTCTTGATGCCCTCTACGGAGAGCGGCGCGATCGATCAATTCTGTTCTGGAAATCGTTGCCTGTTTCGGATTCGATCACAGTGTTGGCAAAAATAAGCATTCCGCTCGTCGTATTGCCGATCTTCACATTTGCGGTGGTCATGATCGTGCAAGTGATCGTGCTTGTCGTGAGTTCGATCGTGATCTATGGCAGTGGATCAGACGTGGCTACGTACTGGTCGTATTTACCTTTTTTGCAAATGCCGCCTGGTGTACTGTATTTCCTAATCGCGCTCGCGCTTTGGTATGCACCGATCTATGCATGGTGTTTGCTTGTCTCTGGTTGGGCGCAACGCGCGGTATTTGTTTGGGCCATAGCGCCAGCGCTCGCCCTCGTTGCGATTGAGCGAACGACAATGAAGAGTGGATTTTTCACTGAACTCATCACTTCGCGGGTGGTTGGATTGTTCAGTCAGGCGTTTTCGAAGACGAACGAAGACAACGTGATCCCCGATCCGCAGAAACTGTTTTCCGCGCCTGGGCTTTGGATAGGGCTCGCGATTAGCGCAGCGCTTCTCGTCGCTGCGATCAAGCTGCGACGACGACGAGATCCGCTCTAGCGCGCATCCGCTCGCGCCAATCTTGGCGCGAAAGACCGATACACACCACTAAAGGTAAATATGAACGCAATTGCTCTCCCTGGGCGGCGGGGCTGGGATTCTGTTGCCGAAAAATCGCTCAATCGCGCGGCAGCATTCTGGCTTATCACCGCGCTGACCGGTCAACTTCTCTTTCTCTATTACATCCTCGGTTTCTACGCGGGACCCACACTGCAGGGGAACTTCGAAGCGTGGAGTAGAAACGAGCGTCTGCCGCACGGCTACGTTGCAGGAGACACGTTTGGCAACCTGATGTTTGCCATTCACGTCTTGTTTGCCGCAGTCATGACCGTGGGCGGCGCGCTGCAACTCTTGCCGGCGCTTCGTCGACGGGTGCCCACACTGCATCGGTGGAGCGGACGAGCGTATGTTGCGACAGCGATTACGTTAGCCGTAGGCGGCCTGTTGATGGTGTGGGTCGCCGGTCGTCGCAACAATCTTTGGGGTGCGTTTGCGATTTCCCTGGATGCGCTGCTAATCATCGCGTTTGCCGCGTTGGCTTTGCGCTACGCAATCGCACGCGATATCACGAATCATCAGCGATGGGCGCTGCGCTTGTTCATGGTGGCCAACGGCGTTTGGTTTATGCGCGTCGGTTACATGGCGTGGATTTTGTTGAATCAAGGTCCCGTCGGTATCACCGAAAACGGTACTGGACCGTTCGATGTTTTCTGGGTGCTGGGTTGTTTTCTGTTGCCGCTTGCGTTTTTAGAGCTTTACTCACGCGTCAAGGATCGAGGTAGCCGACCGCAGAAATTCGCCGTCAGCGGCGCGATTGTCGTCGCAACAGTTGTGATGGCAATTGGGATTGGCGGTGCCTATATGGCGTTCTGGCGACCGCTTCTTTAGTCGCGCACGCTCTAACTCACTCACAGATTATTCAAGCACCGGAGTCGTCATGATTTGGTTACACATCATCGCAGGATCAATCGCGCTCATCGCGGGCACTTTAGCAATGTACGCGTCTAAGGGGGCGGCATTACACCGAAAAAGCGGGCGCGTGTTTGTTTACTCAATGATGCTCATGTCAGCGAGCGGGGCAATTGTTGCGGCAATGCTGCCGGTGCGCATTTCAGTCATCGCGGGCGCGCTGACGTTCTACCTTGTTGTAACCGGTTTGGTTGCAGCCAATCGCCCTGCGTTCTGGCACCGCCATCACGATTTCGCGATGCTAACGCTCGCGCTTGCAACAGGCGTTGCAGGAATACTTTTTGGGCTTGAAGCTACACGATCCGCGAGAGGCGCTCTCGACGGCTTTCCTGCGACTCCACACTTCATCTTCGGCAGCGTCGCGTTGATCGGAGCGGCGCTCGATGCGCGCACGCTGTTTCTTGGCGATGTAACCGGCAAACATCGAATTGCACGGCATCTGTGGCGCATGGGATTTGCGATGTACATCGCCACATCAGCGTTTTTCCTCGGACAAGCAAATTTGTTTCCCGAGGTGATCCGAAATATCGCATTGCTTGCGACTCCGGTCATCATCGTGGCGGTGTTCACGATGTATTGGCTAGTGCGCGTGCTATTCGCGAAACGTTGGCAAAAAACCTAATCCGGTCATGTTGCAATTTTCTGCGCAGCGATCACTTCAGTCCGAACTTGTTCGGTAAGCTCTGCCTTGAGCTTCGCGAAGCCTGTTGTTGTTTTGATCGAGTAGTGTCGAGGATGCGCAAACGAAATGTCGCGATCGAGTTTGATGCGTCCTGGGCGCGCACTCATCACAACGACGCGTGAACCCACGAACACGGCTTCATCGATATCGTGTGTCACGAAAAGCACGGTCTTTCGTTCCGCTTCCCAAATACCGAGCAGCAACTCTTGCATGAGTTCGCGCGTTTGATGATCGAGCGCACCAAAGGGCTCATCCATCAAGAGCATGCGCGGATTGTTCGCGAGCGCGCGGGCTAGGGCGGTGCGTTGTTGCATGCCGCCCGAGAGTTGCTTCGGGAAGTGATTCTCGAAGCCGGTGAGACCCACTTTTTTCAGGAACGAATTCGCGATATCGAGTTGTTCATCGCGCGCGAGACCGCGCTCGCGCAAGCCGAAGCAGACGTTGTCACGCACCGTGAGCCAGGGGAACAAGGTGTAGCTCTGAAACACCATGCCGCGATCCGCGCCGGGACCGTGAATGGCTTTGCCGTCTAGCAGCACTTCGCCAGTGGTTTGTTGATCGAGCCCCGCTACGATGCGAAGCAGCGTGCTTTTGCCGCAACCCGACGGGCCGAGAATCGTGATGAAGTCGTTTTCGGCGACGTCGAGGTCAGTGGCTTGCAGCGCCACAGTAGGCGCGCGACCCGCAGTCTCGAATTGGCGTGAAACGCCCCGAATAGAGAGAATCGAGTTCATCTTCCAGCGGTCATCCGAAATGACACTCCGTGTGAGTAATGGGAAATGACGGCCTTCTTCACCCTCAACCCCGATCCCATTGGGAGAGGGTAGTCTCGTGACGCTACGCGTTTCATCTTAAGGCTGCCCAAGAAAACAGCTTGCGGTTCGCCCACTTGAACAAGAGATCGCTCACGAGTCCAATCAAACCAATCACGATGATGCCGAAGATGATCTGGTCGGTCGCGAGCAGCGCTTGTGAGTCGGTGATCATGTGCCCGATGCCGCTAGACGCACCAATCAATTCGGCCACGATGACGTAAGTCCAGGCCCAACCGAGAACCATGCGAAAAATCTCGGCAATGTCGGGCGCTGCGTTCGGAATCAGCACGCGCTTGACCAAACTCGAATCGTTTGCACCGAGGGTGTACGCCGCCTCAACGAGATCGCGCCGCGTGTTGCCAACTACCACCGCAATCATCAACACAAGTTGAAAGAACGAGCCGATGAAGATCACAGCAAGTTTTTGCTCCTCGCCAATGCCGACCCACAGAATCAACAGCGGAATGAACGCGGAGGCGGGCAAATAACGCGCGAACGAAACGAACGGCTCGAAGAACGCCTCAATCGGTTTGTACGCACCCATCGCGACGCCCAGTGGCAAGGCAATCGCAGCTGCAATCAAAAAGCCGCCTAGGACGCGCCAAACGGTCATCCCGATGTCTTTCATGAAACCCATCTCGGCAATGAGCGTGTAGCCGCTCTTGAACATCTGCACCGGATCGGCGAGAAACGTTTTCGAGACGAACCCACCAAACGTCGCGATCGACCAAACGACGAAAAACAGCACAAAGAACGCGATGCCGAGAGCAATGCGTTGTGGTGTTGAGATCGGGGTGAGTGGTTTCATTGGTGATGCTCAGCTTTACGCAGTATTGCCCCAGTAATTTTGGTGTAGGCCTGAATTTTTATGGTTTTCGTCGATAAAAATAAAATCCGCAGAATTCAAGCTAAACGGGGCGAATCGTGCTCACGCTGCTCCTTCTGCATCGAACGATGCTCGCTGCGATTCGAAACTTTCTTTTGGCGCAGGGTACGTGGACTTAGCGCAGACTAACGCAGAATTTTCGTTCTGGGTAATCGTGCAAGTGTTCGTAAAAACTGCGTAAATCGACATTTGTAATCTGCGAAATCTGCGTCAAAACGTAGCTCGGATGCTCGCATCCGGGTTCCCCAACACATCGACGAAGTCGTCCTGATTCGCTTCGCGATCATCTGCACGAAAGCCTCGATGCGAGCATCGAGGCTACACACTCTTTACTTAATGAACCGCGTGTCCGCGAGCTTCGTCATGTCGGGCATCTGCTTGATGATGCCAAGCTCCATCAACAAGTCGGCTGCTTCCTTGCTAAACGCCGCGTGCTCGCCTGTGAAGAACCTTTGATTCGCGGCTTTGTCTTGCCAGCGCAAAAACTTCTGGCTGCCTTCAAATTGCTCTGCGCTTTGTTTAACGTCCGCCCCCATGATGCCGAAGCTCTTCTGCGGCTCTTTCTTAATCATTTCGAGCGCTTCGAAGTACGAGTCCGCAAGCGCTTGCGCAGCCTTCGGATTTTCAGCAAGAAACTTAGGCGTGCAACCGAACGTGTCCATCACCATCGGATAGTCGAGCGTTGTCGCAAGAATTTTTCCCGCTTCCGGTTTCGCGCGCACTGCAGAGAGGAAAGGCTCGTACGTCATCGCTGCATCGAGATCGGCTGTGCCCGCAATCATCGCGTTCGCAGCCGCTTGCGGTTCGAGGTTCACGATCTTTACGTCTTTCGTGGTGAGCCCGTTTTTCTTCAACATCCACGCCAGTGTGAAAAATGGCGCAGTGCCCGGCGCGCTCGCGGCTACTGTTTTTCCTTTGAGGTCGCTGATCTTCGCAATCGCTGGTTTCACCACCATGCCGTCAGCGCCGAAGCTTTTGTCGAGCTGGAAAATTTGAGTCGTCGCGACGCCGTTCGCGTTCCAGACGATCCATGTTTCAACCGTGGTTGCCGCACATTGAATGTCACCCGAGGCAATCGCAAGATGACGATCCTTCTGAGGAATCTTTCGGATCGTCACATCCAAACCGTTCTTTTTATGAATGCCCGACTCTTTGGCGAGCGTGAGCGGCGCAAAACCGGTCCAACCCGAAATGCCGATAGCAACTTTCGTTTCCTGCGCGCTCGCATGCGCTGCGCAGAGCGCGAGCACTGCGCTCGAAACGAATGACGTAATCAGTGGCTTTTTCATGACGATGACCTCCCAATGATGTTGAACGGGCTAATACTAAAGCTAAACAGGAATCCAAAGTGGCGGTAGTTTCGAAGCGTCCGGCAATGCGCGGAACACCCGCGAAAGCGCGCCATGCTTTACAAGTGCTGTGGCGCGCTCGATGTCGGGCGCGAGATACCGATCTTGCTCCACGAACGGGCATTCTTCTCTAAGCAATCGGTGTGCCGACTCAAGCGCGAGCGAACTCGTGAGCGGTCGCAGAAAGTCGATACCTTGCGTCGCTGCGAGTAATTCGATACCAAGAATGTGCGAAGTGTTCTCGATCATCGACTGCAAACGTCGTGCGGCGAAGGTCGCCATCGACACATGATCCTCTTGATTTGCCGACGTTGGCAGACTGTCAACGCTTGCCGGGTGCGCGAGCGATTTGTTCTCGCTCGCGAGCGACGCAGCCGTGACGTGCGCGATCATGAATCCGGAATTGAGCCCAGCGTCTGGAGTGAGAAACGCAGGCAATCGCGACACGGCGGTATCGATCAACATCGCGATGCGCCGCTCCGCAATCGCGCCCACTTCGGCAATGGCAACCGCCATCGCATCCGCCGCAAGCGCAACCGGCTCAGCATGGAAATTGCCACCTGAAATCATCTCGCCGGTATCTGCGAACACGAGCGGGTTATCCGTCACCGCATTCGCTTCGCGCACCAAAACGAGCGCTGCATGGCGCAATTGATCTAGGCATGCACCAATCACTTGCGGCTGACAGCGTAAGCAATACGGATCTTGCACACGGTCATCGTTTTCTTCATGCGATTTACGAATTACGCTGCCTGCGAGCAGCGCGCGGTAATACTTCGCGACATCGATTTGCCCCGGTTGCCCGCGCACTTCGTGAATGCGTGGGTCGAACGGCCCGTCGCTGCCGCGCGCGGCGTCGACGGTCAACGCACCGATCACGAGTGCTGCTTCAAGTACAGGTTCGAATGTGAGCAGTGCGTGCAGCGCGAGCGCAGCAGATACCTGCGTGCCGTTGATGAGCGCGAGCCCTTCTTTCGCTTCGAGCGCAAGTGGCGCGATGCCCGCATTCGCGAGCGCCGCGCGCGCCGGCACGCGAACGCCGTTCTCAAGCATTTCGCCTTCGCCGATCAGCGCGAGCGTCATGTGCGAGAGCGGCGCAAGGTCGCCTGACGCGCCGACCGAGCCTTGCGAAGGAATGTAAGGCACAAGTCCAGCGTTGTAGGCGGCGATCAAGGTATCAACCACGATCGGACGCACGCCCGAGTGCCCCCGCGCAAGGCTCGCCGCTTTAAGGGCAAGAATCAATCGCACCACAGCGGGTTGCATTGGCTCGCCAACCCCCACCGAATGCGACCGAATCAAATTGAGTTGCAGTGTGGCGAGATCTTCGCGAGAGATTCGTTTCGACGCGAGTTTGCCGAAGCCGGTATTCACTCCGTAGACGGGGGCGTCACCGGCGGCCGCTTTGGCGACGATGGCATAACTTGCCGCAATTGCCACATGCGCGCGCGCCGGAAGCGTGAGCGTCGCGCCCCCTGCGTGAAGCGCCAGAAGATCGTCGAGCGTGAGCGCGCCGACGTTGAGTTCAAAGGTGTTCGCCATTAGGTCAACATCGGTAAGCGAAGCTCGTGCTCACGCGCGCAACGCTTGGCAATTTCATAGCCCGCATCGGCATGACGCATCACGCCGGTCGCCGGATCGTTCCACAGCACGCGCTCAATTCGCTTCGCCGCGGCATCGGTGCCATCGCAAACGATCACCACACCCGAGTGCTGCGAATAGCCCATACCGACGCCTCCGCCATGGTGCAGCGACACCCAAGTTGCGCCGCCAGCTGTATTGAGCAACGCATTGAGCAGCGGCCAATCGGACACCGCATCCGATCCATCCATCATCGCTTCCGTCTCGCGATTGGGCGACGCGACCGACCCTGAATCCAGATGATCGCGACCGATCACGATCGGTGCTTTCAGTTCGCCGGACTTCACCATCTCGTTGAACGCAAGTCCCGCGCGATGGCGTTCGCCGAGCCCGATCCAGCAGATACGTGCCGGTAGACCTTGAAACGCAATGCGTTCGCCCGCCATATCGAGCCAGCGATGCAAGTGCTTATTCTCAGGAAAGAGTTCTTTGATCTTCGCGTCCGTTTTGCGGATATCTTCGGGATCTCCGGAAAGCGCGACCCAGCGAAACGGACCGACGCCGCGACAGAAAAGCGGACGAATGTAAGCAGGCACGAAGCCCGGGAAATCGAACGCACGCGCGACGCCTTGATCGTGCGCCACTTGCCGGATATTGTTGCCGTAATCGACGACCGGAACCCCGAGATCGGCGAAGTCGATCATCGCCTGCACGTGCACTGCACAAGACTTGGCGGCAGCGTCGCGCAGTCGCGCATGTTGCGACTCATCCGCTCGCGCGGCTTGCCATTGCTGCAGCGTCCAACCCGCAGGTAGATAGCCGTTCACCAGATCATGCGCCGAGGTTTGATCGGTGACGAGATCGGGCTTCAGACCGCTGGTTTTCGCGCGGCGCACGAGTTCAGGCAACAGGTCAGCCGCGTTGCCCAGCAGCGCAATCGACTTTGCTTTGCCTTCGCTCGTGTAGCGCTTGATCCGCGCTAGCGCGTCGTCGAGATCGTTTGCTTGTTCATCGACGTAGCGCGTTTTCAAGCGGAAGTCGATGCTCGATTGTTGGCATTCAATGTTCAACGAACACGCGCCCGCGAAACTCGCTGCGAGCGGTTGCGCACCGCCCATGCCGCCCAAACCTGCCGTCAGAATCCAGCGCCCCGTCAGATCGCCGTTGTAATGCTGGCGACCTGCTTCAACAAAAGTTTCGTAGGTGCCTTGCACAATGCCTTGCGAGCCGATGTAAATCCAAGAGCCCGCAGTCATCTGGCCGTACATCATCAGGCCCTTACGATCGAGTTCACTGAAGTGCTCCCAGGTCGCCCACTTCGGCACCAAATTCGAATTTGCGAGCAGGACTCGCGGCGCATCGGGATGCGTTTTGAATACGCCGACCGGTTTCCCCGATTGAATCAAGAGC
>JAAFJI010000129.1 GCA_013298045.1 Betaproteobacteria bacterium
TCGGGATCGTCGTTGAACATGCGCATCACGTCGATGTGTTTGAGTCCGTTGATCGGGTCACCTCCGATACCGACGGCGCTTGATTGACCTAAGCCGAGTTCGGTCAATTGACCGACCGCTTCATAGGTGAGCGTGCCCGAGCGCGAGACGACGCCGATACGACCCTTCTTGTGAATGTGGCCGGGCATGATGCCGATCTTGATTTCTTCGGGCGTGATGAGGCCGGGGCAGTTAGGTCCCAGCAGAAGCGTTTTCTTGCCCTGCATTTTGTAGCGCGTTTTCATCATGTCGAGCACCGGAATGCCTTCGGTGATGCAAATCACGAGTTCGAGTCCTGCGTCAACCGCTTCATCGATCGCAGCCGCTGCGCCAGAAGGCGGCACGTAGATCACGCTGACCGTGGCGCCGGTTTGCGCTTTCGCTTCGGCGACACTCGCGTAGATCGGAATGCCCTCGAAATCTTCGCCGGCTTTTTTCGGGTTCACACCGGCGACGAAACAGTTTTTGCCGTTCGCGTAATCGCGGCAGCCGCGCGTATGGAATTGCCCGGTTTTACCGGTGATGCCTTGGGTGATGACTTTGGTGTCTTTATTGATGAGGATGCTCATGAGGAATCTCCAGGATCTACGGGGCTTTTTTGGCGTCAGGCGTCGGCGCGGTGGCCGGGGCGGCCGGTGTCGCGGCAGCGTCTGGCTTGGGTGCGACGGGTGCGGGGGCGGGCAAGGTCGGCGCAGCAGGGGTGGTGGGTGCGCTTGATGTAGCTGCAGCAGCCGGTGCGTTGGTTGTAGCCGCACCAGCTGGTGCGTTGGTTGTTGCCGCGCCAGCCGGTGCGGTTGTTGCGGCGGCACCTGCTGGTGCTGTGACCTTCGCCTCAGGTGCCTTTGGCGCGGGCTTCGGCTGCGTGCATTGACGCAGCAAGAACGCGGCGAGAATCGCAGAGACGACGAGCGCAAGCCACTTCATCCAGCCTGCGATCGGCGCGGAGGGTTCGAGCGCTCGGTTGACGGCAGCCGTCGAAGCGGCCGATGCGGGCACGCTTGGGCTAGCGCTTTCGACGCCGCTTGAAACAACGGCTTCAGATCGATAAGCTTTGGCGGCGGCTACTACTTTTTCTGCCGCCTCACCCATATTATTGGCGGTAATGATCGGCAGACCCGATTCCGCGAGAATCTTTTTGCCTAAATCTTCGTTGGTGCCCTTCATGCGCACCACCAGCGGCACTTTGAGGCCCACCGCTTTCGACGCAGCGACCACGCCTTCGGCAATGGTGTCGCACTTCATGATGCCGCCGAAGATGTTCACCAGAATCGCTTTGAGATTCGGGTTTTTGAGCATGATCTTGAAGGCTTCGGTGACCTTCTCGGTCGTGGCACCGCCGCCGACGTCTAAGAAGTTCGCAGGCTCGCCGCCGTAGAGCTTGATCGTGTCCATCGTGCTCATCGCGAGACCTGCGCCGTTGACCAAGCAACCGATATCGCCGTCGAGCGAGATGTAGGCGAGATCGAATTTGCTCGCTTCGATTTCGGCCGGATCTTCTTCGTCCAAATCGCGCATCGCAACGATGTCGGGATGACGGAAGAGCGCGTTGGAATCGAAATTGAATTTCGCATCGAGCGCGATCACGCGGCCGTCGCCCGCGACGATCAGCGGATTGATTTCCGCGAGCGATGCGTCTTTCTCGATGAACGCTTTGTAGAGACCCTGCAAGCATTTGCGTGCATCGCCGAACGAGGCGGCTGGAATACCGATTGCGCCGGAAATGTCGTCGCACTCGGCGTCAGTTAAGCCCTTGCCTGGATCGATAAAAATTTTCTTGATCGCGTCCGGGTTCTTGTGCGCAACCTCTTCGATGTCCATGCCGCCTTCAGACGAGGCAAGGAGCGCGATGCGCTGTGTGCCGCGATCGACGACCATCGACACGTAGAGTTCTTTGGCGATGTTTGCGCCTTCTTCGATGAAGAGGCGGCGCACTTTCTGGCCATCGGCGCTGGTTTGATGCGTGATCAGTTGCATGCCGAGAATTTGCGATGCTTTCTCGCGCACTTCAGCGATCGATTTCGCAACCTTGACGCCACCGCCCTTGCCGCGACCGCCCGCGTGAATTTGCGCTTTGACGACCCAGACCGAGCCGCCCAGTTCTTCAGCCGCTTTCACCGCCTCATCGACAGAGAACGCCGGAATGCCGCGCGGCACCGGAACGCCGAATTCGCGCAGGATTTGTTTGCCTTGGTACTCGTGGATTTTCACGGTTGTGACCCCTTGTTATCTTCAATCAAAAATCAAGCTGTAGGAGCGCGCTTGCGCGCGACGGGCGATTCGCCCTATTCAAAACTAGCGCTTGCAAAAACGCTGATCGCGCGCAAGCGCGCTCCTACAAAGACTCTTGCTACACGGTCGTCGCCTCCTTACCCACATACCACTTCGGATAGTAAAGCCGCGCCGCCTCACCTCGCGTGTCGAGCGCGTGACAGGCATCGAGCTGAAACGGTTTTTTGTCGCCCCAGCCTTCTGTTTCGCGTTTCAATCCGGCAAACGTCTGCACGGCGGCCGTTGGCAAATAACCGAGCAATTCGGAGAGATGCGTGCAGCCTTTCACGCCGCCCATGTGCTCTGCGATGGCTTTGCGAAAACCGCGCATCAGGTTCGCGCCGATGAGCTTTTTGTACTCCGGGCCAATCGTGTTGCAATGACCCGGATAGGGCATTTGCTCCGTGGTCGCTTCAATATCAATCACGTTGAAGCTGCGATCAATCGTGACGCGAATGCGCATCTCATGCACCGGAATGTCTTTGCTGCGATTGCCCATCGCGAGCGGATAGTCGCGATCCTTGCTGTCGTTCAAATGGGCGTCGATATCGAACAGTCCATCTGCGCGGGCAAAGCCTTCGTAGGACACACGACGCAGATGCAGTCGTTCACGCGGTTGTGGAGAAGATAGAGGCATGGTGACCGAGTCAGCGCGCCTCGGAAGCGATCGGCGCGCAATGCGAAATTCGTGCTTGGATGCATGCGCCGAAGCGCGTTAGACTCAAGTGAGGGATTTTGATTCTAATGGTTTCAGCTTGCAATGTTGCGCCGCAACAGCAGCGCTTGTCCAGTCTTCTGTCTTATCTATGACCGACATGAAAAACTACGTTCTTGCACTCGACCAAGGCACCACCAGTTCTCGCGCGATTCTGTTCGATCGAAGCGGCAGTATCGTCGCCTCGGCGCAGAAAGAGTTTCGGCAGCACTTTCCGCAGCCGGGCTGGGTGGAGCATGACGCGGAAGAAATCTGGGCATCGCAGCGCGAAGTGATGCTCGCGGCGATTGCGAAAGCCGGTGCGACGCCGAATCAAATCGCGGCGATCGGGATCACCAATCAGCGCGAGACGACGGTGCTTTGGGATCGAACCACTGGAAAGCCAGTTCATCACGCTATCGTATGGCAGGATCGGCGCACGGCTGCGTTTTGTGATGAACTCAAGAAGCAGGGAAAAGCGGCGTTGGTTCAGAATAAAACTGGGCTTGTGCTCGATGCCTATTTTTCTGGAACCAAGCTTAAATGGCTGCTCGACAACGTTCCCGGAGCGCGCACGAAGGCCGAGAAAGGCGAGCTTGCCTTTGGCACGATCGACAGCTGGTTGATCTGGAAGCTCACCAACGGGCGCGTTCACGCGACCGACCCGTCGAACGCGAGCCGCACGCTGATGTTCAACATCCATCAAAACGCGTGGGACGATGAACTGCTCGCGATGCTCGACGTGCCGCGCGGTGTCTTGCCCGAAGTGCGCGCCTCGTCGGGCGAGTTCGGCGCGACCGATATCGAAGCCGCCGCCGTGCCGATCTGTGGCGTGGCGGGCGATCAGCAAGCCGCTTTGTTCGGTCAAGCCTGTCATTCTCCGGGAATGGCTAAGAATACCTACGGAACTGGCTGTTTTCTTTTGTTGAATACCGGACAGAATGCAGTTGGGTCAAAGAACAATTTGCTTACCACGACGGCGTGGCAATTGTCTTCGCCCACCTACGCCCTAGAAGGCTCAGTCTTCATCGGCGGCGCAGTCGTTCAGTGGTTGCGCGACGGTCTGCGAGCGATCAAAACGGCGGCTGACGTTGAAGCGCTGGCCGCAGAAGTCCCTGATTCCGGCGGCGTTTATCTGGTACCCGCGTTCGCCGGTTTGGGCGCGCCGCACTGGGATCAGTACGCGCGCGGCGCGATGTTCGGCCTCACCCGTGGCAGCACAATCGCTCACATCGCACGCGCCGCGCTGGAATCGATCGCATTCCAATCGGCGGAACTGTTACTTGCGATGGAAGCTGACGCGGCGAGCGCCGGAATCAAGTTGACCGAACTTCGCGTGGACGGCGGCGCAACCGCGAACAATCTGCTGATGCAGATACAAGCTGATCTGCTCGGTGTCCCAGTGATTCGACCGAAAGTGCTCGAAACCACTGCACTCGGTGCAGCATATTTAGCCGGTCTTGCCGTTGGTTATTGGGGCGATCGCTCGGAAATTCAATCGAACTGGCAGGTGGATCGCACCTTCACGCCGACCCACTCGCGAGAGCGCGCGGCCGAGGCGATGGCGGGCTGGGCAAAGGCCGTTGCGCGCAGTAAAGGCTGGGCTTGATCGACAAAGCATCGAGAATTACGCCATATTTGGCATATAGCTAGATTATTCTCGGCAAAACTGCCAGATATGGCGTACAACAGCTACAATGTGGCATGTTCAACGCCCACGACCTGAGCGCGGAAATCAAAGCTGCGCGTAAAGCGGCTGACTTGACGCTCGCCCAACTCGCGTTTCGAACCGGTATTCCGACGCGAAGTCTCGCGCGCTTGGAGGCCGGTGATCCGAGCGCGCCGATTGGTCGCATCCTGCAAGTGCTCGCGGCGCTTGGGCTTGGCTTGAGCATTGTCAAAACCTCGCGCCCGACACTCGAAGCCTTGCCATCGATCTATGCCGACGATGATCCGGATCGCTCATCCCCCGCGTCAACGCTCAAGCGATGAAACGCATCGGCAAACTCTTCGTTCATGCGGGCGACACGCTCTCGGGTCAACTCGAACATCACGGTCGCCACGTATTCGCCTACGACCCCGCGAATTTGCAAACACCGAGTGCCGCAATTTCGCTGACGATGCCGGTGCGGCTTGCCAGCTATGAGCACGCGCTCATGTTGCCAGCGCTACAAACGTTCATGCCGGAAGGATTTATCGCGGATTGCTTGAACGAGCGCTTTGGCAAAGTGTTCAAGATGGACAGCATGGCGCTGCTCGCGCTCTCAAGCGGCGATGCGATCGGGCGACTGCGTGTGAGGATTGAGCGCGACGCGGAAGTACAAACGCCGACGATCGGAATGCGCGAGCTACTCGCCGATCAAGGCAATCGTGCGCTGTTCGACGATTTGTGCGAGCGCTTCTTGTTTTCATCCGCCATTGCGGGCGTGCAGCCAAAAGTGCTGGTGAGTGCGACGGAGACAACCGCGACCAAAGCGAATGAAGCCGAGAAGTTAAGCCTCGAAAATCGCGCCGCAACCAAGGTCGGGCAATACATCGTAAAGTCCGCAGAATTTCGTTTTCCGAATCTCGCAGCCAATGAGTTTCACTGTCTTTCCATCGCCCGCGCCGCAGGATTGGACGTCCCCAATTTCTGGCTCTCTGAAGATGAAAAGCGGCTCGTCATCCAGCGATTCGATCGCATCGATGGCGCGGCGCTCGGTTTCGAAGATATGGTGAGTTTGCAAGGCAAGCAAAACACCGACAAGTACGATGGCAGCTATGAAGGCGTTGCCAAAGCGATCGTGCTCAACGCCTCGCCCGCGTACCTAGTATCCTCACTCGCGTCGCTCTTCGATTTGGTCGTGCTCTCGGTGCTGCTGCGCAACGGCGACGCGCATCTGAAAAACTTCGGCCTGCTCTACACCGATCCGACGACCGACGACTGCCGCCTTGCACCGACGTATGACATCGTGACCACCACGCTCTACATTCCAAACGATCGAATGGCACTCAATCTCGCACGCGATCGCGCGTGGCCAGATTTGAAAACGCTTGTGAAATTCGGACGCGAGACTTGCCGTATCAAACAGCCATTAGAGGCAATCGAGCGTATTCAGGACTCAATTTCGAGTTATCGTCCCACTCAGGCGAGTGACACCTGGGCCGCACAACTCGCCGCAATCCGAAAGACAAGCGCATGAACACGATATCAAAATGTTTCGCCTCGCTCACGCTCACGACCGCTTGTGCGCTCGCAACAAACGTCTCGTTCGCGAAAGACACGATGCCGCTCTTCGATGCTCATATGCACTACAACATCGAAGCGCGCGCCGAGTATCCGCCGTCAAAAGTCATTGAGATTTTTGAGCGCAACAAGGTGCGTGGCATTCTCGCCAATTCGCGACCGAACGAGGGCTCGGAATTGCTCGCTGCGGAAATTCA
Source organism: Betaproteobacteria bacterium (assembly GCA_013298045.1). GTDB lineage: Bacteria > Pseudomonadota > Gammaproteobacteria > Burkholderiales > Casimicrobiaceae > Casimicrobium. Next base: position 6,425 of record JAAFJI010000129.1, read on the forward strand.
ATCGAAGCGCAAAGCGATCGAGGTGGTGCCCTTCATTCGCGTTTATCGCGATCGCGCGGATTACGGCACATGGCACCGAAATCCCGAAATTGTCGCAATGATCGAGCGCGAGTTCGCGAGCGGCTATTTCAAAGGCAAAGTGCGCGGCATCGGCGAGTTTCACCTCTACGGCGACGAAGCGAAATCAAAAGAGTTCGCGCAGATTGTGGCGTTCGCGAAGCAACACGATTTATGGCTTCACGCGCACTGCGATGAGGCTGCACTTGCGGTCGTTTTCCAATTGAATCCGAGCGCGAAGGTAATCTGGGCGCACACGGGATTCAGCGTCGCCACCGACAAAGTCGCGGCCCTCATGAAACAACACGCCGGGCTCATGGGCGAACTCTCCTACCGCAATGACGTTACCGAAGGCGGAAAACTCTCGAAGCAGTGGCGCGCACTGTTCACGCACCACGCCGATCGCTTTCTACTAGGCTCCGATGCCTGGGTCACCGAGCGTTGGACGCAATACGATGAGCTGATGCGCTACTACCGAAATTGGCTTGCCGAGTTGCCGAAAGAGAAAGCCGAACTGATTGCGTACAAAAACGGTGAGCGAATGTTTGGCATCAAATTCCCATAGACGTCTGTAGGATCGGCTTGCCGCGACCAACGGTGGAAAAAACTGGAATGTCGGGTCGCGGCAAGCCGCTCCTACAAGTGCTGCAAATTCCGTTTTCAAATCGGCTCAAGACGAGGCGCGACGACAGTACGAATGCACGGCGAGATGGAGGCAACGACGTCTTGGATCGATTTGAAAGCAGAAAGACTCCTGACACAATGCTGTCAGTATCTCCTGACAACAATGACGACTCGTTCAACAAACATCTAGGGAGCCAGTATGGCAGGCAATGCAGTGTGGTTCGAAATTCCGAGTGTCGATTTCGAGCGTGCGGTGAAGTTCTACGAGGCGGTCTTTCAAGTCAAAATGAGGCGCGAGAATATCGGCGGCGATATGGCGATCTTTCCTTACGAGGAAACTGCTGTCGGCGGTGCAATCGTTTCACCGCAGCTTGGCTACTCACCGTCCGCGACCGGCCCCGCAATTTATCTAAACGCAGGGGAAGATTTGCAGCCGATGCTAGATCGCGCCGCGACAAGCGGTGGCAAAGTGGTGACACCAAAGACCGCACTACCGCCAGGCATGGGTCACTTCGCACACTTTCAAGACAGCGAAGGTAATCGCGTCGGTTTGCATTCAGAAAAATAGGTACCTAATGAACGGCAACACATCACAGTTTCTCGGATTGCGCACCGCCGTCTATCCGGTCAACGATATCGAACGCGCCAAGCGCTGGTATCACGACGCGCTTGGTATTGCACCGTATTTCGACCAGTCGTTTTATGTGGGCTTTGCGGTTGGTGGTTTTGAGCTTGGACTCATTCCCGACGGCACGCCGAGCGCTCACGGGCCGCAACCGCTGTGGGGCGTGGCGAATGCGCAAGCAGCCGTTGCGCACTTGCTCGAGCTTGGGGCGACCGCGCTCGACCCGGTTACCGAGGTGGGCGATGGCATCAAGGTAGCGGCGGTGCTGGACCCGTTCGGCAATCGCCTTGGTGTCATCGAAAATCCGTATTTCGACACAACTGCTGTGCGCTGAATCGTGAACCCAACAAAAGTGATACGTGAGCGGGTGAAGGTGCTCACCGATTTGCCCAACATAGGCAAGTCGCTCGCCGCTGACTTGCAGTTGCTTGGCATCGATTCACCCGTGCAACTGGCAAAGCGCGACCCCTTTGTGATGTACGAAACACTGTGTAAGAAAACTGGGGTTCGCCAGGACCCCTGCGTGCTCGACGTGTTTATTTCGATCACGAGATTTGTCGATGGTGAGCCGCCCGCTGCGTGGTGGACGTTCACCGAGTTGCGCAAGAAAATGCTTCGCGCGCGGGGCGATGCGTCGCGCTGATCGCTTATTCAAAATCGTGCAGTACCTGCGCGGTCGGCGGTTGACAACAGCCGCGCAACTCGCGCAATGGTTGCAGGTGAGCGAACGTACGATTTATCGCGATATCAGCGATCTTTCGACGACTGGCACACCGATTGAGGGCGAAGCGGGCGTGGGGTATCGATTGCGCGGCGGCATGGACTTGCCGCCGCTGCAATTCGAGCTTGAAGAGATCGAGGCGATCACGCTTGGCGCGCGGATGGTGGAAGCATGGAGCGGACCGCAGCTTGGCGCGGCGGCTGTATCAGCGCTTGCGAAAATCGCGACCGCGCTGCCGAAAGAGCGGCGCGAGTGGCTCGAAGCCTCGCGCGCCTACGTGCCGCAAATGCATATCCCAAAACAACTAGGCGAGCGCTTCGAAAAGTTGCGTGCTGCCATTCGCGAGAAAAGCGTTGTCGAATTCGTCTATGCGGATGGCGAGAGGAAGCTTACGCAACGACGCGTACGACCGCTATCGCTGTATTTTTGGGGTGAGCGCTGGACGCTAGGTGCATGGTGCGAAATGCGTGAGGACTTCCGCAGTTTTCGTATCGATCGGGTGGTGCGCTTGCAGGTAACGAGCGATACGTTTCGCGATGAATCCGGCAAGCGCTTGTCTGATTTTTTAAGGGCTGTGGGTGCGTCGACGCACTTTTCGTGACAAATTTTAACATCAGTCATAATTGCCCCATTAAATGGTCACTTTATGAACTTTTGTTTTATTGTTGATTATTACTATAAGCTAATCGTAGTTCATATTTCACAGGGCACGGCGATTAAGAGTTATGTCGATGTTTACCCTGCGCTACGCGCGAAACGCAATCCGATCCACCGCATCGGTAATCACGCTATCCACGCCCCACGACCAAAGCCTTTCTGCGTCGGCGATCTCGTTGCAGGTATAGCAGGCTACACGCAAACCGTTTGCATGTGCCTCCTGAACAATCGCAGCGGTTAGCGATTTCCAGTTTGCGTCGAGCGCAATCGCGCCCACCGATTTGCACTTATGAAGCCAATCGCTCGGTAACGGGTCTTGAAACAAATGTGCGAGCAATGATTCGGGTGCCGCGTCACGCGCGGCGAGCAAGGCATCGGTTGAAAACGACGAAAGCAGCGGTGGGGTCTTTGCCGTCGTACAGCGGCGTTCGCATTCGCGTGCAACCGCAGCCCCAGTCTCGCGCTCGCGACCCGGACTCGGCTTGATCTCGACGTTCATGGCTACATCGTTCGCGTTGCAATACGCGATGACATTCGCGAATGTCGGAATCGGTTCGCCGACGTAGGCGCTCGAATGCCAGCTGCCAGCATCGAGTTGCGAAAGCATCGCCCAATCACGATCGGCCACAGCGCCAGTTGCATTAGAAGTTCGATCAAGATCGGCGTCATGCATCAACACGCAGACGTTATCGCGCGAAAGCTTCACGTCGAACTCGCAAGCGCGATAACCAAACGAAACGCCAAGTCGAATCGCTGCGAGCGTGTTCTCAGGCGCGAGTTTGCCTGCACCGCGATGGGCGATCGTGTGTGGATAAGGCCAATTCGGTAGTTGCATCGCGCTAGTCTAGCGCGATGCAACTACCGAAGGACGTCGTTCGCTTCGCTCACTAGGAAGACGCGCCAAAGCGCTAAGACGACGCTCCCGTTGGTCGCTAGGACGCAAGATTTGCAAACATCGCACTGCAACCCGACGAACAGACGTCCGCAGCGCCAATCGGATAAAGCGACTAAAAATCGCGAAGCTTTGCGTCCTAGCGCCGAAGGCGCGACGTCCTAGCGAAGCGTCGTCATTTCGTCCTTGCCCGAAGGGCATCTTGCGTCCTAGCGACCAACGGGAGCGTCGTCTTAGCGCACCGTCGCGACGTCGTAGCGCCGAAGGCGCGTCGTCCTGTTCGATCTTTAAGCGCAAACGCTTAAAGATCGAACTTAATCCCTTGCGCCAACGGCAACTGCGATCCGTAGTTCACCGTATTCGTCGCGCGACGCATGTACGCCTTCCACGAATCGCTGCCCGACTCACGGCCGCCGCCGGTTTCTTTCTCGCCACCA
>JAAFJI010000013.1 GCA_013298045.1 Betaproteobacteria bacterium
GCGCTTGCCGGTGGCTTCGGTATCCCCGCCGGTTTCGACAAAGCGGGATTCGAAGCGCAGGCGAAAAAACAGTTCTTGGCACTGCAAGCAGCCAACGACAAGGGTGATCTGGATGCGGTTCGCGACTTCGCAACCGATGAGTTCTATAACCAAATTGCCAAAGACGTAATCGCCGGCAACAAGGAAGCAACGCAGGTCGATGAGTTGAACGCCGAGCTCCTGGGCATCGAGACCGAACGCGGAAATTACTGGGCGAGTGTCCAATTTACCGGGAAAATGCGCGAAGACGGCATGGTGATGGCCTCGCCGTTCAGCGAAGTGTGGAATCTCACGAAACCCGTCGATGGCAGCAAAGGCTGGTTGCTTGCCGGGATACAGCAGGGCTAGTCGGTCTCGATCTCTTCAAGAAAGCCGACGCGAGTCGGCTTTTTTGTTCTCGCCACTCTGCGAAAATACTTAAATGCTCCCCTCGTCGCTTATCGCTCGCGCCCTATCCCGACTGCTCTCGCATGACGCAAACGCGCGAGCGCTCCTCTCGCCACACGCGGGGGAGACGTTGCAGGTGCGCATGCCGCCGCTCGCTGCGGCGCTCAAGATCACCGCCGAGGGTGATTTCGTTTCGGGCGAATTCGAGGTACGCGAAAGCACACCCACGGTGTCGGTTGAATTCCCGCTTTCTGCATTGCCACTCATCGCGCAAGGCGAAACCGTCGCGCTCCGAGCCGCAACAATTTCCGGTCAAGCCGGATTGCTGCAAGACGTATCGAAGGCGTTTAAGTCGCTGCCGCTTGCGGCAGAGGCCGAGTTGGAGCGCTTCGTCGGTCCGATCTTCGCCAATGAAGCGACCAAACTCTTCAAGGCATTGATCGCCTTCGGCGAAAACGCACAGAGCAGTTTGCAGGAGGCAGGCAAACGCTATGTGCATAACGAAGCAAAGCTGGTCGCTGAACGGGACGCGGTTGCGCAGTTCGCCGCCGACATACAGCGACTGCGCATCGATGTAGAGCGCCTTCGGCAGCGTGTCGCGCAGATTTGATGGAATTTGATGGATTGCGATCTCCCACGGCGTCCAGCGACAGCGACTTTGGTCGACGCCGAGCACGTTGAATTGCTCGCGCCGTGGAGCAATGAAACCGACAACCGATGGCACGACCGAGCGTCCTTGTAATTTGCGCGCAAAACCAGTGGTTTAGCGCCGCTCGCCTGCCATCGGCACTCCACGCGGCAGGTGCCGACGTTCAGCTCTTCGCGGTGCGCGACTGCTTCGCCCGATTCAGCCGGTATCTGAGCCGCTCGGTCGAGATCGAAGTTGGCATGAGCTTTGTACAGTGGGTTGACGCGCTGTTTGATCTGGTACGAACAAGCCGACCGATCCTTGTGATTCCGGCGGACGAGCAAGCGTTTCGTTTGCTCACCGAGCTCGTACTCAACCCGCCGTCGGGCCTGCGACCGGACGTGCGCAGTGAACTTGAAGGCTTGATTGTCCGCTCGCTCGGCGACCCAGCGCACTTTCGATCCAGCGTGGACAAAATCCAACTGACGGAGATCGCTCGAACCGCCGCAGTCCCGCAACCGCAAAGCGTGATCGTGAATACCCTTTCGCAGGCGCGGCAGGCGGCCTCTGCAGTCGGCTGGCCGGTTGTCGTAAAGCGTCGGCACAGTTACGGTGGCAGCGGCGTCACTGTGGTTGAAAACGAATCGGCGCTTGATCGCCTGGTGGGTCAATGGCTGTCGCCTGGCGCGGCGCAGGACACGCTTGCCGCACCACAACTCGTGTTGCAGCGGTTCGATCCGCGCGGGGTTTGGTCGTATTGGGTTACGGCGTATCGCGGCAAGGTGCTCGCAGGTTGGGCCGCGCGCAAAATTCGCGAGCATCCGGCGAGAGGGCCTGCCACCGTGCGACAACACTGCGAGCACCTTCAGATGCGTCGCTACTCGGAGGCGCTCTGCAACGCGTTTGATTTGACCGGCGTTTGCGGGTTTCAGTTTTTCGCCGACGCCGATGGCGGCGATCCGGTGCTAATTGAGATCAATCGACGCATCACGCCAGGGATGGGCAATGCGTCATTGCTAGGCATTGCCTTCTTCGAGCCGCTACTCGCCGCACTAGGCGCAAGCCAGGACGAGGCGAGCGAGCTGGCGCGACGCGCGCCGGGCGGACAGATTCTGGTGGAGTTTCCGCAAGAATGGATACGCGATTCGGACAGCGAATACCTGCACCGCTATCCCAACGATTTTCCGTGGAACGATTTGCATGTGGCGCGGGCACTGATGAATGCCGCGCTTGGCCATCCGCTTGAGTAGACGGCAAGATCGGTCTTGATCGTCGCGCACCGTGAGGCGCGAGTCGCGCCCATTGGCCGAGGCAAATGGGGCGACGAACGGGACAACGGCGCTATTCCATCTCCGCCTTTGCCGCCTCCACATCCAAACACTCCATCGCGTCTGCAGGCGCAATTGCAATTGCCTCTGCGTAGAGTTTCTCGACTTCTTTCATCTTTGTTTTGCCGAAGAGTTTGAATAGGCCGTCCGCGTACTCGGTGCGAGCGATCGCAGACGTTGGATTGAGTTTGATCGCTTTTTCATAGTTATCGACCGCACCGTCTTTGCTTACGCCGTAGGTCATCTTGCCGATCATTGCGCCGACTTTTTCGATAACTTCGGCATTAAACGTGCCGAGTGCGATGTGGGTGTCGGCGTGCTTCGCGTCCAACTTGATTGCAGTTTCCAGCGAACCGCGCACTTTGCCGCCGATGCCTTGTGTGAGCGCTTTAGCGACCCCGATCAATTGACCGTAGCGTCCAAGTGCATACGCGTGCAGGTAGAACGCGTTCGCATTTTTCTTCTGTGTAGCTTGCAGCTCTTCGCAACGCGCAGCGATTTCCTCATACGCCTTTTGCTTTTTCGCGTCGCTGGTTTCGAGGTAATTGTTGTAGATACAGGCGGCTTTGTTCGCTGCGTTGTAGCCATCCGGACCCGCCGCAAGGCCTGCGTCGAATGCGCCCTGAAAATCGCCTGCGTGATAGAGACGCCACGCCTCTTCGACCGCTTTGTCGGATGGAAACGGCTCGCAATCGCCTTTATGCAAGCGTGCCCAATTTTTCTTAAGCGCTGCGCCGTCGTAAACGAAATCGCTGTTGTCGTGTGGAAACGCGACCCAGCCGCCTTTTTTTGCCATGTTGTCTCTCCTTAGTTATTAGGACGTCGCCGCTTCGCGGCTAGAACTACGAGCCTGACGGCTCTAGGACGACGCGGCTTTGCCGCTATGACGCAAAGCTTCGCAAACATACTCCTTCGATCAAGCGTGGATCGGAGAGCGAAGATCGCGTAGCTTTGCGTCCTAGAGCCGTCAGGCTCGTCGTCCTAGCGCCGCAAGGCGCGACGTCTTAGCCGCGAAGCGGCGACGTCCTGCTTCATCGATATTCTGCCGCGAGTTTCTCGAACAGCAAGCGCGCGTCGCCCGTCAAATACGGCGCGATCATTGCCATCACCTGAAACACGCCCTGACCCATTGCTTTGGCTTCGTCTAGATTGCGCGGATTCATAACGTAAGCGTACGAATGCCAGTAGGTCGCGGTGAGCACGACGTTGACCGCGATCGCCGCAATTTCGCCTTTGCTCGCGCTGAGTTGTTGCAGTTCTTTCAGATCGTGCATCATTCGCTCTGCGCTTTTCGTAGCGTTCTGCAGGATCGTTTTGAAGTGAGTCTCTACGATGCGATTCTTCGAAAGAAGATCGTTCAAATCGCGATAGATAAAGCGGTACTTCCAGATTTTTTCGAATACGAGGTGTAACCAAAACCAGGTGTCCTCGACGTTCGCTCGGCGATCTTTTTGCATCGAGAAAAGCTCGTCCATCTCTTTCTCGAACTGCACAAAAATCTTGGTGACAATTTCGTCTTTGCTTCGGTAGTGGTAGTACAGGTTGCCGGGTGAGATGTTCATCTCGTCGGCGATCGCATTGGTGGTGACGTTCGGTTCACCAAACGAATTGAACATACCGAGCGAGACTTCGAGGATGCGCTCTTTGGTGCGGCGGGGGGCTTTGCGTTCCATGCTGCGATTGTGGAGCAGTTCGCCGTAGAGTGCAAATTTTTAGAGCACTAAAACAAACTTTTACTCGAAATGCCCTGTTAAACATGCGCTAAATCACCAATCAACAACATATCCTTGCTAATGTAAATCTATACGTAATCGTTATTTTATAGGGCGTTTATAGGAAAAGTTTATTTTCTTCTTGCGGCGCACCGTCGTGCGCCGCTTAGGCACGCGATCTACGCCGTCGCGGCAACTTCGTAGAAGTAAGAAGCATCAGCAGCCATCACCGAGGTCTTCGCAATTCCGGCAGTCGGCGCGTTCGCCTCGATTAGCGCGAGATGACTGAGCATCGTCGCGCTAATTTCGACACGAGTCTCCACCGCCGTGTGCAGGTTTCGCACAACTGCAACCCCGAGCAGAGCGCCATAGGGCAGATCAAGTTCGGTGGCGATCACCTTGCCGCTACTTTTTATCGCAAGACCCCGTTCGATGCCCTCACGCAGCGAATCGATGCTCTGACCCGCATAGTCGAAGTACATGAGCGAGACGTCGTCGCCGTCGGCACCAATACGCTCGGCCGCATCGAAACCGATACGTTCCCCGACCGCACGCAACAGGTCGCTATCGACCCTGGTCGCCGTGATTTCGCTTCCGCCAAGCATCGCACTCGCATGAGCAATGCCGCCGAACGAAGCAAGCGCTGGCAGGCTCGCTGCCACGCCCGCCGATGTTTTGATGAAGTCCCTGCGCGTTAAATCTGAAAACATGTTGAATCCTTGGTTGGGTGATCGGTGGGCGATTCGCGACCCTGTTTGCGATGGCGTCGACGAACTCCGGCGCTAACGCGACGTTGAGGCACCCGGTTGACAGCGAGCGATGCAGGTATCGTGTTGCGCTCAACCTCACCAACTTGATCGGGCTTGACATAGCGCAAGGCAGTGAATTTGCTGCGGCCTAGACTCCGCGCGATGAGTCAACGAAATCTCGCCGCGAAGCTCGCATGGGTGAGCGCGCCCTTCTTGCTGGTAGGGTTCGTCGCGATTGCGAGCACGCTCTGGATTTCCTGGCAGCTGGATGGCGGTGCGGCAGCGGTTAACGAAGCCGGACGCATGCGAATGCAAGCCTATCGTCTCGCACTTGCCCTCGAAGGCAAAGATCGAACAACCGTTCACGACTATGTTGCCGAGTTTGAACAATCGTTGACGCTGCTGCGCAATGGCGACCCACTGCGCCCTTTGTTCGTGCCTTGGGATGAAGTGGTGACGCCAGGTTTCGTGCGCATCGAGGCGCAATGGATAGATTTCCGCCGCATCGTTGACTCAAGAGAAGAGGCAACTTATGCAGCGTTGACCACCGCAGCAAGTGGTTTTACGCAAAGCATCGATGATTGGGTGATTGCGATAGAGCATCACCTGTCACGTTGGACGGCGATGATGCACTTGCTGCAAACGGCGATGTTGTTGCTGGGTTTGCTGGGTGCCGCAGCACTCGTCTACACCGGCTATCGGTTTGTTTTAGGCCCGGTGGGGCAACTCACGCGCGCAACCGCGCTGATCCAAAACGGCGATTTCGCAGCGCGAGTTGATGTGAAGGGCCAGGATGAGTTTGCAACGCTTGGACAGGGCTTTAATACGATGGCTGAGCACTTGCAATCGGTGTATCGAAACCTTGAAGCGAAGGTCACCGAGAAAACCGCTCAGTTAGAGCAAAAGCATGCTCGACTGGAAGCGCTGTACGGTGTGACCACCTTGGTTGCCAATACCCCGTCACTCGAACCGCTAGCTCGCGGGTTCGTTGAACGCTTCGTCACGCTAACCCGTGCTGATGGAGTCGCCCTGCGCGTGGCCGATGTTGATAGTAAGAGCTATGTGCTCATCGCGTCTCACGGGATTCCCGACGCAATCGCAAACAACGAGCGCTGCATGACGGCAGGCGCATGTCACTGCGGGCAGCCCGCTGCCGCCAGTGCTCGAGTGATTCCAATTCGTGCCTCATTAGATGCGGCACATACGCTTTGCGCGAATGCGGGGTTTCGCACCATCGTCACACTGCCCGTTCACCACCATGATCGGGTGATTGGCGAGGTAGATCTGATGTTTTATTCTGACTATGAGCTGTCCCCAGCAGAGCGCTCCTTGTTCGATGCAATCTGTACGCACCTTGCGGCGGCTATCGAAAACATCCGACTCAGCGCAACGGTTCGTGAAGCAGCGGTTGCGCAAGAGCGCGAATTCATCGCGCGCGAACTTCATGACTCCATCGCACAATCGCTGGCGTTCCTAAAGATGCAGGTCGATGTATTGCGATCCGCGCTTCGATCTCGCGACTCGACGCTGACCGACCAAACCGTCGAGGATATTGCGGTGGGGGTACGAGAGAGCTATGCCGATGTGCGCGAGTTACTGATGCACTTTCGGACGCGAGCGTCGGATTCCGATATCGAATCGGCGCTACGCACGACACTACGCAAGTTTGAACACCAAACAGGTATCGTGCCGACGCTTAGGCTCGAAGGTCGCGGTATTGAATTGCCGAGCGATACACAGTTGCAAGTGCTTCACATCTTGCAAGAAGCACTGTCCAATATTAGAAAGCATTCCCGAGCAACGATGGTCAATGTGGAAGTCCAACGACATCCACGCTGGCGATTCGAAGTGCAAGACAACGGTTGTGGCTTCGATGACGAGAGCCGTGCGGGGGACGAAACCCACGTGGGTCTACGCATCATGCGCGAGCGGGCGGAGCGAATCGGCGCATCGCTTCAGGTTGATGGCGAACCCGCCCGTGGTACGCGCGTCGTTCTAGTGCTTGACGAGTCAAACGGTGCGCGCACGGAATCACAACCCGTGGTGCTTTCGGGCCCGTCGACAGCTACCAGAGCTGCTTAATCATGGCCGAACCCGAACGCACACGCACGCTCGTCGTAGACGATCACACACTGTTTCGCCGTGGCCTGATTTCACTGCTATCGCGAACGGATTGGATTGATGTGGTTGGCGATGCGGGTGACGCGTCAGAAGCACAAAGAAAGGCAGAGGCACTTTCGCCCGACTTGATACTGCTCGACAACCATCTTCCCGGCGTAAACGGCGTTGATGCGATACCGTCGTTGCGTAAAGCAGTGCCGACCGCAAAGATCGTCATGTTGACAGTGAGTGAGGATGAGAGTGATCTCGCGCGCGCACTGCAAGCTGGGGCGAATGGTTACCTCTTGAAGACGATGGAGTCGGATGCTTTGATCGCCGCCATTGAGCGCGTGATGAAGGGTAACTCGGTCTTGGCCGATGAGTTGACAAACAAGTTGGTATCTGCGTTTCGCGGCGCTGCCTCACCGCCGCCCGCCGTTACTGATGATCCGGTGGCTTTGCTTTCTCCGCGCGAGAGAGAAATCCTGCGTGCGATTGCACAAGGCCAAAGTAACAAGCACATCGCACGTGAGCTGGGCATCGCCGAGACCACAGTAAAAATCCATGTTCAACATGTGCTGCGCAAACTGGATGTGACCTCCCGAGTTCAGGCCGCTGTGATCGCAACTGAGCGCGGCGTGGTTTGACTCAAATCAACAGACCGTTAACGAACCCGCCGCATAGTTCGACAGGAGTAGCCTAACCTAGTTCATCCGCAGTCTTGTAACCGTCCCTGTGAAGGATGGTCGAGGCGGACTCTCACGCCTATTGTTCTCCTATCGAAAAGAAGAGGGAGAATGGCATGGATCAGAAAGGCAAAGCGCTTTCCGTTCTCATCGTCAGCACACTTGCATTCACCGTGTGCTTCATGGTTTGGATGATGTTTGGCGTGATCGGTATTCCGATCAAGAAAGCGCTCAATCTCAACGCCACTGAATTCGGGTTGTTAACAGCCACCCCCGTGCTTACCGGTTCGCTCATTCGCGTGCCGCTAGGTATCTGGACTGACAAGTACGGCGGTCGAATTGTGATGGCGGTTTTGATGGCAATCACGATCCCCCCCATTTTTCTGATGTCGTATGCCACGCAGTATTGGCACTTTCTCGTCATCGGACTCTTTGTTGGTCTTGCGGGCGGTTCGTTCTCGGTGGGTACACCGTATGTCGCCCGTTGGTATCCGAAGAATCGCCAAGGATTTGCGATGGGTGTGTACGGCGCGGGAAATTCTGGCGCCGCGGTGAACAAATTCATCGCGCCCGCAATTGTTGTTGCGTTTGGGTGGACCGTGGTTCCGCAGGTGTACGCGGCCATCATGCTCGGTACTGTCATCCTGTTCTGGGTGTTCTCACATCACGATGCATCGCATGTGGTGTCGAGTAAAGCGAGTTTTGCTGAGCAATTGAGAGCGCTTAAAGATCCAAAGGTACTCAAGTATTGCCAGTACTACTCCATCGTATTCGGTGGCTATGTGGCGCTCGCACTGTGGATGGTGCAGTACTACGTAGGCGAGTATGGGCTCGACATCCGCGCAGCAGCACTCCTCGCGGCTTGTTTCTCGTTGCCAGGCGGCGTGTTGCGCGCCGTCGGCGGTTGGCTTTCGGACAAGTACGGAGCCCATAGCGTCACCTGGTGGGTGATGTGGGTGAGCTGGATATGCCTCTTTCTTCTCTCTTACCCACAAACCGAATTCACGATCAACACCGTGAATGGCCCAAAGACGTTTTTCATCGGGCTCAACGTCTACATGTTTACGGCGTTGATGGCTGTCCTTGGGGTTGCATGGGCATTCGGCAAGGCCAGCGTCTTCAAGTACATCAGCGACGAATACCCGGGAAACATTGGCGCGATCAGCGGCATTGTGGGGCTTGCTGGCGGGCTCGGCGGATTCGTACTACCGATCATGTACGGTGCGCTGCTAGACATCACTGGCATTCGCTCAAGCGCATTCATGCTCATGTACGGCGTCGTGTGGGTATCGCTCATTTGGATGTACTGGACCGAAGTTAGGAAGACCGAGCTCATGGGTCGCAATGCACCGCCATCGCCTCTTGCCGCTTCAGGCAACGACTAAACAAGAAACGTCATCGGGAGTAACGTCATGGCAACAACGCATCACGTCGGCGCGTCAGCGACCAAAAACAACGGGGGCGATATCGAGGACTGGCGTCCCGAGGATCAAGCCTTTTGGGAGAGCACTGGCAAGCGCATCGCTTATCGCAATCTCGCTATCTCCGTCCCTGCGCTTCTTTGCGGATTCGCGGTGTGGGGCATGTGGGGAATCATTACGGTTCAGATGCTGAACCTGGGTTTTCCGTTTACTCAGGCAGAGCTTTTCACCCTCACTGCAATTGCTGGCATATCGGGCGCAACGATGCGAATCCCCGCATCGTTCTTGATCCGCCTTGCGGGTGGCCGCAACACGATCTTCTTGACCACCGCGATGTTGCTAGCCCCTGCAATCGGCACGGGGATCGCACTTCAACACAAAGACTGGCCGCTTTGGGCGTTTCAGTTGATGGCGCTTTGGTCCGGCGTGGGCGGCGGAAATTTCGCAAGCTCAATGTCGAATATCAGCACCTTCTTTCCAAAACGTTTGCAGGGTACGGCGCTTGGGATCAACGCAGGCATTGGTAACTTTGGCGTAACCACAATGCAGATCGTGATTCCGCTCGTGATGACAATGCCGCTATTGGGTGCATGGGGTGGTGAATCGATGACGTTGGTCAAAGATTCCGGCTGGATCTTCGGGAAGATTACAGCGGGCACACCAACCTGGATTCAGAACGCCGGATTCGCGTGGGTGCTCTCTCTCGTGCCGTTGTCGATCATCTGCTGGTTTGGCATGAATAACCTAAAGACGGTCACGCCCGCCGCTGGCAACCCAATCGTCGCATTCTTAAAGATCACCTATCTCTACACGCTCGCGTTCATTCCTGCCATTCTCGGACTGTACCTGTATCTACCCGCGCCGACTGGACTTGGGCTCATCAGCATGTGGGTCGCCATTCCGCTTGACATCATCAGCGCGCTTCTGGTGATGCGCCTTGCTGCGTTCGGCGCGATGAAAGAGAACCTGAAGAAGCAGTTCACGATCTTTAGCGACAAGCACACCTGGTCGATGACCGCGCTCTACATCGTGACGTTTGGTTCATTCATTGGTTTCTCGATGGCCTTACCGCTTGCGATCACAGTCATCTTCGGGTTTCAACATGTTGTGGACCCAGCAACAGGGGTGATGAATCACACGCTCAAAAACCCCAACGCACCTTCCGCACTGACCTACGCATGGATTGGTCCGTTCGTGGGCGCTCTCATCCGTCCGGTCGGCGGTTGGATTTCCGACAAGCTAGGTGGCTCAATCGTCACGCAAGTGATTTCAGCCATCATGGTGATCGCCTCGGTTGCGGTGGGTTACGTGATGTTGCTTGCCTATAAGTCAGCGACCCCCGAACAGTACTTCTTCACCTTCATGGCGTTGTTCGTGCTCTTGTTCGCGGCAAGCGGAATCGGCAATGGTTCGACGTTTCGCACGATAGGAGTGATCTTTGATCGCACGCAGGCAGGACCTGTTCTCGGTTGGACTTCAGCAGTTGCCGCATATGGCGCTTTCATCGCCCCAGTTGTGATCGGCCAGCAAATCAAAGCCGGATCGCCGGAGTACGCGATGTATGGCTTCGCGATCTTCTATGCCCTCTGCCTCGTCTTGAACTGGTGGTTTTATCTACGTCGCGACGCGTATGTGAAGAACCCATAGAGAACTCAAGCAAACACCGAATACACCGCCAAAAAGTAGACAGAAGGATCATCATATGAGTCACTTTCTTGATCGCCTCACGTATTTCAATGTTCCCCGCGAGAAATTTGCCGAAGGGCATGGCGTTACTACGGGCGAGGATCGCACTTGGGAAGATGCCTACCGAAATCGCTGGGCGGCAGACAAGATCGTTCGCTCAACCCACGGCGTGAATTGCACGGGCTCTTGCTCGTGGAAGATCTACGTGAAGGGCGGCATCGTTACGTGGGAAACACAGCAGACTGACTACCCGCGCACGCGATGGGATATGCCCAACCATGAGCCGCGCGGTTGTGCGCGTGGTGCGTCGTACTCATGGTATCTCTACAGCGCGAATCGATTGAAGTATCCGATGGTGCGCGCTCGCTTGATCAAGGCATGGCGTGCTGCTCGGCAGCAACTGGGGCCCGTGGAAGCATGGGCATCCATTCAGGAGAACGCCGATCTTCGCCGCAGTTACCAAAAGGTGCGCGGCATGGGCGGCTTCGTTCGCGCTACGTGGGACGAAGTCAATGAGTTGATTGCTGCGGCGAACGTGTACACGATCAAAAAGTACGGTCCAGATCGCGTGATTGGTTTTTCGCCGATTCCCGCGATGTCGATGGTGTCGTATGCAGCGGGGAGTCGATACCTGAGTCTCATCGGCGGTGTGTGTATGAGCTTCTACGATTGGTACTGCGACCTTCCGCCAGCCAGTCCACAGATTTGGGGCGAGCAAACCGACGTACCGGAATCGGCCGATTGGTACAACTCCACCTACATCATTGCCTGGGGAAGCAACGTTCCGCAAACACGCACCCCCGATGCCCACTTCTTCACCGAGGTTCGCTACAAGGGCGCGAAGACGGTGTCTGTGACGCCCGACTACAGCGAAGTCGCCAAGCTCACCGATCTTTGGTTGCACCCGAAGCAAGGCACCGATGCCGCGCTTGCCATGGCCATGGGGCATGTGGCCCTGAAAGAGTTTTACTTTGACAAACGCTCCGCGTACTTCGACGACTACGCGCGACGCTATACCGATCTGCCGTTACTCGTGATGCTCAAGGAGACGACGCTCGCAGATGGCTCGAAAGCGATGGTGCCAGACCGCTACCTGCGCGCGAGCGACTTCAACGGCGATTTGGGGCAGAAGAACAATCCGGAGTGGAAAACAGTCGCGTTTGATCAGAATGGCCGCGCGGTGTTGCCCAACGGGTCAATCGGCTTCCGCTGGGGGCCAGAAGGACGCGCTGACCAAGGCAAATGGAACCTCGAAGCAAAAGAAGCGCGACACGGCGAAGAAACCAAACTCAAGCTCTCCGTGCTTGAGGGCGAGCAGGCTCATGGCGTGGTCGATGTGGCCTTCCCATACTTCGGCGGCGTTGAAATCCCACACTTCAATGCCAACCCACAAAGCGGACACGTCAACCGCGCACGTGTGCCTGCGGTCACACTACGCCTGGGCAAAGCCGGCGAGCATCGAGAGACCTTGGTCGCGACTGTGTTCGACTTGCAGGCCGCGCAGTATGGCATTGATCGTGGGCTGGGTTCGGGCGCGAAAAACTACGACGATAACGCGCCCTACACCCCCGCTTGGCAGGAGCAAATCACTGGAGTTCCGCGCGATCAAGTAATCACGGTCGCGCGTCAATTCGCTGACAACGCCGACAAAACACGCGGCAAATCGATGATCATCATCGGCGCGGCGATGAACCACTGGTACCACGCCGACATGAACTATCGCGGCGTGATTAACCTCTTGATGATGTGTGGTTGCATCGGTCAAAGCGGTGGTGGATGGGCGCACTATGTCGGTCAAGAGAAGCTCCGCCCACAAACTGGTTGGACCGCACTCGCGTTCGCGCTCGATTGGATTCGTCCACCGCGTCAGCAAAACAGCACGAGCTTCTTTTACGCACACACAGACCAGTGGCGCTACGAAAAGCTGGATGTGAAGGAAGTGCTCTCACCGCTGGCCGATGCGAACAAGTACGGCGGTAGTTTGATTGACTACAACGTGCGCGCTGAGCGCATGGGCTGGTTGCCCAGCGCACCGCAGCTCAAAACCAATCCATTGAATGTTGCGAAAGATGCTGCGGCATCGGGAGTAGAGCCAAAGGATTATGTCGCCAATGCCATAAAGAACGGGGACTTGGAGATGAGTTGTGAGGATCCCGATGATCCACAAAACTGGCCCCGTAACCTATTCGTATGGCGCAGCAATCTTCTGGGTTCGAGCGGTAAAGGGCATGAGTATTTCTGCAAACACCTGCTGGGTACCGAGAACGGCGTTCAGGGCAAAGACCTGGGGGGCGATGACGCCAAACCGACCGAAGTGAAGTGGCACGCTGAAGCACCGGAGGGCAAGCTCGACCTACTCGTCACACTCGACTTCCGGATGAGCACGACGTGTCTTTACTCCGATATCGTGCTGCCCACCGCGTCTTGGTATGAGAAAAACGATCTCAACACGAGCGACATGCATCCCTTCATTCACCCGCTCTCAACGGCGGTCGATCCAGTGTGGCAATCGAAAAGCGATTGGGATATCTACAAAGGATTCGCCAAAAAATTCAGTGAGGTGTGTGTCGGTCACTTGGTCGTAGAAAAAGAAGTCGTGCTAACGCCGCTGATGCACGACAGCCCCGCCGAGCTCGCGCAGCCCTTCGAGGTGAAAGAGTGGAAGAAGGGCGAATGCGATCTGATTCCTGGAAAAACCGCGCCTCAAATTACTGTGGTTGAGCGCGACTATCCGAACGTCTACAAGCGCTTCACAGCACTGGGCCCGCTTATGAACAAAGTGGGCAACGGCGGTAAAGGAATCGCCTGGAATACTCAGGAAGAAGTGACGCAGCTCGGCGAGCTGAATGGCGTCGTGCGGGATGAAGGCCCGACCAAAGGCTTTCCGAAGATTGAAACCGATATCGACGCCGCCGAAGTAATTCTGCAACTTGCACCGGAAACTAACGGTCACGTCGCAGTAAAGGCATGGGCCGCACTCTCGAAAGCCACAGGACGCGATCACACACATCTTGCGCTACATCGAGAAGACGAGAAGATTCGCTTTCGTGATATCCAAGCGCAACCGCGAAAGATCATCAGCTCACCTACATGGTCTGGACTTGAAAGCGAAAAGGTCTCTTACAACGCCGGCTACACGAACGTGCACGAGCTGATTCCGTGGAGAACGCTCACTGGACGGCAGCAGTTCTACCAAGATCATCCGTGGATGCTTGCGTTCGGCGAGGGCTTCTCAAGTTACCGTCCGCCAGTGGATCTGAAGACGACGAGCATTCAGAACAAGAAGCCGAACGGCAACACCGAAATCCTGCTGAACTTCATCACCCCGCATCAGAAGTGGGGCATTCACAGCACCTACAGCGACAACCTGATCATGTTGACGCTTAACCGAGGCGGCACGGTGATCTGGCTTTCGGAGGAAGATGCCAAACGCGCTGGCATCGAAGACAACGATTGGGTGGAGCTCTTCAACGTGAACGGCGCCGTCGCTGCGCGTGCGGTAGTGAGCCAGCGTGTGAATCCTGGCATGGTGATGATGTATCACTCGCAAGAGAAGATCATCAATACCCCGGGCTCGGAGATCACCGGCGTTCGTGGCGGGATTCACAACTCCGTCACTCGCATCGTAACCAAACCGACCCACATGATCGGCGGCTATGCGCAGCAAAGCTATGGCTTTAACTACTACGGCACGATCGGCACCAACCGCGACGAGTTCGTGATCGTTCGCAAGATGAAAAAGATCGACTGGCTCGACACCCCGGCCGACGATCATCTCACCGCAGCCTATCAATCACAGGGCGAGAACCCTTAACACCACGCCGAGCAAAGGAGCACAACAATGAAAGTTCGCGCACAGATCGGCATGGTGCTGAATCTCGACAAATGCATCGGCTGCCACACCTGCAGCGTTACCTGCAAAAACGTGTGGACGAGTCGCCCCGGCGTTGAGTACGCGTGGTTTAACAACGTGGAAACGAAACCAGGTATTGGATACCCGAAGGAATGGGAAATCCAAGACAAGTGGAATGGTGGATGGATTCGCAAAGCCAACGGTTCAATAGAGCCGCGCCAAGGCGGCAAGTGGCAATTGCTGATGAAGATTTTCGCGAATCCAAATTTGCCGGAGATCGACGATTACTACGAGCCATTCACCTTCGACTACGACCACCTACACACCGCACCGGAAATGCAACACGCGCCCACGGCGCGCCCGCGCTCGCTCATCACGGGTCAGCGGATGGAAAAGATCGAATGGGGACCGAATTGGGAGGAGATTCTCGGCGGCGAGTTTTCGAAGCGTTCGAAAGATAAAAACTTTGAGGACGTGCAGAAGGAGATCTACGGCCAGTTCGAGAACACCTTCATGATGTATCTGCCTCGCCTGTGCGAGCACTGCTTGAACCCGACTTGTGTTGCGAGTTGCCCGTCGGGTTCGATCTACAAGCGTGAAGAAGATGGCATCGTTCTGATCGATCAAGACAAATGTCGTGGTTGGCGGATGTGTGTCTCTGGCTGTCCGTACAAGAAAATTTATTACAACTGGAAGAGTGGCAAAGCTGAGAAATGCATCTTCTGCTACCCGCGAATTGAGGCAGGACAGCCAACAGTGTGCTCGGAAACCTGCGTCGGACGCATTCGCTATCTTGGCGTGCTTCTCTACGACGCTCATCGCATCGCGGCGGCGGCGAGCGTTGAGAAAGACACGGATCTCTACCAAGCGCAGCTCGATTGCTTTCTTGATCCGAACGATCCGGAAGTAATCGCACAAGCGCTTAAAGACGGGGTCCCGGAGAACTGGCTCGAGGCCGCCAAGAGCAGCCCCGTCTACAAAATGGCGATGGAATGGAAAGTTGCGTTGCCGCTGCACCCGGAGTACCGCACGCTGCCAATGGTTTGGTATGTGCCGCCGCTTTCGCCAATTACCGCCGCCGCGAATGCAGGGCATGTGGGCGCAAACGGAGAAATTCCCGATGTGAACCAACTTCGCATTCCGGTGAAATACCTCGCAAATCTATTGACAGCGGGGGATACGGAGCCGGTCGTGCGAGCCCTTGAGCGCATGCTCGCGATGCGCGCATACCAGCGTGCGAAGCATGTCGACGGCGTGACCAACGATGCGGCGATTGAGCAAGTGGGCATGTCGGTCAACGAGGTTGAAGACATGTACCGCATCATGGCGATTGCAAACTACGAAGATCGCTTCGTGATTCCAACCACTCATCGTGAATACGCAGAGAACGCGTTCAACGTGAAGGGCGGCTGTGGTTTCTCCTTCGGCAATGGGTGCAGCGAAGGTGTCACTGAAACTAGTCTGTTTGGCAGCGAAAAGCGCCGCACTATCCCGATCAAGGTGGCTTCGCTATGAGTTCGATTTTCACGCCCAAACCCATGCAACAAACGCTTCGTGCGCTCGCCTGGCTCCTTCGCTATCCAGATCAAAGCATGAGGGCAAACCTTCCGGAAGTACATAAAGCAATAGCAAATGAAAATGCATTGGCGCCCAAAAGAATTGGCGAGTTAAAGTCTTTGGCTGAACGGCTTTCAGCGTTGCCGGCGATGCAGGTTGAATCCGATTATGTGGAGTGGTTTGATCGCGGTCGGCGCACGTCGCTCCATTTGTTCGAGCATGTCCACGGCGATAGCCGAGACCGTGGCTCGGCAATGGTGGATTTGGTGAAAACCTACGAACAAGCCGGTTTGTTCCTGGGTGGTGGCGAGTTGCCCGATTACTTACCCGTCGTACTTGAATTCGCAAGTACGCAGCCTCCGAAAGAGGCACGCGCGTTTCTGGCGGAAACCGCAAACATCTTGCGAGCCATTTTCACCGCGCTTCTGAATCGCAATAGCCCGTACGCCTCTGTCATCGCGGCGACACTCGAACTTGCTGGCGAGAAAGCGGAGCGTGTAGCGATCGTCGCGGAACCAGAAATCGATGAAGCGTGGAGTGAGCCGGAAGCATTTGGCGGATGCTCGACGCGAGGACAAGCGGCTCCGAAGCAAGTGCAGCCGATCCACTTTGTGCCGCAACATACGGCCACTAAGCGCGATCGCGTCGCTGCCTAGTGCAAACGCAGAAAGGAACACGCAATGAAAACACTGCATCAATTTCTCTTCGCGGTCTATCCCTACATTTGCCTCGCTGTTTTCTTTATGGGTAGTCTGGCGCGATTTGATCGCGATCAATACACCTGGAAGAGCGATTCATCACAAATGCTTCGAAAGTCAGGAATGAATTGGGCATCCAATCTGTTTCATGGCGGCATCCTATTTCTATTCTTTGGCCATGCGATTGGCTTGTTAACGCCGCACTGGATTTACGAGCCCTTCATCACGCCCGCGCAGAAGCAGTTGTTCGCAATCATCGCGGGCGGAATCGCGGGAATTGTTTGCTTCGTAGGGCTTAGTATGCTCATCTGGCGGCGCATTTTTGATCCGCGAATTCGCTTGACTAGTCACCGCACCGATCTCGCAATTCTCATCATTCTTTGGGTACAACTTTGTCTCGGCTTGCTCACGCTGCCCTTTTCGCTCGGACACAAAGATGGCTCGGTGATGCTTGCGCTTTCGCATTGGTCGCAGAGTATCTTTACCTTCAGCCCCGATGCCGCTGTGTTGCTCCCGCTTGACTGGCCTTACAAGATTCACCTCGTCCTCGGGATGACCATCTTTCTGCTATTCCCGTTTAGCCGACTGGTTCACGTATGGAGTGGGTTTGCGTCGATCGCTTATCTATTCCGGCCCTATCAGGTTGCGCGTTCGCGCAAACTCAACCTACCCAAGTGAAGGTTTGCCATGACTCAATTCGCAACCCACACAATGGCTGACATTCCCTCGATCAATGGCATCCCGCTGATGCGCGCCGATGAATCCTTGACGGCGGCCGAGCTCCGGCAACGTGCCCACGTGGAACTCTTGCGGCAGCAGGCAATCGCGGAGGGGCTTCTTGACGAGGACGACGCTATCCCGATCCAAGGCATAACCTCGGAAGCAGCGAGTGCTGCGATCGAATTGCTCATCGCTCAATCGGTCATAACGCCCGAACCCGATCACGAAACCTGTCATCGCTTTCATGTTGCGAATCCATCGAAGTTCGCGATTGGCGAACGGGTGCATGCGCGCCACATTCTGTTTGCTGTGACACCTAGCGTTGACGTGAACGCATTGCGCAAGCGCGCAGAGGCACACTTGATTGACTTGCGCGCAAGCAGCAAGGGTGATGTGCGCTCGTTCGCAATTGCCGCGAGTCAGCTCTCAAATTGTCCGTCCGGCAAAGCGGGCGGAGATCTGGGATGGCTGACGCACGTCGACTGCGCACCCGAATTCGCACGGGAAGTATTCGGAAAGCCTGAAGTGGGCGTGTTGCCGCGGTTGGTACAAAGCCGGTTCGGGTTTCACGTGGTCGAAGTGCTTGCGCGCGAACCGGGTCACACGCCGGACTTCGATCAGTGCGAAGGCGCAGTGAAGATGCTGTTGATGCAACAGAGCTTCGCCACGGCGCTCCGACAGTACTTGCAGCAGCTTGCCGCGCGAGCAGCGATCCGGCATTGCGATCTCGACGCAGCCGCGTCTCCGCTGATGCAGTAGGGCGGACAACTATGCCGGACGAACTGCTCGAGCGCTTGCGTCGCTTTCACGACGACGCGTTTCCGCAGTATCGCGAGCAGTTCAAAGAACTCGTGGATGGCGGACAACATCCCACCACCCTTTTCATCGGTTGCAGCGACTCTCGGCTCGTTCCATATTTGCTTACAGGTTCAGGCCCCGGGGAGCTTTTTCTCGTGCGAAACGTCGGTGCATTCGTTCCGCCCTATGACCAATCGAAAGGATTTCACGGAACCGCCGCCGCAATTGAATTTGCAGTGCTCAACTTGAACGTCAAGCGTGTTGTTGTCTGCGGCCATAGCCATTGCGGCGCGATTCGCGCGCTCTATGGAGAAGTGCCAAGTGCGTCGAAAAACCTCGCTCAATGGCTCGACTTGGGCCGAGAAGCGATCTTGCCCGTAGCTGATCCTGGCCCTGATGTACTTAGGCGCACAGAAGAGCGCTCTATCGTGTTGCAACTAGAACGCCTAATGGACTACCCCATGGTGCGCGAACGCGTCGAAGTGCGCGCCCTTTCGCTTCACGGATGGCGCTATGTCATCGAAGATGGAGAGATTCATGTCTTCGATATTCAGCGTGGCGAGTTCATTCCGGCCTCAAAGGCAGAGAACGCGGGTACCGGCCCCTACATGCCCGCGCACGTCTATGACTTTCCCGATGGTGGTGGCGCACCTGCCAGATGACCTAGCCCTGTACCCCGAAAAATGTCCCTCGAGATTTCTCCCCTTATCTTCCGAAGTCCAAACATGAACACCAACGTAACTCAACAGATCGGTATTGATCCCTCCCAATCAGTCGGCCACATCGCAATCAATGTGCCTGGTGCAACCGCGATCTTTCGTCGCTTAAAAATCGACTTCTGTTGTGGCGGACAGAGGAGCCTTTCGTTTGCAACGAAGGAAAAGTCACTGGATCTCGTAAGCGTTCTCGAAGAACTCGAATCCCTCCAACGGCAACCGATGGCCGATACGAGTTCGCTGCCAACCGATGAATTAATCGAATTGATCGTGTCGCGCTTTCATGAGGCACATCGAAAGCAATTGCCTGAGCTCGTGCGAATGGCTGCGCGGGTTGAGGCTGTTCATCGCGACCATCCGCATGTGCCAAAGGGGCTAGCTGAGTTTCTTGAAGCAATGGCAGCAGATCTCGTTTCGCATATGGCGAAAGAAGAGCAGGTGTTATTCCCCATGATGAAGCGCGGTGGCTCGCCCATGATCGAAGCGCCCATTGATGTCATGCGTCACGAGCACGTTTCTCACGGCGACAGGCTGGAAACTCTAGAGCGACTCACCGACGGCTTCACGCCGCCGAGCAGCGCTTGCAACACTTGGCGCGCGTTGTTTAACGGACTCGCTGCGTTGCATGATGATCTGATCGAGCACGTGCATCTTGAGAACAACGTGTTGTTCCCGAGGTTTGAGCAAAATCCCTCAAGCCCAGACAATACACACCACGCGTCTACACCCGCTCGATAACGATCGCGATACCCTGCCCGACGCCGATGCACATCGTGCAGAGCGCGTAGCGACCGTTGATTCGATGCAATTGATTCACGGCGGTGGTGACGAGTCGCGCGCCGCTTGCGCCGAGCGGATGGCCGAGCGCGATCGCGCCACCGTTGGGATTCACCCGAGGATCGTGGTCTTGCAAACCAAGCTCGCGGAGCACGGCAAGCCCTTGCGCGGCGAAGGCTTCATTTAGTTCGATCACGTCCATCTGCGCGAGCGTGAGTCCGGTTTGCGTGAGCACTTTTTTCGTCGCAGGTGCAGGGCCGATGCCCATGATGCGCGGCGGCACACCAGCAGTCGCCATGCCGACGATGCGCGCGCGCGGCGTGAGGCCGTGTTGCTTCGCCGCCGCTTCGTTAGCAATCAAGAGCGCGCATGCGCCATCGTTCACGCCACTTGCGTTGCCCGCGGTGACACTACCGTCGGGTTTCACCACGCCTTTGAGCTTCGCGAGCGCTTCGAGCGAGGTATCACGCGGATGCTCGTCTTTCGAAACGACAATCGCATCGCCCTTCTTCTGCGGAATCGTGACGGGGCAAATCTCCGCGTCAAAGAAACCACTCTGCTGCGCCTTTACTGCGTTCAACTGGGAGCGCAGCGCCATCTTGTCCTGCGCTTCGCGTTCGATCTTGAAATCAGTGGCGACGTTCTCCGCCGTCTCCGGCATGGAATCAACGCCGTACATTTCTTTCATCAGCTTGTTGATGAAACGCCAACCAATGGTCGTGTCATACACCGCATTCTCGCGCGCGAATGCGCTCGTCGCCTTGGGCATCACAAACGGCGCACGACTCATGCTTTCCACGCCGCCCGCAATCATCAAGTGCGCTTCACCCGATTTGATCGCCCGCGCAGCAGTGCCTACTGCATCCATGCCCGAGCCACACAAGCGATTGATCGTTGCCCCCGGCACATCAATAGGCAACCCTGCGAGCAGGGCCGACATGTGCGCAACGTTGCGGTTGTCTTCTCCCGCTTGGTTCGCGCAGCCAAAGATCACATCGGTGACGGCTGCCCAATCAACGTTTGCGTTGCGGGTCATCAGCGCCTTGATCGGGATCGCACCCAGATCATCCGTGCGAACGGAAGAGAGCGCGCCACCGTAGCGGCCGAAGGGTGTGCGAATCGCATCGCAAATGAAGGCTTGAGTCGTCATGATTGGGAGTGCTATGAGAGATCGAACAACGAGGTAGCTTCAAGATCGAGCACTTCGATGTCGTTCTGATTAAAGAGTTGCCAACGCCACCGAAGAATACCGAGCGTTGCTTTCGATTGCGAACGCCTCGTCTCAAGGACCGTGGCCTTTAACGATAGCGCATCGCCGGGTCGCACGGGATGCGTCCACTTCAAATACGAAAGACCGGGTGAGGCAAACGATTCGGAGCCCTCTAGCGCCGTTTGCACCGCGAGCCGCATCGCGATGCCGCAAGTTTGCCAGCCGCTCGCGATCAGTCCACCGTGAAACCCCGCATCGGCGCGAGCGATGTCGGTGTGAAACCACTGCGGATCGTAGGCATTCGCGAACGAGACGATCTCTAACTCAGTCAACGATACGGGGCCTGCAGTGATGATTTGACCGGCGTGGAATTCTGCGAATTTCATCTACTCGACGATGTCTGTCTTTGGCGTCATCCCGGCGAAGGCCGGGATCCATTTTGCGGAACATCGCCGCATAAAACACGCGCTACTCTGTGCATCGTGGATCCCGACCGACGCCGGGATGACGCGAGAAGAGACAGCGAACAAAGGAACTCAATACGTCTCAAGATGCAATCGCCCGAGACGTTTCATCTCGCCACCAACTTGATTCCAATCGAGACTCGCACCCTTAGCGATATCGGCGAGTGCTTCGATCACGCCAACTTCCATTACCTTCAACCCGCACACATAAAAGAATGCGTTCGGATCGGAAAGCAGCGGCGCGATATCGCTCGCGCGCTCGCGCATGCGGTCTTGCACGTAGCGCTTCGGTTGATCCTTCGTGCGCGAGAACGCGAAGTTGATGTCAATGAAATCTTGCGGAAGACTCGTGAGCGGGCCGAAGTATGGCAACTCTTCTTTGCTGCGCGCGCCGAAGAAGAGCATCAATTTGCCGCTTTCGAATTTGCCGGACTTGTGCAAGCGCCTTCGCCATTCGGTCATCGCACGCATCGGCGCACTGCCTGTGCCGGTGCAAATCATCACAATGTGACTCTTTGGATGATTGGGCATTAGGAAGGTCGAACCAAACGGACCGATCACCTGCACTGTATCGCCGATGTTTAAATCGCACATGAAGTTCGATGCCACGCCGCGCACCGGCTTGCCGTCGTGATCTTCAAGCACGCGCTTGATCGTGAGCGAGACATTGTTGTAGCCCGGCCGCTCACCGTTGCGCGGACTCGCAATCGAATACTGCCGAGCGTGGTGCGGCTTGCCTTTCGCGTCGAAGCCTGGCGGAATGATGCCAATCGATTGCCCTTCGAGCACCGGGAACGGCATCGACCCAAAATCAAGCACGATGTGATGTGTGTCGTAGTCTTTGCCGACTTCGGTGACTCGCACATTGCCCGTAACTGTGGCCGTGACTGTTTTTTCCGTTGCTTTCGGTCCGTAGAGATTCGTGTAAGCGTGGGCTGTGGACCAAGGTGGAATGGTTGCGTTAAAGCTCGAAGTCGAAGCCACCGGTAGTGCGGGCAAATCCGGTTGTGTTGCGGTGAGTGAGCTTGCCTGTGGATCGGTGACGGCTTCAGTAAGCGAAGTCGCGCTCGTATCGGTCGCGCCATTAGACGCGAGTGCTTCGCGTGGCAGCTGTGCAGGCAACACGTCCCAGGTCAACTGTTCGGCAACACTGTATGCCTTTACCTTCGGCATCTCGCGCCAGTTGTCGATCGAACCCGTCGGGCACGGCGGCACGCAGGCCATGCAGTGATTGCACTTGTCGGCATCAACGACGTAGTTGCGATCGTCGTGCGTCACCGCACCGACCGGACAGGTCGCCTCGCAGGTATTGCACCGAATGCAAATCTCAGGATCGATGAGATGTTGCTTGATCACGATCACTTCTGAATGGTCCATCGCAGAATCTTCTCCAGCAATATCTTTTATTGCCCTATTTTTATTGGCTGACAGCGCGAAAAGCACTTTTTTCGAAAGTTTTATAAATTTGCTTCTTAGCCCAATTGGATTGGGCAATTACCTTTTTCGCTGACAGGCTAAGCTCGTTGACGAGTGCGCGAGAGAGATGCTGTGCGAGGCGTCTCGAGGCGACGTGTACTCATGTACACGTCGCCTCGCGACAACGAAGCAATGCGCTCGCGCGCTTTTGCCAACATCGGCTCATCAATTGAAGCGCACGTAGTCGAAGTCCACCGCCTGCCGATTGATCCCCATCGGCGGCGGTGCAATCCAGTTTGCAAATTTTCCGGCATCCACCACGCGCCCCATCAAGCCAGCAACGAACGCACGATCTTCATCGGTCGCGAGCCACTGATCTTTCATGAAATTCCATTCGCTGTCGGTGACGACTTTGCCGTCCGGTGAAACCTTCAAACCTGCGAGCGAGCCGATATTGCGATGGAAGGCTTTGTGCGGCGTTTTGAGTTTGAACGGAATCGCGTTCTTCTCAATCACCTTGTTCCAACGCTCAACGCCTGCAATCGAATCCTTAATGTAATCGTCGCGCAGCACTTCGTTTAATGCATTCAACATCGGCACTTGTTTCTCAACGAGTTGACCGTTCTTATTCTCAAGCACGGTATAAGTTTGGCCGCGAAGCTGATGATCGTCCACGCGCTTGCCTTCTTCATAACGACCTTTGAGGCCACTCGAATAGAAGGTCGCCGCATTCGATGATTCATCGGCACCGAAGAGATCAATCGTTACCGAAAAGTGGAAATTCAAATAGCGCTGAATCGTTGGCAGATCGATCACGCCTGCAGCGCGCAGTTTCTGCGGATCGTCAGTCTTCAATTCGTTCATCACTTGGCAGGTGCGCTGAATCACGCGGCTCACACCCGATTCGCCGACGAACATGTGATGCGCCTCTTCGGTCAACATGAATTTCGTCGTGCGCGCGAGCGGATCGAAGGCGCTTTCCGCGAGTGCGCAGAGCTGAAATTTTCCGTCGCGATCGGTGAAATACGTGAACATGAAGAAGGCGAGCCAATCGGGCGTTGCTTCATTGAACGCACCCAAGATACGCGGATTGTTGTCGTCGCCACTGCGACGTTCGAGCAAGGCTTCCGCTTCTTCGCGACCATCGCGTCCGAAATGCTTGTGTAGCAAATACACCATCGCCCAAAGGTGGCGACCTTCTTCAACGTTGATTTGATAGAGGTTGCGTAAGTCATACATCGACGGCGCGGTCAATCCGAGATGACGTTGCTGCTCAACGCTTGCAGGTTCCGTATCACCTTGCGTCACGATGATGCGACGCAAATTCGCGCGGTATTCGCCGGGCACATCGTTCCACGCGGCTTCGCCTTTGTGATCGCCGAAATGAATCTTGCGTTCGCTCTCGCCCGGATTCAAGAAAATGCCCCAACGATAGTCGCGCATCTTCACGTGGCCAAACTGCGCCCAACCTTGCGGATCGACGCTCACGGCCGTTCGTAAGTAGACATCGGTGTTCGTCGATCCTTCGGGACCAATCTCATCCCACCAATCGATGAAATTCGGCTGCCAGCCTTCAAGCGCTCGCTGTAGCGTGCGATCCTCGGCGAGGTTGACGTTGTTTGGGATTTTTTCGCTGTAGTTGATCGATGACATGATGGCTAACTCCAAAGACAAACTTCATCTCGGTAGATTTGGGTTGCGTCACGCCGAGTTTTTCGTGGCGCACAACACGAAATTTTTGACGCAGATTTCGCAGATTTTGCGCAGACGACCACAGATTTACTGAAAAAATCTGCGGCAATCTGTGTTCAATCAGCGTAATCTGCGTCTAAGAGAACTTAAACGCGATTCCAGTCAAACGCGGCCTTATCGCCCTTGCCGTAAACCTTCAACGCACCTTTCTCCCCCACCGCATTCGGGCGTTGGAAGATCCAGTTTTGCCATGCGGTGAGGCGACCGAACACGCGGGTAAACATGTTTTCTACGCCGTTGAAGCGCAGGTTTGCTTCCATGCCGGTGAGTGCGTCGGGCGACATTGACACGCGCTCTTCGATGGCGATGCGCGTCTCATCCGGCCAATCGATGTCGTCTGGGTTCGCGGTAACGAGGCCGAGCTCGAACGCTTCGTCGGCATCAAGCGCTTGGCCCGCTTTGGCGCGCACCGCTTCCATCGCGGGCACTTCGGCGTAGAAGCGGCGCTCCAAGCGGCTCTGGCCGGTGGCCATTGGATACAAACCGAAATTGGTATCTGAAACAGTGATCGTTGGCGCGGCGTCGCCTGCATCGGGCAACGCAAGGTGATAGCTGCGATCGCACGCAAGCGCGAGTTCGAGGAAGCTGCCAGCGAAGCAAGAACCTTCTTCGATCAACGCAAACAAGCTGCGGGAAGACACATCCAAACGGCTAAACGTACGGCGCAGCAAACCGATCGTCTCGCGCACGAGCCAATGATCTTTGTTTGCCATCAAGGTCGCGTCCATCGCGAGCACATCAGCGGCGTTGCCTTCGGTCTTGATGAGCCACAAACCGATATCGAGCTCGTTCGTGCGCATCGAGAGAATTGCGTCTTCGAGTTCGCGAGCGAGTTGCAGCGGATACCAATTCGCGCCAGCGGCTTCGATGCCAGCGATGTCGCTCGGCTGCGCGCCATTCGGCGCTTTAACCGTGAACGTCGCCAAACGTTTCGCGCGATTAATTTCAACGGTGACGAAACCGTAGCGAAGCGCGTTCTCTTCAATCGTGCGGTTGAGTGGCGTGAGCGACACACCTTTGCCGTTAGCGGGGCGATCGCATTGCGCTGCGAGGGCCAGCGCGCGCTCCTTCACTTTCGCGCTCCACTCCGAAGGCTTCACGATGTCATCCACCAAGCGCCACTCTTTGGCTTTCTTGCCGCGAACGCCCTCGGTGACTGTGCAGAAAATGTCAGCGAGATCGTGGCGCACTTTGCGCTTATCGGTCACGCGTGTGAGACCACCCGTGCCCGGCAACACGCCGAGCAGCGGCACTTCCGGCAAGCTCACGGCGCTAGAGCGATCATCAATCAACAGAATTTCGTCGCACGCGAGCGCGAGCTCGTAGCCGCCACCTGCGCAAGCGCCGTTCACGGCTGCCAAGAATTTGAGGCCACTGTATTTAGAGGAATCTTCGAAGCCGTTGCGCGTTTCGTTGGTGAACTTGCAGAAGTTCACTTTCCAGCCGTGCGAAGAAACACCGAGCATGAAAATGTTCGCGCCCGAACAAAACACTTTGTCTTTGAGCGAAGTAAGAACCACAGTGCGCACTTCAGGATGCTCGAAACGAACGCGATTGATTGCGTCGTTCAACTCGATATCGACACCGAGGTCGTAGCTGTTGAGTTTCAGTTTGTAGCCGGGACGCAATCCCGCGTTCTCATCGAAGTTCGCGGCGAGCGTGGCGATCGGGCCGTCGAAAGACAGCGTCCAGTGCTTGTATTGACTCGGATTCGTTTGGTATTCGACGCGTTCGGGGGCAGACATGGCGGTTCTCCTCTGGGGTGAGCACTTCGCCGAGAATTTGGGTTCGGAATTAAAGTGCGCTTAACGGAATCAACTTACATGAATAATAATGCATGTTTGATCTGTGTCAAGCACTTTGTTTCGGTTTTGCGCTACTGCGTCGCAAGCGCACCTTTTACGACGCTACTTAGCTCTTTGTACGCCAATTGAATCGTACGGTCACTCGTATTGATTGCGAAATCAGCTTTCGAGTAAAACGCCGCTCTGCCCTCAAGAATGCTCTTCAAGTCTTCCATAGCTTCCTTGCTTGCAGCCATAGGGCGTAGGTCACCCTGCTCACGCACCCGTCGCATGTGATCCTCGGGCGTCGCTTGCAGCCAAACCGTATGACATCGCGAAAGCAACACATTGAACGACTGCGTGTCGGACACCAAGCCGCCCGGCGTGGCAATCACAGCTTCCTCGTGCCTCGCAATCACTTGATCTAGTGCGCGGCGCTCGTAGCGACGATAGGCATTCATCCCGTACAAACCTTGAATTTCGTGCACCGGGCAACCAGCGAGCAATTCGATCTCTCGCCCCAATTCGATAAACGGAAAGCCCAGTTCCTGCGAGAGCATGCGCCCAAGTGAAGACTTACCTGCACCACGCAATCCGATCAGCGCTACGCGTCGATCCTTGCTGCTCGCCTGCACGCCCGAACCAAGCAAACCGCTTAAATGTTGGCGCACGCTTTTGAGCGTCGCCTCGTCGCAGCGCTCCAACTCCGCGCGCAGCATCAGCCATTCCGGCGCGGTCGTTGTGAAATCGCCAAGCAGTTCGGCAAGGCTCGTGCGCAGCGCATTCGCGATTTGCAGAAGCACCATGACCGACGCGTTGCCGATCCCGTACTCCAGGTTCGCGAGGTAGCGCTCGGAGACATCTGCCTCTTTGGCAAGCGCCTTTCTTGTCAATCCCCGCTGGGCGCGAAGCTTCTTTAGGCGCTCACCCAAGGCTAGCAAAAACGGATGCTTATCCCCATTTTGCTGAGGCTCACTACTCAAATCTGCCTTTTGTTCAACGATCAGGCTCGCGCCAATAGATTTCATTAGATGCAATATAGTGCTTGACGAACCAAAATCGCAGGCATAGACTGCGCGCCTGCATCATATTGCATGTTGTGCGGTTCGGCAACGGCAATTTCAAACGTCTTTTGAGTTAGGGCGTGTTAACACTAGTTTGGCGAGATGCGTTACGAAAATGCGGCGATGGATGCGCGAAGCGTTGCGAAGAACGTGGTGGCCCCCGTTTGAGCGGCGCGACAACGCAGACGCGCCGCATTTTCGTAACCCTTCGGGGCGTGTCTTGTTTTCGCGCCCAGTGTCGTTGCGAAGTCCTCGTGGTACTCGTACCAAGTCGGCCTTCGCGCCTAACTGTGCATCGAAAACAAGACCGCCGCATTCGTCAAACTAGTGTTAACACGCCCTATATCAATGGTTCGCCGCTATGTCCGCTCCCACGACCGAATCCGCCGTCACTCCCGAAACCTTTCGCGCGCAGATCGCGGTAATCGCCGCGGCGATTGCCGCCCGACCGCTCGATGACGCGCTCGATCGTTGGCTCAACGCCGAGCACGGCGCAAGCAGCGACACCTACCGCGCACTAAAGCAGAGCTGCTAAGTGGGCGTCGCCGAGGGCTGGCTTTGCAATCGCGAAGGCGGCGGCATTCGTTATGGCCGCGTCTTCAAACCTGCGGAGGATTTGCAAGGTTTCTCGGTGGATGTGGTCGACATGAATAACGTCGTCGGCCCGCATCATGCTCATCCGCAGGGCGAAATCGATCTCATCATGCCGATCGAGGGTGATGCGAAATTCAATGGTCGCGCTGCGGGTTGGCTCGTCTGCCCGCCAGGTAGCGCGCATCATCCGACGGTGACCGACGGTCGCGCGCTCGTTCTTTACTTACTGCCGCAAGGCGCAATCGAATTTACAAAGCAGAGCTCATGAGCGAACTTCTCGCAAACTATCTGTCTGGCCGTTGGCACCACGGCAGCGGCAACGGCACGGCGCTGATCGATCCCGTGCTCGGCACTGAGCTCGTGCGCGTCGATGCCACGGGCCACGATCTTGCCGCTGGCCTCGCGTTCGCGCGAGAGCAGGGCGGCGCAGCGCTCCGCGCCATGACATACGCCGGGCGCGCGAAGCTGCTCGCCGCTTGCGTGAACGTACTCAATCAAAACCGCGATCGCTATTACGAAATTGCCACCGCGAATAGCGGCACGACCAAAGCCGACTCCGCGATCGACATCGATGGCGGCATCTACACGCTGGGCTACTACGCCAAGCTCGGCGAATCGCTCGGCGATCGCAGGTTCATGCTCGATGGCGAAGCTGCGCGCCTCGGCAAAGATCCGCTGTTTCAATCGCAACATGTGCTCACGCCCACACGCGGCGTTGCGCTCTTCATCAACGCATTCAATTTCCCAAGTTGGGGTTTGTGGGAAAAGGCTGCGCCCGCTTTGTTATCCGGCGTGCCCGTGATCGTGAAGCCCGCGACCGCGACCGCGTGGCTCACGCAGCAAATGGTGAAAGACGTGATCGACGCGGGCATCTTCCCGGCGGGTGCGCTCTCGATCGTATGCGGCTCGTCGGCCGGGCTCATGGATCAATTGAAACCGTTCGACGTGATTTCATTCACGGGCTCCGCAGAAACCGCGCAAACGATTCGCTCGCATCCCGCGATCGCGCATCGCTCGACGCGTGTGAACATCGAAGCCGACAGCATCAATTCGGCATTGCTGGTTTCAAGCGACGATGCATCGCTCGATCTCTTCGTAAAAGAGGTCGCAAGAGAGATGACGGTGAAGAGCGGCCAAAAGTGCACCGCGATTCGCCGCGCTTTCGTTCCCGCCGAACTCTATGATCGCGCCGCAGAAGCGATCAGCGCGCGCCTCGCTAAAACAACAGTCGGCAACCCGCGCGATGAGCAAGTGCGCATGGGTGCGCTCGTAAACCGCGCGCAGCTCGTGAACGTGCGCGAAGGCCTCGCGAAATTGGCCGCGCAAACCGACGTATTGCACGATGGCGCAAACGCCGCGTTGATCGATGCGGATCCTGCAATCGCCTGCTGCATTGGCCCCACGCTCTTGGGCGCGAAATCGCCCGATCACGCCGATGCCGCAACAGTCATCCACAACACCGAAGTGTTCGGCCCCGTCGCCACGCTGATTCCGTACCGCGATAACGAACACGCGTACCGCATGATTCGCCGCGGCGAAGGCTCGCTCGTGGCCTCGGTCTACAGCAGCGATCACGCGCAAATCGCCAAGGCCGCCATCGAGCTCGCCGATAGCCATGGCCGCATT
>JAAFJI010000130.1:0-3231 GCA_013298045.1 Betaproteobacteria bacterium
CCGACGAGCCGACCGGCAACTTAGACAACGAGAACAGCGATATCGTTTTCGATCTTCTGCTCTCGCAGGTTCGCTCGCGCAACGCCGCGCTCGTGCTTGTGACCCATGATCATGCGCTTGCTGCGCGTTGCGACGAGCGGCTCACGCTACGCGACGGGCGACTCGTTCGCAGCGCGTGAGCGCGGATCGCACGACGCTCAGCGATCGGCGAGCTACCTGGCGTTACCGCTCAAATGCCGAGCCAGCCAGGCGCGAAAATCGACTGCCGACATCGGTCTCGCGAACAAAAATCCCTGCATTGCGTTACACCCGAGCAGCGCAAGGCAATCGCGCTGGGCTTCGGTTTCAACGCCCTCGGCGATGACGCCAATCGAGAGTCCGCGACCGAGTTGCAACAGTGACGTCGCCACCGCCAGCGCGCTATGCGATTCCGGCAAATCGGCGACAAAACTGAGATCGATCTTGATGTGATCGATCGGCAGTTCGCGCAGGCGTGACAATGAGGAGAAGCCGGTGCCGAAATCGTCGATGGCAAGGACGATACCCGAGTCTTGCAGTCGTGATAGCGTGCGCCGCACCTGCACCAGATCGCCCATCAGCATTCGTTCGGTGAATTCCAATTCGAGATGCTTGCCTGCGACACCGGCGCTCGTGAGTATGGCCTCCACCGATTCGGCGAAGTTCGGATCGCGGAACTGCTGGGTGGATAAATTAAGCGATATGCGCGCATCGTGCCAGCCCAGGCCAATCCATGTCGTCACTTCGCGCAGCGCTTCGTCGAACGTCCACTGGCCAATTGCCTCGATCAACGGTCCTTGCTCGGCTACGCGAATGAATTCATCTGGCAATACGAGCCCGCGCGACGGATGGTTCCATCGAATTAAAGCCTCTGCGCCGAGCAAGCGCTTGCAATCCGCTGACAATATTGGCTGGAAGTAAAGACAGAGCTGAGCGTCGCGTAATGCCACCGAAAGTGATTGCTCGATTTCGAGCGCCGCGTCCGCCGCCTCGGCGAGCGTACGATCGAACAGGCGGATTGCGTCGCGACCATCATTTTTCGCCAGGTACATCGCAGCGTCGGCGTTCTTCAGAAGTTGCGCCGCGCTTTCGCCGTGATCGGGGTAGATCGAGATGCCAACCGATGCGCTGACGCGGAATTCGCGCTGCTCAACGTGAATCGGTTGCCGCAGTGCTCCGACGAGTTCGCGCGCGAAACTCACCGCATCGTGCACCGAATCAATAGCATAGGTCACCACAAACTCGTCGCCGCCAATGCGTGCAAGCCACGCCTCCTCGTCGTTCGGGCTCGCGGCGGCACAGCAACGCGCAAGGCGATGTGCCGTCTCTGCAAGCAGCGCGTCGCCCGCCGCATGACCGAGCGAATCGTTGACACGCTTCAGGTGATCCAGGTCTATAAACAGCGTCGCAAAACGCTGGTGATCGCTGCGCGCCTTTACGATGAGCTTGTCGAGTCTCTCGTCTAACTGGCTGCGATTGGGCAGTCCGGTGAGTGCGTCGTAGAGTGCGAGAAAACGGATCCTCTGCTCGGCGCGTCGTCGCTCACCGATGTCGCGCACCAGAATCAGTCGTTGCGGCAGCTCATTCCATGTCAGGTTGCGAATGGTGTATTCCACATCGAGCGATTTGCCGCTCTTGGTGAGCACAACGCTTTCGTAGGTCAACTCCAAACCCGCTTCGATGACGCCGCGCACCCGCGCATGCAGCTCGGGCGGCACAAAATCAAGCGTGTTGTGTCCGATCATCTCGGAGGCGCTATAGCCCAGAAGCTCGAGAATTTGTGGATTGACATCGGTGATGATGCCGCCTTGATGGAACACCATTCCCTCGCGTGAGCTTTCGAAGAAACGTCGACTGCGGTCTGCGGTGGCGCGTAGTTGGCGTGCGAACTCGTGCTCGGCGGTGCTGTCGGTGATGATCGCGTAGAGTCGATCCGGCGAGGGCTTGCCGTCGGTGGCGTGCGGCACGAGCGAGACGTCGTAGAAGCGCCCGCTGCCATCGTGCGCGCGCGCTGCCTGCGCATAGCGAACGGAGCGCCGTGTTTGCTTTACGGTGTCAAGGTAGAACTGGGTGCGCTCAACCGTGCCCTGTCCAACGATCCGATCCACGTGCAGCCCAACGAGCGCCGCCGCAGGCATTCCCGCGAGGGCGGCGTAGCCCTCGTCGGCAAAAAGGCAGACCAACGAATCGAAGTCGAAGCATGCAAACGCCGCAGGTGCGCTCGCCGCGCCCCGCGCTTCAAGCTCCAGCAATTTCTCGAGTGGAATCATTCGGGTGGAGGAACGTACGTCATTACATACATTGCGTTGACACTGACTTTGGGATTGCGCCGACGCACGCACCAACTTCGTGTTGTGTATTGCCGCAGAAAGGATGCTACCGGGATCGATGATTTATGGCGACCGCGCAAAAGGACGGGCGACTGCGAACGAACGCCTTGCCTTGATCGAATCATCGCGCTGATTTAAACGTATCGCTACTAACTTTTTGCCGCTTTGCCCATTAAAACTGTAATAAACGATATTTATTGAGTCGTAACGATTTATGAAGTCAATACTCTACGATCTAGATTTATTTGGGCGATAACATCAAATGCTAAACGTCCCGAAGTTTGACTGTTGTTCCGAAAACAGGGTTTTCACATTGCGGAATCGAATTCCAAAAACGTATATTTCTGTTTCGATTTGATCTACCCGCGACGAGGGTGACATGTCGAATTCAAACACTGAAAGCGGCGGCGGCAGTTTGTCCGCCGCGCAGCATCCGCTACCGACTTTGGTGTTGAATTCGAGATGTGGCCTCAACCACCACGCCGCGCGCCACCCACGCGTGCGACTGCCGCAGGCATGACGGGTGCTTTTTCGCGGCAATCGATACGTACCGCTCGGACACCGGCGCGGCACGCATCGACTCACTCACCCTTTCCGTTTCCTTGAATTTGCAACTGCATACGCTATGACTACAACCACCTACGCCACCGGTATTCAGATCAACGCACCCATTTCGCCTGAGTTTGCGGCAATCTTGACCCCCGAGGCAATGAGTCTCGTCGCCAAACTGCACCGCACGTTCGAGCCGCGTCGGCAGCAATTGCTAGCTGCGCGGGTCGAGCGCGCGAAACGCTTAGACGCTGGCGAGCGCCCCGATTTTCTCGTAGAGACGAAACACATTCGCGACGACGGCAACTGGAAAATCGCGCCGTTGCCGAAAGCG
>JAAFJI010000130.1:3241-10309 GCA_013298045.1 Betaproteobacteria bacterium
CGCTCGAATGTCGTCGTGTGGAAATCACCGGACCCGTTGAAGCCAAGATGGTCATCAACGCGTTCAACTCGGGCGCCGATTCATACATGACCGATTTCGAAGATTCCAACGCGCCGAGCTGGAGCAATCAGATTCAAGGTCAGATCAATTTGAAAGCTGCGATTCGTCGCGAGCTCACACTCGAACAAAACGGCAAGACGTACAAACTGAACGACAAAATCGCGACCTTGCAAGTGCGTCCGCGCGGTTGGCATT
Source organism: Betaproteobacteria bacterium (assembly GCA_013298045.1). GTDB lineage: Bacteria > Pseudomonadota > Gammaproteobacteria > Burkholderiales > Casimicrobiaceae > Casimicrobium. The sequence goes on from JAAFJI010000130.1 coordinate 3,497, forward strand.
TGAACGAAAAGCACGTGCTAATCGACGGTGCGCCGGTGCACGGCGGCATCTTCGATTTCGCGCTCTTCATGTTTCACAACGCGAAAGAGCAAATCGCACGCGGCGCGGGACCGTTCTTCTATTTGCCGAAGATGGAATCGCATCTGGAGGCTCGGCTCTGGAACGACGTGTTCGTGATGACGCAAAACGAACTCGGGCTTCCGCAAGGCACTATCAAAGCCACCGTGCTGATCGAGACAATCGTCGCCGCGTTCGAGATGGAAGAAATCCTCTACGAATTGCGCAATCACAGCGCAGGCTTGAACGCGGGGCGTTGGGATTACATCTTCTCTTGCATCAAGAAATTCAAAGTCGATAAAAATTTCTGCCTCGCGGATCGTGCGAAGGTCACGATGACAGCGCCGTTCATGCGCGCCTACGCTTTGCTTTTGTTGAAGACGTGTCACAAACGCGGCGCACCTGCGATCGGCGGCATGAGCGCGCTGATCCCGATCAAAAACGATCCGGCTAAAAACGAAGCGGCGATGGCGGGCATTATTGGCGACAAGCGCCGCGATGCGACCGATGGCTACGATGGCGGTTGGGTGGCGCATCCCGGTTTGGTCGAAGCGTCGATGAAAGAATTCGTCGCGGTGCTCGGCGACAAACCGAATCAATGGGGCAAAACGCGCGAGGATGTGAACGTCGCGGCTGCCGATCTACTCAATTTCCAGCCGGAAACGCCGATCACCGAAGCGGGTCTGCGCATGAACATCAACGTCGGCATTCATTATCTCGGTGCATGGCTTGCGGGCAATGGTTGCGTGCCGATCCACAATCTGATGGAAGATGCTGCGACTGCGGAAATCTCCCGAAGCCAGGTCTGGCAATGGATTCGCACCCCGAAGGGTGTGCTCGACGATGGGCGCAAAGTCACCGCCGACATGGTGCGCGCGCTGGTGCCGGAGGAGCTTGCGAAAATCAAGGCTGGCGGGTTTGCTGGCAAGTTCGACCGCGCGGCTGAAATCTTCACTCAAATGAGCACCCAGGACGCATTTGAGGAATTTCTGACCCTGCCGCTCTACGAGGAAATCTAGCGACCCAATCAAGCGCGCGGTCAGCGCGCGCTGACCGCGCAAGTGCTTGTGTCGAGCGATATCGACTAATTTGCGTGTGTACGGCGGAAGTGTTCGCTCACACCGACTAACTTAGGTCGCGTGCGTTTCTGCGCTTGACCGATCGGTCAAGCACCGAAATAGAGTGTTTAATTGAACCGGAAAGCTGGTCTTTTCGGAACCAACGCCCTAAAATTTCGCTCTCACTACGCAATTGCAGGCGCGCAGGAGTAGGCGACCACGAAGGCTGTGGGCGTCGCGACGCCGCAAAGTGTTCGGTATCTCGCGCGAGGTAGGGCAGTAGAAACCCACCAGCCGAAGGCATGTATCGGAATTACACGGAAAACTATGGCTAAAAAGTCGACACCCGTATTGTCGCGGGCGAACATCTGGTCTTTGGACGAATACGCGAAGCGTCGGGCGACATTTCGCCCTGAAGTGCTTGCGCACAAGAAGAACCGCACAGTGCACCTGGGCGCGAATCTGACGTTGCAATTCGAAGACGAAATGACGGTGCGCTACCAGATTCAGGAAATGCTGCACACGGAGAACAAGTCCGATGCATCCTCTGTGCAAGAGGAGCTCGACGCGTACCTGCCGCTGATTCCCGATGGTGGGAACCTCAAAGCGACCATGATGATCGAGTACGAAGACGAGATCGAGAAAAAGCGCGCACTCGCCAATCTGATCGGCATTGAAGACCGCGTCTGGATTCAGGTCGAAGGCAGCTCGAAGCTCTATTCGATCTCCGAAGAGGACGCCGATCGCGACGGCGATTACAACCAATCGACGGTGCATTTTTTGCGCTTCGAGCTGACCAAAGAAATGAAGGCAGCGCTCAAATACGGCGTCGGTCTCGCCGTCGGAGTCGATCATCCGCGCTACAAGGCAGCGATCAATCCGCTACCGCAGGCGATTCGCAACGCGCTGGTGCTGGATCTGAAATAGCCGGGGCGACCACGAAGAAAAAGCGACCTGCGGGTCGCTTTTTTTATCGATCAATGATGTGCAAATAAACTTATGCATTCAAAGCCGTATTGAATAATAAAAATTGTCTAAAAATAACAAAATTCGATATAAACAATATATCGCCTTTTAGCCATATTTTACGAGGCGAAGGGCGATTTATGTGAAATCAAGTTCGGAGTGCCGACCGAATACGAGCAACGCCCTCTTGCAACTTCTCCAAACTCACCGCATAGGCCATTCGTACGTGCTCGCGGGCACGGTGCGCGCCAAAGTCGATGCCCGGCGCGAAGGCGACGCCGGTTTGATCGAGCATCTCGGTGCAAAAGCGCTCGCTGTCACTGGTGAAACGAGACACATCGGCGTAGACGAAAAACCCGGCGTCGGGAACCACCGGAATCTTGAATCCGAGATCGGTGAGTGCACCCACGAAATAGTCCCTGCGCGCCTCAAATTCCAGCCGCCGCTGTTCGGCAATCGCGTAGCCCGCATCGCTGAAACAGGCGAGGGCGGCGTGCTGCGACAGCGCCGCCGGCGAGATGTAGAGATTCTGCGCGAGCTTTTCGATCTCGCGCACATAGCGCTCGGGTGCGACGAGCCAGCCCAGTCGCCAGCCGGTCATCGTGAAATATTTCGAGAAGCTGTTGATCGAAAACACTTCGTCGAATTCGCTTGATTCGAACGCCAGCGCCGTTTCTGGTTTGCGGCCATAGTTGAGTCCTGCGTAGGTCTCATCCGATATCAACACGCCTTTGTGCGCGGCAACGCATTGAACGATTTTGGCAAGCTCGCCCTCGCGCACGCTGGTGCCGGTTGGGTTCGACGGACTTGCGACAAGCACACCCTTTGTCTTCGCGCCCCACGCTTGATCGATCAGATCGGCCGTGAATTGATACGACTCGGCAGCACCGACCGGAATGGTCCTCGGCACGCCTTCCATCACGCGAACGAAGTGCCGGTTGCACGGATACGACGGATCGGTCAGCAAGATTTCGTCATCACGGTTGACGAGCAGCGCGCAGGTCAGCAACAGCGCCGCCGAGCCACCCGCCGTCACAATGATGCGCTCGGGAGAGATGTCGAGTCCGTAGAACCGCCGGTAATGTCGGCTAATCGCCTCGCGCAGCGGGCGCTGGCCAAGCGCGCTTGTGTAGTAGATCCTTCCGCTTGCGAGCAAGGATTGCGCGGCGGCTACCACCGGCGGTGGCGAAGGAAAATCCGGCTCGCCGATTTCCATGTGGATCACATCTCGCCCGGCGGCTTCGAGCGCGCGGGCGTGGTTTGCAATCTCCATTACATGAAACGGCGCAATGTGGGCGAGTCGTTGCGCGAGAGACAGGTTCATGACGCAATGTTAGAGCCGGTCGGACTCACCCGGCGCGTCTGCCCGGAGCTCACCCAATTTTTAGCGGATAGCGCGCGCTCGCGGCAAGCGATGCCCAGCGCGGATCGACCTGGTGCGCCCGCGTGGCCGGTTCCGCGAAGAGCATCATGCAGTGTGGCGATCGCAGCGCGAGCGCGGCTTCGGCGTAGCTGAAAAACGCGGTCGAATCGGTGCCATAGGCAGCGAGCATCGCCTGCAAATAGCTCAAACGCTGGGCGGGTGCTCTCGCCGCGATCGCGTCAAAGTCTCTACGCGAGACGGACGTGTCGCCAAGCGCAAGCGCCGCCTGAGCCCGGCGAAATCGAAGCGGCCAGACGTTGGGCGACTGCCCCAGCGCTTCGTCGGCCAGCGCTTTTGCCCGATCGAATTGCCGCGCGTGCAAGTGGAGCACGATGCGCGTTTCAATTGTGTATGCGGACTGCCCGCACTTTTTCTCTCCCAAATCGAGCGTTGCGAGCGCGTCGTCGCGCTTTCCGGCGAGCGAGAGTGCGATGGCCAATCCGGTGTAGGCTGGCGGCGCAAAAGGATCGCAGGCCACACAGTTGCGCTGCGTCGCAATCGCGTCCTCATGCTCGCCGAGTGCCGAGCGCAGCGTTCCCAGGCGACCGAGAATGCCCGCGTGCGAGGGGGCGATCGATGCGGCGCGCATGGCGAGATCGAGCGCGCCGTGCCAGTCCCACGCGGCAAGGATCGACACATACGCCGATAGCGAGAGTGCCTGCGGATACTGCGGGTTGAGCGCGAGGGCACGTTGCAGCGGCCGCTCGATGGCCTCGAGCGAAGGGAAATCGTTTTGCATCCACAACGAGTAGCGGGAATAGCGAACCATTGCCAACACGAACCACGCGTCTACAAACTCAGGCGCGATTACCACAGCTTCATCCGCCAACGTCTCAGCCCGCGACACATTGTCCGGCAGCTGAGTCATGTTGAGCATTCGCGCCTGATCGACCAGATATCGCGCTTGCGGATCGACGGCAACTGTCACTTCGTTCGGCTGCGGCTGCGGCGCGTGAGAGATCGATCGCACCACCAGTTCGCGCAGGTTATGTTGTAACAACTGTCGATCGTTTACGTCTTCGTCGAAGGCGTGACTCCACAGATGCGTGCCGTCGCTCGCGAGAATCAATTGCGCGGTGACGCGAATGCGTTGACCGATGCGCTGAACGCTGCCTTCGAGTAGCGCGTCAACATCGAGCTCGCGCCCGATCTGGCGAATGTCGTTTGCCGCACCCTTGTAGCGAAAACTCGAAGTTCGAGCGGTCACGCGAAGCGCGGGAATCTGAGCGAGCGCGTCGATCAAGTCTTCGGTGAGCCCATCGCAGAGCGCGTCGTTGGCGGGAGCGCCGCTCAAATTAGCGAGTGGCAACACCGCTACCCGCGCGCGCTCTGGAAGCCCGCCTGGCGTGCGCCGACGTATGACCGGTGCGTAGCTACCACGCGGAATCTCGAACCGAATCGGTGCATCGCGACCATTATCGATGTAATGGCGATCCAGCAAATCGCGAAGCCGATTGACGGCAACGCGCACGATCCCGTCCCGGTCGCCGTCGAAGACGGCTGCATCGCGGCCGAATACCTCAAGCGCGATGGTCGATTCTTTGAGGCGCTTTGGCTCTGCTGCCAAATGATTGTCGATCAGATAGGCGAGCAATTCGCGTCCGCGCGCCGCGCGAACGAACGCCGGGCTCGCCAGCACCCGCGCCAGTTCGCTCTCAACGGTATCTCGATCAATCGTTTCGGCCATTGGTATGTCTGCTGCCGGTCAAGCGCCTATCTCGCGTAACGGTAGCGTAACGGTGCTGCACGCGCAATTGCGGATTCACCGCCGTATTTCGTCGCACACTGCGCCACACGACACCACAACAGTCACCGGAGACAATCGATGCGCAATTTGTTCACTCGCGTCAGCGGCGCGCAGCCTCGCGTGATCGCCGCGCTTGCCTTCATCGTTGCCACGCTGGTCGGCACCGTTGCCCACGCGGCCACGCATCGCTACGAGCTGCTGCTCGACCTCGATTCGAACGCCGCGACCGGTTGCAGCGCCGCAGGCGGCAGTGCGTCCGGCATCGAGCGCGTCGTTCGCGTCACGGTGAACACGACTACGACCGCTGCCACCGTGCCATCGATTGAGCGACTCGACTGTGTCTCGGGTGCGAACTTTGGCTCGCCACAGACGCTGCCAGGCGCACCTTACAACCTAAATCTCGGTGGCGCGGGCGGTGGCGTGAGCGCTATCGAATTCAATCTCGCGATGACCTCGCTACCAACGAATCCCGATCCCGCGCAAGCCACGCGCATTCGGCTCGGCGCAAGCTCGCTCTCCGCAGGCGGTGCGATCGACACCTTGCTCCCGTTGGCGAACTTTCAGCTTCGATCTGCAACGCCCTATAACAATGTAAACACAGCGATTCCTGTTCCGATTCTATCTAGTGCATTTCTAGCGGTTTTAGCTATATTTATTGGGGCGATAAGTTATAGAGCTATTCTTAGGCAGTGCAGATTGCGGCAATTTGGCGCAATGTCGCAGCTGTTCGCGGGTGTCCTTGCCACGATGCTTGCGCTTTCGAGCGCCACAGCGCTCTACGCCATCGTGCTGGACGGCAATATCGGCGACTGGGGCGGGAGCACCGCGCTGATCACCGATCCGCAGAACGATCAGCCCGCGAATGCGGATCTGGTTGCACTCCACGCAAAAGTGGAGGGCAATGAACTTGCTGTTCGCATCGACGCAGTCATCACGCTCGAAACGGTGGTTGCCGGTAACACCGCGCCGACGATTTCCGGGCTCTCCGACCAGACGCTCACGCTGCCGACCGTGGCGCTTTCACTCTCGCCCACTGTGACCGACGACGGCTTGCCCGCCCCGGCGACGCTCAACTATCTGTGGCAGCGGATTTCCGGACCACGTTCGGTCGTGTTTGGCGCAGACGCGGTGAGACCGCCGGATGTGACGACGCCGGACGCTGTGCTGGCCGCGCAAACCTCAAACCGCCGCGATGTCGGTGCATTCTTCGACTTCGACAACCCCGGCGTGTACGTGCTGCGCTTCACGGCAAGTGACGGCGCGCTGTCTTCGAGCCGCGACATCACTGTCACCGTGAATGCCGCGGTCGCTGCGGCACCCGTGATCGGGCCGTTTGCCGATCGTACCCTTCGTATCGGCGAGACGCTCTCAATTGCGTTGAGTGGACGCGATGCGAACGCTCGCGACACACTGACGTACAGCCTCACAAGCGCACCGAGTGGCGCGTTGCTTTGCTTTTGCCGCATCTGCCTCGCTTCCTTCCTCAAATATACCAAACTCTGCATATTTATCATACAAAGTAATATATTCAGCCACCATTTCTTTGGCAAGCTCCTGCTCAT
>JAAFJI010000131.1 GCA_013298045.1 Betaproteobacteria bacterium
AAGCCGATCGCGCGCGACCGTACCGCCACTGGCGTTGAGCGGCGAGCATCGATCGCGAACCGTGAAGCGCGCCAACGCGTCGGCAGCGTATTTCCGCGACTAGCGAGCCGAATTGGCGTGATCTTTGGCGACTGGATCGTCTTCAGTCTTCAAGTCCGGAATGTGATTGAACGCGATCGCCATTCGCCCGGACTTCTCGGTGCCGAACGCGCCGCCCCAGAAAAGCGATCCCTTGCCGAATTTGTGGTTTAACTCGTCGACAACGCGATCAAGTTTCTCGTTGTTGGGGTTTTGATCGAACAGGGATAACGATTGCCCTTCGCGCGGTGTCAGCCCGCCGAGCGCCATGGCGACTTGCATCGGTGCGCCATTTCTCGCACTGCGATCTTCGAGAATTTCTTCGTAGAGCGCGCCGATCAAACTCAGGATCGTTTGCGACCGATCTGTCGCATCGATCCGGCGATGCGCCTTGTATTTCTCACCGCCGCGCAGCTTGATTGCGAGCGAGACATCAGTTGCGACATAGTCCGATTCGCGTAAACGCACGCACGCTTTTTGCGTCAATCTTGAAAGGATCGCGCGCGCCTTCTCATGTGTGCGCACATCGGGGGCGAGCACATTCGAGTGGCTGATCGACGAGGTCTTCGTTTCGCGTTGCTGCACATCTTCGCCGCGCAGCTTTTGCCAGAAACGTTCGCCCTCAATGCCGCCCCACACTTCGCGCAACTTATCCATCGATGCGCCGAGCAACTGCGGCGTGGTCAGAATGCCGTGATCGTTCAACCGCATTAGCATGTTTTTGCCAATGCCAACGAACGCATTCAACTTGAGCGGCATCAATACGTGCGGCAAATCGTTCGGTTCGATCACGATCAAGCCGTCGGGTTTTTTCATGTCGCTCGCCGTTTTCGCGAGGAACGTGTTCGGCGCGATGCCGATCGAGCAGGTGATGCACTCGCCGAGTTGGCGCGCGAGCCGGTACTTGATTTCGAGCGCTAGGTTCTCCGCATTCGCACGCTGCTGGTCGCGACCGCCCAAGCGAATCCACATCTCGTCAATGGAATTCACATCCGCAATCGGCGCGCAACTCTCAACGACTTCTTTCGCCTTGTGGTGAAACTCGACGTACACCGCAGGCCGTGAAACAACGAATTCAATCCCGGGGCACAAACGTCGCGCGTCCGCGACGTTGGTCAAGGTCTTCACGCCAAAGCGCTTCGCCTCCACGCTCGCCGCAATCGCGCAGGTCGTGTCCGCCAGCATCGGCACCACCGCCACAGGGCGGCCGCGCAACTCCGGCCGCAGCTGTTGCTCCACCGAGGCAAAATAGCTGTTGAAATCGACGTAGAGAGCGCGGAGCATGGAACGGGCAGATGATTGAGTGGTGCGAGTGCGTTTGAAAGTGACTGTGATTTTATTCAGTGATCAAATGTCGCATTGGTTCTGAATAACTCATAAGCTCGAATTGCCAATGCCCTATTAAATATAGGTCTTAAAAGATATTAAAATAATCACGAATAAATGTAAAAGATCGTAGAAATCCATATTTCATCGGGCATATAAGAATTTTGTTACTTACCTGCACCACATTAGATCGATTGCATCAAGAGAGCGTCGTCTTTAGCTTCAACCGATGCCGTTGAATCATCATCCAAACGAAACTCACTCGGGCTATCTCGCGCACGTGGACGGACTACGCGCGCTCGCTGTACTCGCCGTCATTGTCTATCACTTACACGCGCCTTGGTTGCCGGGTGGCTTCGCTGGCGTGGACGTGTTCTTTGTGATTTCAGGCTACGTCGTGACTGCATCGCTTGCGTCGCGCTCGCACGAATCGATCGGCCGGTTCATTTCCGGCTTCTATGCGCGTCGCCTCATTCGGGTCGCGCCAGCGTTGGTCGTCATGCTTCTGGCGACCGTACTCGCGTGCGTCCTCTTCGTGCCACCCGGATGGCTTAGCGGGGTTAACGAAAAAACAGCGCTGTTTGCGTTTTTCGGCTTGAGCAATGTACTGCTGACGCAAACCACCGAGGCTTACTTTGCACCACGCACTGAGTACAACGCATCGACTCACACGTGGTCGCTCGGCGTTGAGGAGCAGTTCTACTTGATCGTGCCGGTCTTGCTGTTTGGCTGGTTTAGCCTGCGCTCACGCGGCAGTCGGCGCGCGATGATTTTCGCAGCGCTCATCGTCGCGCTCGCGCTTGCATCGCTGCTTTTTGCTCGATGGGCTCAAACGAACGTACCGCTACACGCGTTTTACTCGCTCGCTAGCCGCTTTTGGGAACTCGCCGCAGGCGTGCTTCTCTTTCTCTTCGCTCACGCGCGTAATGAGCGCACTGCGCAAGGGAGCGTGCGTGGGTTCAACACGATTGGTCAAGGCTCTGCCCTTGCGGCGCTGGCATTGCTAGTTGTGAGTTACATCTATACACCGATTGCGCAGTTTCCCTGGCCGTACGCAATTCTCGCTGTAGCGGCTGCCGTTTTACTCATCGGCTTTGCGGGCGAACACCCGCCTCGCGATTTCGTGCGAAGCCTTCTCGCGAACCCTGTTCTGGTCATGATCGGCTTACGTTCCTACTCGTTGTACCTCTGGCATTGGCCAGTGTTTGTTCTCATGCGCTGGACAGCTGGTTTCGGGAGCGGCATCCATTACGCGATTGCTCTTGCCTTGACGATAGTTCTTGCCGAATGCTCATATCGATTCGTCGAGCAGCCCATTCGCAAAAGCCCGTGGCTACGCGCCCGCCCGATTTGGCTGCAATTGGTTTTGTTGCTTTCCATGGTCGCCGGTGCCGCGCTGTTTGCGCATGTGCTCTTCGCTCTCCGACCGCAGCTCACGCAAAGTCTCGTACTCAAAAATGGAAGCGACTGGTACGCAGGCGTCCAGATGACCAAAATGGAGTCAACGCGAAGGTGTCAAGTCGATCTCCGTTATCGAGCGATTGAGGGTAGCTCGGTTGTCGAATACCATCCGCGAGATTGCACGCAAGCGCCGCTAGAGACGCAACTCTTCGCGCTTGGCGATTCCCACGCGGGGGCATACCTCATGATGTTTGACCAGTTCGCGGCCGAAACCGGCGCGGTGGTTCGCGTGTACCACGTGCCGGGTTGCGGCGTATTGGCGCTCAGCTTCCCTATGGCTGACGTCTCCGGCGGAGCTTGCAGGCAACCCACGAAGTCAGCGTTGGACGACGTGAGCGCTCTCCTTAAGCAGGGCGACGTGGTTTTTCTGCCTTCACTTCGCGTGAATCGGTTCAGCGACCAATGGATGCGTTTTGATGAGCGGGTAGCACGGTCTGAAATGGTTAGCGATCCAATGAAAGGCAGTCGCGCTCGCGCCGTAGTTGAAGCGAGTACGTGGCTATCCGGTTTCGCGGCAAGAGGGGCGCAGACCATTTTTGAATATCCGAAACCGATCTTCAGATCACCACCGTTTCGGTGTGCCGACTATTTCAATCGGAACAACGAAGTTTGTGGCGGTGGGCTCACGATTCAGCTGTCTGACTTCCTGAACTACCGGCTTCCAGTCGTTGTCGCTATTGACTCCCTCATCGCCTCGAACGCGTCAGTATCCGCATGGGACCCGACCCCAGCACTTTGCACGGATGGTAAGTGCAGCGCGTATCGCGGCACAACCCCGCTCTACTACGACGGTGATCATGTCAGTGCCGCAGGCAATCGCGTGCTATTCCCATCATTTAAGGACGCAGTGTGCGGACGTACACCGCGCGGGCGCTGCTGATCGTGTTGATTGGGTCATGTCGTTCGCTCAGTAGCGTCCGCAGTTGGCGAGCGAACCGATGAGGGCGCTTCGAATCTATGCAGGCTCGCGCGCACTCACGCGTATTCGCGAACGCGGGCTCTCGCCATCCGACGTACGCGTGATTCCGGCTGCGGCGGGTGGGCCAAAAGGGCTCATGCTGCTGGCGCTTGACCGCTTCTTGTTTGGCGAGTGGTTGCCGCAATCAAAGTCGGAGGAACCAATCGACCTGGTCGGCGCATCGATTGGAGCATGGCGAATGGCGGCGGCTTGTCTCGATGACCCGGTGAGTGCTCTTGAAAAGCTTGAACACGATTACATCCATCAGGAATATGACATTCCCCCTGGCAAGAAAGCGCCAAGCCCGGATCATGTGAGCGAAAAGTTCGGTGCCGGCATCGCCGCGACGTTTGGCGGACGAGAGCACGAGGTGCTCTCGAATTCGCGCTACCGATTGCATATCGTGACCTCGCGCGGTCGTCATCTTATGCGGCGCGATTCGAAACTTCGCGCTGGCATTGGCTATGCGGGCGCCTATCTCACCAACGTGTTGTCGCGTAAAGCGATGAGTGCATGGATCGAGCGCGCGGTGTTTTCTTCCCGTGCCGCGCCGCTGCCGTTCGCGGCGAACGATTACCGAACGCGCCGTTACGCATTGACCGAAGCGAATTTCTCGGAGGTGGTCCGCGCCTCGTGCTCCATTCCGTTCGTGCTGCGCGCGGTGCACGATATCGCCGGTGCGCCACGTGGCGCGTACTGGGATGGCGGTATCACGGACTACCACTTGCATTTGGACTATCGCTCGCGGTGCGCAGGTACAACAACCGCGGGCGACGCCGAAACCTCGGACTGCATCGCTCGCCCGGACTTGGGCGGTGTAGTCCTCTATCCGCATTTTCAGAAAGCAATTGTCCCGGGTTGGCTCGACAAATCGCTCAAATGGCGGCACAAGTCAACGCATTTCTTGGACGACGTTGTCGTGCTCGCACCAAACCCGGAATGGATCGCAACGCTGCCGAACCGTAAGCTCCCGGATCGACAAGATTTCATGCACTACGGACGCGACACGAGCGCGCGCGTGCAGGTGTGGAAGCGCGCGGTCGCGGAGAGTGTGCGCTTGCGCGATGAGATCGCGGACATTGTCAACAGTGAATCCCTAGCGCAACAAATAGAGGAACTGTAGATTGGAGACGAATCGAGTGCGCGACCAAAACAACTTTGATTTGATGCGACTCGCCGCGTCATGGAGCGTGCTCTTCAGCCACTGCTACGCGCTTGCGGGTGTGCCGCTGGGCGAGCCGTACCTGGGCGCGCTCGGCGTCGACACTCTCGGCGGTGCAGGTGTTTCAGTCTTTTTCGTGCTCAGTGGGTATCTCATCACAGACGCCTGGCTGCGTCGGAAAAGCGCGCTTCAATTTGTATTCAATCGTTTGCGACGAATCTATCCTGCACTCGTCGTTTGTGTGATTTTGACTGTCGCCGTTGTCGGCCCAGCGTTTACGCAACTCGACGCTGCGAGCTACTTTCGACATCGAGACACGGCTTCCTACCTATGGACGATGACCGGTTGGGATATTCGATTTTTGCTTCCTGGTGTATTTGAAATGAATCCGCTCAAGGCAGCCGTCAATGGATCGCTTTGGTCGATCAAGTACGAACTGATGTGCTACTTGTGGGTGTTCGGTCTTGGGTTTTTGCCCATTGATGCGCGTTGGAAATCGTTGGGGGTAACGCTTGTCTTACTGGGCTACCTTTCGCTACGGCCGAGCTTCAACATGTGGGAGTTTGGCGCACCCTTTCATGGCCTTGATGTACATACAACGAAGGTTTGTTTTCTGTTCGCGTTCGGCGCGACTGTGCGGTGCTGGCGCGATTGGATGCCGATCAAAACGTGGTTCGTGTTTCCCGCTGCCGTCGCGTTTGCGGCTGCCGTCTGGTTGAAACCGCACACTGCGATTTATGCACCTCTATACCTGGTTGCATTCGCGGTGCTTACACTGTGGCTGGGAGTCGCAGTCAAGTGGTTGCCGCGTCTGCCTCGTAGGATGGGCGACTGGTCGTACGGTCTCTATTTGTACGCGTTTCCAGTTCAGCAGGCAGCCGCCTATTTAGGTGTGCACTCGACCTACGGATTCACCGCCTATGTACTTGCTACAACCGCATTGGCATTAGTGCTCGCCGCCGCGTCGTGGTATGTCGTCGAACGACCCTTTCTCGGGCGTGAACGCAAGCATCGCGCAGACGAGCCGCGCTTGGCTACCAAGAAGGGGTAATGGCTATCCCATTACCACTTCCGATTTTTTCTACTTCAATATGCAAGCCCCACCGAAGTAAGCGAATTCGATCTTCCCAATAGCGTTGCCAGCGCTTTGAACGCGTGGCGTCGTGGTCAAGTGGACGCGGATCGCAAACGTATTCGGCGCGCGCAGTCGCTAAGTCTTTCGATAAAGAGTTGAAGTATTCGACGCATTCGCGTAGCGCAAACTCTTTCCAGTGATGACCGTAAGTGGGGGTTCGCAAGATTTCTTGTACAGGGAGCCCACCGCCGCCGCGGTTTCGTAAACGCGTGATGTCCCAGGCCCGTCCGCGTAACCAGTAGTAGTTTGGCGTTGTTACAACGATGCGTCCGCCCGGTGCAAGAACGCGATACACCTCGCTCCAGAAGGCCATGGGATTGAACGTAATGTGTTCGAGAATTTCGCAAAAAAGCACAACATCAATCGACTCGTCCGCAAGCGAGGCAAGCGCCTTTCCATCATCGAGTCGTGCGTAGCTAATCAGTTCAATTTGATTACGTCGCGCTTGATCTTGCACCCACGGAAGATCGAGCGTCAGTCCGACGTCGGCTGCAACAACGTCGTAGCCACTCTCGCGCCAGAGCATCGCTTGGTGTAGCCAATGAGCTCCAACGTCGAGCATTCGTTTGCCGCGCATTTTGGGATGCGGTTGCGATTCAAAGATCGCTTTGGTAATCGTGAAACGCGGGTAGTGTGCGTGCAAGTATCCAAGATCAGTTTGACCTTGGGCGAAGTACTTGGCGGCGAATTCGTGACTGGTCATAACCGTGTTTTCTTACCAATGTGCGGTTTCTTCGATTTCGCGGCAATCAACGAGTCGCGATTAAGCGGCAACGCGTCGAAGGCAACGCTGCGGCGTCAGACCGTCGCGATGCTCAAGTGCCGACACAGGTTCACTTCGAAGTACGGCGAACATTTGCGTGGGCTTGACAACGCCATTTTGCATTTCTTTTTCATCGCGAGCGTGAACACGATCGACAAAGTCGCGATCCCACTGACCATTAGCGTCGAAATTGTGACCAAAGCCTCGGCCGATAAACGGCGAAACTACATTTGCGAAAGGCAGAAACGTTTCGAACTCAAACTTTTCGATGAGCAAATGAAGTACGTCCTGCGCTCGAATTCCCTCGAATCCAACCGTTGAACTATCCCAGTCAAGAAACGTTGGTTCGTTGCGCTTAAGCTGGTGGTTGTAGCGATAGCGCTCGGGCAGCTCGTGCCAATACTCATTGACAATTGCGCGCGCCTCGGGCCATAGCTGATGGCCGTTGCGTCCAATCATGTCGGCAATCGCGAACCGCGCGCCTGGCGCGAGCGCTTCGCGTATGGCATCGAAAAGGTGCTCCAGTTCGACAACATGGTGGAGTGACTGGTTCGCCATGACACCGTGGTAGGGCGTGTTGGGCTTCCAGGCATTGAAGTCACTGCAAGAAAAGGAGAGCTGATCGGCAACACCCGAAGTCTGCGCGTAGACGCGTCCGCGATCTAGCATCTCTTTGTTGATTTCGAGGCACTCAATGGTGAAATTGGTTTTGCCGCTGTTGACAAGTAGCTTTGCCACGCGGATTTCAGTGTCGCAGTTGCCAGCACCGATGCTCAAAAAACGTTTGTGAGCGGCTTCGGTGTCGTCCCAGGCAAGACCAAATTTCTTGAAGAAAAAATCGTCGGGATGCGCAAAATTCATGGCTTGCAGCATCGGACTCAAGTACTTGCCAGACCAGTAATGAAAAATCGCCGGTAGCTCGTGAATTTCAACTTGATCCTTGAACGTTGCGAGCTCGGCATCTAGCTGGGCGCTGTAGCTAGTGCGGTTCAATGTAGGAGCGCTAGGGCGCTTGTTCTCGTTCGAAGCAGTATTGAAGAACCGTTTTGCAATACGTGCGAACACGTTGGCGTCGCTTATCAATCGATTTCTCCTGCACAACTCACGTGCGCCTTTGAGACTCAATTATCGCCTCTCGCTCACGCAGCACCTTACGCTGAATTTTTCCTGTGGTGGTCATCGGAAGCTCGTCCACAAACGCAAACTCTTTCGGGTATTCATACGGTGCGAGTTTGCCGCGAACGTGCGCTGCGAGCTCATCTTCAAGTGCCTTCGATGCTGCACCACCCGATTTCAAATAGCTCTCGGAGAGCACAACAAACGCTTTCACAATCGCGCCTCGTTCTGCGTCCGGCTTACCGATTACGGCAGCCATCGCGACGGCGGGATGTTGTATCAGACAGCTTTCGACTTCGGCGGGGCCAATGCGATAACCCGCGCTTTTGATGACGTCGTCGCTGCGGCCTTCATACCAAAGATAGCCTTCTTCGTCGATCTTTGCCATGTCGCCGGTGCGACACCAATCGCCGGAGTATTTGTCTCGCGTTGCGGTTTCGTTGTTGAGATAGCCCAAGAAGAATACGGGGTCGAGATCGCCGTGGAGATCGTAGCGATTGACCGCTACGTCGCCTGTTAACCCCGCAGACAGTGGTTTGCCTTCATCATCAATGATCGCAACGCGATGACCGGGATAGCCGCGCCCCATACTGCCCGGTTTGGCAGACCAAAGCGCGTGTGAATTGCCGACAATGTAGTTGAGCTCTGTTTGACCGAACATCTCGTTGGTGGTGACGCCGAGTGCGTCGCGCGTCCAGTTGAAAACGGTCTCGCCCACGCTCTCGCCCGCGCTCATGATCGAGCGCAGTTTTAGGTTGTATTTCTCGCGCGGATTCGGGATCGCTTTCATCATCATTTTGAGCGCGGTCGGAAACAGGAACGTCGAGGTGACTTCAAATTTTTCCATCAACTCGAATGCGCGAATCGGATCGAAGCGCCCGCGATAACCGACGATCGTTTGACCTAGAAACAGTGTCGGCAGCAGTGCGTCCCAAAGTCCGCCCGTCCAAGCCCAATCGGCCGGCGACCAGAACACAAAGGGCTCAACGTCTTCTAGCGGCTTCGTCGGATCGGGGCGCAGATTGTGCGAATACAAAAACCCCGACATGTTGCCGAACATTGCTCGGTGCGGAATCAACGCACCCTTCGGCGGACCGGTCGTGCCGCTGGTGTAGATGATGAGCGCGGGATCGTCGGCAAAGGTGTCGGCAATCGTAAAGTCGGGTTTGCCTCTCGCGACGAGTTCGTCAAATGACACTGCCGCATCGTTCAGAGGCTCGTCGTCATTCAAGTCGCAGACGATCACGTCGCACAGCGTCGGCAAATTTTCCTTGACTGCGAGGACGTTGGTGAGCGGCGTGCGATCGCAAATAACCGCTGCGCAGTTTGCATCCCGTAGCCGAAACTCCAATGCGTCGACGCCGAATAACACCGTCAGCGGCACTGCGACGCCGCCAAGCATCATGATGGCGAGCAGTGAAACTGCCGTTTCGGCGCGTTGCGGAAGGCACACAGCGATACGATCGCCTGGTCGGTAGCCGCGATTCTTTAATACACCAGATAAAACCGCGCTTCTATTGAATAATTCTTTATACGAGACTACGTACTCGATTCGATCCGAATCAAATAAAATCAGGGCATTCTTGTCAAATGTTGATCCCGATACCGCCCAGCGCGCCACGCAGGCCTGTGTGAGGTTAAAGCGTGCGGGAATCTGCCAGCGCCAAGCGTTGCAATGCGCAGACCAAAGGTCGGGGGGGCGCGTCTCTTTCATCCTTTAAAGTCTATCGCGTCGTCACAAATGTGCGAACGACGCGGCGCTCGTAAAATTGGGTCGTGAACCCGTTTAACGTCCCTCCGGACTCCGCAGAGGATCGCCGCGCCCGAGCGATGTCTACCAAGACGCCGATCGTGCGACGAATATTGCTGTGGTGCGCAGTGTGCGGCGTGCTAATTGCGGTGTTTGCGTGGTATGGGCAGCTTGAACTGATGCTTCGCTGGGTTGAGATGAAGCTCTGTTAGCTGATCACGCATTGTTGCTCAACCGAGCTCGCGCCGGACAGTACATCTCGCACCGCCTCAAGATGCTTGTAGCCATTCACCGTGTCCGGTTCTAGGTAAGTGCTCTCGGCCCACTCGTTCCAGGCGTTGACGAAAATGATGCGCTCAATGGTTGGTCGTTTTGCGGTGATCTCGACGAGCTGTTTGAAATACGACGCAAACTTCTCAGGCGTTGCACCGTCGAACAGGCGTGCGCGTTTACCGTAGCGCGCGGTGTTGTCCCAATCTACGAACGCACCGGGAAACGCAGGCAAGCCGAGTTCGCGCTCC
>JAAFJI010000132.1 GCA_013298045.1 Betaproteobacteria bacterium
CTGCCCGCGGTTGTAGCAATCGCGAATATCGCGCACCGCTGCTGCGTATTTTTCGGCCTGGGTTTTGAAGAACAGATCGTTTTCGTCGCGACGCACCATCGGACGGTGGGTCGGGATGATGACCGTTTCGAGACCGTAGGTTTGCTGAAACTCGTAGGCTTCGGTGTCGGCCGTTCCGGTCATACCGCCCAGTTTGTTGTAGAGGCGGAAGTAGTTCTGGAATGTGATCGAAGCGAGGGTCTGGTTTTCGCGCTGAATCGGCACCCCTTCTTTAGCCTCGACGGCCTGGTGCAGTCCTTCGCTCCAGCGACGCCCGGACATCAGGCGACCGGTGAATTCGTCAACGATGATCACTTCGCCGTCCTGCACGACGTAATGTTCGTCGCGGTTGTACAGGCAGTGCGCGCGAAGCGCCGCGTACACATGATGCATGAGCGAAATATTGCCGGCGTCGTAGAGGCTCGCGCCCGCCGCGAGCAGACCGTTGGCAGCCAGCCACTTCTCGGCTTTTTCGTGCCCCTGCTCGGAGAGATAGACCTGACGGCCCTTCTCGTCGACATGGTAGTCGCCGCTTGCCTCTTCGTTTGCTTGCCGTTCGAGCTGCTTAGGCAAGCCGTTGACCTTGTAGTAGATGTCGATGTTGTCGTCGGCTTGACCGGAAATGATGAGGGGCGTACGCGCCTCATCGATCAAAATCGAATCGACCTCGTCAACGATCGCGAAATTCAGACCGCGCTGGCGACGATCGGCCACCGCGTATTCCATGTTGTCGCGCAAATAGTCGAAGCCGTACTCGTTGTTGGTGCCGTAGGTGATGTCGGCGGCGTAGGCTGCGATCTTGCTTGCGGTGTCTTGCTGCGAGAGGATGGTGCCCACGCTCATGCCGAGAAACCGATAGATGCGCCCCATCCAATCGGCGTCGCGTGCCGCCAGATAGTCGTTCACCGTCACGATATGCACGCCTTTTCCGGACAGCGCATTGAGATACACCGGCAACGTCGCCATCAGCGTTTTGCCTTCGCCAGTGCGCATCTCGGAGATTTTTCCGTCGTGAAGCGCCATGCCGCCGATCAACTGCGCGTCGAAATGACGCATCTCGAGCGTGCGTTTGCTTGCTTCGCGCACCACCGCGAACGCCTCAGGGAGCAGCGCGTCGAGCGATTCGCCGCCTTCGATGCGTTTCTTGAATTCAACGGTTTTGCCACGCAGGGCTTCGTCGGTGAGCGCGGCCATCGCCGGCTCGCGCGCGTTGACTTTGGTCACCACACCGCGATAGGTTTTAAGCAGCCGGTCGTTGCGGCTGCCGAAAATGGATTTCAATACGTTGTCGAACATGAGTCTTCTTTTTTCTGCGTCACGTTAACCGTGAAGGGCGGGCAATCGATGCGAACGGCGGTTGGGAAACGCGTTTCGCAAAAAAGCAAACCGCGCCAGGAAGCGCGGTTCGCACAAAACTCTAGATTTTACGGCGGTTTGACCGCGAGCGATGAGGCTACTTGACGGCGAGGAAGCGCGCCGGGTTCTGCGCGGCGCCATTGAGGCGAACCTCGAAATGAAGATGCGGTCCGGTCGAGCGTCCGGTCGATCCGACTTTTGCGATGCGCTGACCACGAACCACCAGATCGCCTTCAACCACCAGAAGCTCGGAGGCATGCGCGTAGCGGGTGATGAGTCCATTGCCATGGTCGATTTCAACTGTTTTGCCATACGCGGGATGGGTGTCGGCGGTAATGACCTTGCCGCTTGCCGCAGCGTTGATCGGAGTGCCGGTTTCGGCGGCGAAGTCCACACCTTCGTGGAACGATTGATGACCGCTAAACGGATCAATCCTGTAGCCGAAGTTCGAGGTGTAATTCACACTTTCAATAGGCGGCAACGTCGGTAAGAATTTGCGCTGCGCGCTACCCTCGACCAGAAGCGCCTCCAGAACCGTCATCTGGTCTGCCTTCACCTCCACGCCTTTTTGCAGCTCCGAGAGCTGGCGGGTGAACTGATCGAGCGAAAGCGGCGTGCTCGGCGTGGCCAGCCCGCCGCGACCGGCGTTTGCCGTCGCACTCGGTAATTCCTGCGGCTTGAGACCGGCGATTTTCGCCAGGCGCTCGCCCAGTCCGTCCAGCCGCAGCATGTGCGCTTGCATTTCGCCGAGCTTCACCGCGAGGCTATTGACGTTGTCCTGAATCTGCTGCTGCCGCTCGCGCGCCTGTTCGTGCTGATCGGCGAGCAAGATGCGGCGGATCAAGGGGTGATCGCTTGTTGCGGCGTATTTGAGCGACAGGTAATTGGCGAGCGTGGCGGTCAACACCAGCGCCGCGAGCGACACCGCGATCAGCCCCACGACATGGAGCCAGCCGACATTGATGTTTCGCCGCGTACGATAGTCGCCTGAAACGACGATAATTTGCACGTGAGTCCTTCCCGAAAACTGTATCCGCGCCCACAGGGGCTCGCCGGATACTTAGAGAAAATGCCGCAGTTACGGCCTGCGCTAGCGCAGGCGCGTGCGAGCATTCGCTCAGAACAATCTTTAAGGTCGTGCCTACCTCCGCGAATTGCGAACGCGGTGCACTCCATTCATTCCTCAGGCCTGGGGTTGGTGATCTGTGTCACGTCCGCCGAAGCCGCCCACATGGTGCGATTGCTTCGCCCCGAAATTGAGGCCGCTTTCGCCGCTAAAGGTTTGAAATTTAACGAAATTTCGCTAACAGTGCAATCCAGAGTCGCCGAAAAACGACGACCGCGCGCGATCCCGTCGCAGCCAGAGGTCGCAAATCTTATGGCGCAAGCTGAAAAATTGGAAAGTGAGCGCCTGCACACTAGCGCCGAACGATTCGCCAGAACGCTAAGTGACAGCCGATCTGACGCAGATACTTCGAACGAAAAAAGCTAACTTGTGCTTTGCCCTGTTAAACGGCAGTTGTGGCAGGTTTAACTTTAATATCAATTAGAGAATAAATCTCCTTGTAAGTCATACTCTATGCGGCCAAGCATCGCATAGTCGTAATCGATCGCAAAGCCAGCGTCGCAACCGACCGCTCAGCCCCAGCGCCACGCGTCGGGCGTCGCGATGAGCGCGCGGCAGAGTTTGTTATTGAGCTCATGCCCCGACTTGAACGCGTGATACTTTGCCTTCACCCGATGCCCGAGCAAAAACAGGTCGCCCACTGCATCGAGCACTTTATGTCGTGCGAGCTCGTCGGCGAAGCGAAGACCCTCGCGGTTGAGCACTTTGTATTCGTCGAGCACCACCGCGTTTTCCATGCTGCCGCCCTGCGCGAGTCCAATGGCGCGGAGCATGTCCGCTTCAAACGAAAAGCCGAAAGTACGGGCGCGGCTGATGTGTTCCAGAAACGCCGAAGGACCTAAATCCATCGTGACGCGGCAGTGTTCGTCCGGGATCGCGGGGTGTGCAAAATCGATCGTGAAATCGACTTCAAACGACGCACTTGGCAGCAGTTCCGCGAACTTGTCGCCGAATTCAACACGCACTGGCTTTACAACCTCGATGAATTTGCGCGGCGCGGCTTGCGCAACAAGACCGGCCTCTTCGATCAGAAATACGAACGGCGCAGAGGAGCCGTCCATGATTGGCACCTCGACGTTGTCGAGCTCGACGATGGCGTTGTCGAGACCACACCCAACGCACGCGGCCAGGAAGTGTTCGACGGTCATGACTTTGACGTCATCGACGACGAGCGTCGTCGCCAGCCGGGTCTCTTTCACCAGTTCGGCGAGCGCGGGAATGTCTTTCGCATGCGCGAGGTCGATGCGCCGAAACACGATGCCGTGATCAACCGGCGCGGGCTTGAGCGTGATACGGGTGCGCACGCCAGAGTGCAGCGCGACCCCCGTTGCAGAAACTGTCGTGGCGACCGTGTGTTGTTGTTCAGTATCGGCAATCACGCGTGCAGGGATCCAGGAGGGGAGCGTTGAAGCGAAACGCAATTGTCGATGATTCTGCGGGTTCGCGGTCGAAGCGCCAGCGCGGAGCGAATGCGCTGGTCATGTTCGACGCGAAGCCTATTTTCAACTACAGCAGTACCGCATAATGCCCGTTTAAATATTACTAAAGAAACGATTACTTTATATGTTGAAATACATTGTATCGCTCCCAAAGCCCATATTTTCAGAGGCATTGCGATATTAAGCTTTAATCACAACGCACCGCAGGCACTTCTCCACTCAATCGGCCTGGCGACGCAGGAACGTCGGAATCTCCAGCGAACGTGCGCCAGCGCGCGCTGGCGTGCGCGTGAACGTCGGCTCGTCGTAGGACACCTCGATGCCTTCCGCGCGAGGCGCGACAACCGCTTCGCCGACGACCGGGAGATCGTCAGTACCGGTGCGCAGCGACGGTAGTTCGAATTTCGGCGCGGTGATGATCCCGCCCTGCACGGCCTGCATCTTGCGCTTTGCGCCGAGCCCGGTGGCAACCATGGTCACCCGCATCTCGTCGCCCATCGTGTCATCGATCACGTGCCCCCAGAGCACGGTTGCCTCCGGCGACACAAATTCCTGCACGGTATCGGTCACATCGTAGAGTTCGCCCAATTCCACATCGCTCGATGTTGTGATGTTGAGCAACACGCCGCGTGCGCCTTGGAGATCCACGTCTTCCAGCAGCGGGCTCTTGATCGCAGCCATTGCCGCGGCTTTGCCGCGATCAACACCGCTTGCAACGGCCGTGCCCATCATCGCCATGCCGAGCTCGCTCATGATCGTGCGCACGTCGGCGAAATCGCGGTTTACAAGACCGCGCTTGTTGATGATTTCGGAAATGCCCGCGACCGCGCCGTGCAGTACGTCGTTGGACGCCGCAAACGCCGCCGGCAGTGAAATGTTGCGGCCGAGCACTTGAATCAACTTTTCATTTGGCACAACGATCAAGGAATCGACATGCTTTTGCAGCTCCTCGATACCGGCCGTCGCGGTGCGCTCGCGCTTCTGCATTTCGAAGCGAAAAGGCTTGGTGACGACCGCCACCACCAAAATGCCCATTTCTTTGGCAAGTTGCGCAACCACAGGCGCGGCACCTGTGCCGGTGCCGCCGCCCATGCCGGCGGTAATGAACAGCATGTCTGCACCGCGAATAGCTTCCTGAACCGCCATCTTCGATTCCATCGCCGCGTCGCGCCCGACCTCTGGTTTGGCACCCGCTCCCAACCCCTGCGTCAATTCCGCACCCAGGGGAATCCGATGGGTTGCCGGATTTTTGTCCAGCACTTGTGCATCGGTATTGGCGGCGATGAACTCGACACCGGCGACGCCTTTGTTAATCATGTGCTCGACAGCGTTTCCGCCGCAGCCACCGACGCCGATCACCTTAATGACTGCGCCATCCCTTTTTTCATCAACGATCTCAAACATGTTTCGCTCCTATTTAAGACAACACACCAAAACAAAAAAACTCAACTCAGAAAAACGCTCGTATCCGCCAGACGACTTCTTCCGCACTTTGCTACCAACCACCCGAGCCCTAGAACCCGAACACATCTTTCATCTTCGCGAACAACCCAGCGGCAGCACCGGTGCGGCGCTGCGTCTCTGCCATTCGCGTCATCTGCTCACGACCGTGCATCAGAAGACCGATCGCAGTCGAATACTTCGGCGCACAGAGCACGTCTTTGAGCGGTCCGCCGTACTCAGGCGAGGCGACGCGAACCGGCATGTGAAACACTTCTTCGCCGAGCTGGGCGATACCGGGCAGCAATGCGGTGCCGCCGGTGAGCACGATTCCGGACCGCAACAGCGGCTCAAAGCCGGAGCGCTTCATCTGTTCGTGCACCAACTGAAAAAGCTCTTCCACACGCGGCTCGATGACCTCGGCAAGCATGTGCCGCGCCATCGATCGCGCGGGTCGGTCGCCGACGCCCGGCACCTCGATCAACTCATCGACATCGACTAGCTTTCGCAAGGCAAGGGCGTAGCGATGTTTGATATCGGCGGCTTCCTTGTTCGGAATTCGAAGCGCCATCGCAATGTCATTGGTAATCTGATCGCCCGCGACCGGCAGTACGCCTGTGTGACGAATTGAACCGCCGGTGTAGAGCGCGAAGTCGGTGGTGCCGCCGCCCATATCGAGCAAGCCGACGCCAATTTCCATCTCGTCGCGGGTCAAACACGCAGCGGCCGACGCAAGGGGCTGCAATACGAGCTCTTGTACTTCCAATCCGCAACGACGAACGCACTTCTCAATATTCTCCGCCGCCGACACGGCACCGGTCACAATGTGCACTTTCACCTCAAGCCGCCGCCCGCTCATGCCGAGCGGTTTGCGCACGCCTTCTTGCCCATCGATGATGTATTCCTGCGGTAAGGTGTGCAGCACAATCTGATCGTTTGGAATCGCGATTGCCTTCGCGGTTTCCACCACGCGCTCCATATCGAGCGCGGTGACCTCGGTTTCCTTCATGGCAACCATGCCACTTGAATTCAGACTCCGGATGTGACTTCCGGCAATTCCGACGTAGGCTTGCGTGAGCTTGCAATTGGCCATTGCCGCGGCCTCCTTGACCGCAGCGGCAATCGTCGCAGTCGTCGCATCGATGTCAACGACCATGCCCTTTCGCATCCCCGAGGACGCCTGCTCGCCGAATCCGATGATCGATAGCGTGCCCTCTGGGTTTACCTCGGCGACGAGCGCCACAACCTTCGATGTGCCGATATCGAGTGCGGCAATCAAATCACTCATAACGTGTTTCCCTGACTGAGCTGCGACGCGGTGCCGATTCGCGACACCGTGAGCGCAGACTTGTAGCGAAGATCGACGCGGGCAACGCCTTCGCGCTGCGCACTCGACCAGCTGGAATAGACGGAGATAAACCGGGCGAGGCGCTGCTCGAACTGTTCACGCCCAAGCTCGATCACGAGCCCGCCTCGGGTGCCGAGCGTGAGCGCGCCGCGCGACGACATTGCAATCGACTGAATTTCGAGCCCAACGGCGGCAAGTGCGGTCTTGCTCTCGCGGTAGCGAACGAGCGCTTCGAGCGCCGACTCCGGCGGTCCGTCGAAACGCGGCATCGGCGCCCGCGACGAAGCGCGAAAAATCTCGCCGCGATCGGACAACAACTCGTTGTCGCCCCAATAGCCAATGGCTTTGTATTCTTCGATTTTCAAGTCGAGCGCAAACGGCCAACGGCGCTGAACCACCACCTCGCGCACCCACGGCAACTTCTTCAAGTTGATGCGTACTCGATGCGGCGCGACCGTAAAAAACGTGCCACGCAAATCGGTGCGAATTGCCGACTCGAGCAGACCGGGATCGACCTCGACGAGCGGAGCGGTCACGGCGATTTGTCGGAGCGCAAACACGTTCTTCGAGTTGGCCCATGCAAACAGACTCCAACCGATCGCACACATTGAAATCGCCGCGACCCAGGCAGCAATACGATTCATGATCGCGACATCGCTAAACATCTTCGGCCCCGATTTGCGACGCTGCGATTGATCGAACGCGCGCTGCGGTGTGACCAATCGAGCCGGCACCCATCGTCATCACCACGTCGCCGGGTTTAGCGAGCGCAAAAATCTGCTCTGGCAGATCGGACACCTGCTCGACGAAAATTGGCTCAAGCTTTCCGCGCAAGCGAATCGCGCGGGAGAGCGCACGACCATCGGCGGCGACAATGGGCGATTCGCCCGCGGCGTAGACCTCGGTAAGCAGTAGCACATCAACCTCGCTCAGCACGGCGGCGAAGTCCTCGAACAGATCGCGGGTGCGCGTATACCGATGCGGCTGAAAGGCGAGCACTAGTCGCCGCCCGGGAAACGCGGCGCGCGCCGCAGCAAGGGTTGTCGCGAGTTCGACGGGATGATGACCATAGTCGTCGATCAGCTCAAAAGCGCCGCCATGCACAGCGATCTCGCCGTAGCGATCGAAGCGACGCCCGACACCCTCGAAAGAAAGAAGCGCGCGAGCGATAGCTGCGCCTTCGACGCCGAGATCCTGGCCGATCGCAACCGCTGCAAGCGCGTTCCTCACATTGTGCAGCCCGGCGAGATTGAGCGCGACCGCTAGCGGCGCGAAACCCTCACGCTTGACGGTAAAGCGCATCATCACACCGTCGGCTCGCACCTCATGCGCAACCACATCGGCGGCTTCGCTCAGCCCGTAGCTGGTGATCGGTTTAGCGATTCGATCGAGCACAGCATTTACGCCCACGTCATCTATGCAAGCGTAGAGTGAACCGTAGAACGGCAGGCGCTGCGAAAAGTCAATAAACGCCTGGTGCAACCTTTCAACGCTGTGCCCATAGGTGTCCATGTGATCGGCGTCGATATTGGTGACCACTGCGAGCGTTGGCGAGAGATGCAGAAACGAGGCGTCAGATTCGTCGGCTTCGGCGACAAAAAATTCGCCGCTACCGAGTCGCGCGTTGGTTCCCGCTGCATGCAATCGCCCACCGATTACAAAGGTTGGATCGAGACCGCCCTCGCCAAGCACGGCGGCCACCAGCGACGTGGTGGTGGTTTTGCCGTGCGTGCCCGCAATTGCGATGCCACGCTTCATGCGCATGAGCTCGGCGAGCATCACCGCGCGCGGCACGATTGGCAGTTTATGCTCCCGCGCAGCGACGACCTCCGGATTGTCGCTGCGCACTGCCGATGAAATGACGAGCACCTGCGCTTGGGCAACGTTGGCGGCGTTGTGACCGACGGTCGTGCGAATTCCGAGCGACGCGAGGCGCTGCAGTGTCGGCGAATTCGCGGCGTCGCTGCCGCTCACGACATAGCCTTGATTGTGCAGCACCTCTGCGATACCGCTCATGCCGATACCGCCGATACCGACAAAGTGAATGTGTTGCAGGCGAAATTTCATTGACGCGCTCCGCCCCTGACCGCGCCGGTCATGGTCTCAATCGCATCGCAAATCCTTGCGGTGGCATCGGGATGCGCGACCGTCTGCGCGCGCTCGGCCATGACGGTAAGCGCGGCACGGTCGAGCGATGAAATCATGGCGGCGAGCGATTGCGCTGTCAGTTGCGGCTGTTCAATGACTTTCGCAGCACCAGCGCGTTCGAGTACTCGTGCGTTGTGCAGCTGCTGTCGATCTGCGTGGTGCGGATATGGCACGAGAATCGAGGGCACGCCAAGTGCAGCCAGTTCCGACACCGTGCTCGCGCCCGAGCGACCGACGAAGAGGTCGGCAGCTGCCATCGCGCTCCAGGATTCGTCGATGAAATCGGCGATCTCTGCGTCCGCACCCATGGTCGCGTAACGCGCGCGCAGCTCGGCCGACGCCCCCGAACCCGCTTGATGCACGACCCGAGGGCGCGACGCGTTCGGCATCGAAGCGATTGCCTCCGGAACCTTCGTATTGAGCGCCGATGCGCCGCGCGACCCACCCATCACGAGAATATTCAACGGTCCGGCACGCGCAGCAAAGCGCTCTTTCGGCACGGGCTGCATCGCAAATTCGCGACGGATTGGATTACCCGTAACAACACGCTTGTCGGCGCGATCGGCAAACGTCGAATCGAAACCGGTCAACAAACGGCGGGCAAAGCGCGCAAGCAATTTGTTTGCCGCACCTGCCACGGCGTCGCCTTGATGAATCGCAAGCGGAATCTTCATGCGCCACGCCGCCAGTCCGCCGGGCACCGAGGGAAACCCGCCCATACCGATCGCAGCGTCAGGCTTGATTTGGTTGAAATGCGCTTTCGCTTCGCGCACTGCGCGCAAGAGCGAAAACGGCAAACGAAGTTTCGGCATCAGCCCGCGACCAACGACGCCTTCGAAAGCAATGCCCTTAAACGGAAACTCGCTCGGGTTCACGAGCTTTGCCTCCATGCCGTTGGGCGTGCCCATCCAGCTCACGCGCCAACCGCGCTCGCGCATCGCACGGGCGACCGCGAGGCCCGGATAGACGTGACCGCCGGTGCCGCCCGCCATGACCACCAGGTGCTTACTCATACCTTGTAGCCCTTCGCGAGCCGACGGTTTTCCCAATCGATTCGCAGCAAAATGGAGAGCAGAATAAGCGCGGAAATCGTGCCGCTTCCGCCATAGGACATAAGCGGCAGGGTGAGTCCTTTAGTCGGCGCGAATCCCATGTTCACCGCAATGTTGATCATCGATTGCAAACCGATCAAGGTGCCGATGCCTTGCGCGACAAGCGAGGAGAAGTGCTGATCGTTCAAACGCGCTTCG
>JAAFJI010000133.1 GCA_013298045.1 Betaproteobacteria bacterium
CGCGAGCCGCCCGAATCAGTCGAGAAAAAAATTCGCGCGATGAAAACCGATCCCAAGCGCGCGCGGCGAACCGATCCTGGCAATCCCGACGATTGCCCGGTGTGGACGTTGCACCAGATTTACTCGGATGACGCGCGCAAGGCTTGGGTGCGCGAAGGCTGCACGACGGCGAGTATCGGTTGCCTCGAATGCAAACAGCCGGTGATCGACGCCGTGAAAGCCGAACTCGCGCCGATGCAAGAACGCATTCGCGAAATCGAAGCGAAACCGGGCTACGTGAAAGACGTGCTCCGCGCAGGCTGCGCGCGGGCTCGCGAGGTCACGGAAGCGACCATGCGCGACGTGCGCGATGCGATGGGGCTCGCCAAAATCGACTAACGCCTGCGAAAACGCTTATGCCACGCCTTGGAACACTGCATCACGTCGAGCTCTACGTTTCATCGCTCGAAACGTCGAAGCGTTTTTGGGGCGGTTTTTTAGGTGAGCTTGGCTACAAAAAAGGTGCGCAGTGGAAGACTGGAGCGACGTATGAGTTGGGTGACACCTACATCACGCTCGTGCAAACCGAGGCCGAGCATTTGGAACACGCGTATCACCGTAAACGCGTTGGCTTGAACCATCTCGCGTTTCATGCCGAGTCGCGTGAGCAGGTTGACGCGATCACTGCGTGGGTGCGAAAACAGGGCTACACCGTGCTCTACGAAAACAAGCATCCGCTCGCCGGTGGCAAAGATTACTACGCGCTTTTTTGCGAAGACCCGGATCGAATGAAGATCGAGGTTGTGGCTTCATTTATCGACTAGAAAGCTAGGAGGCGAACCATGAAAAACTGCATCGAAAACTTAACGATGTACGCTGCGTATCACCGCGATAAACGCAATATCGCCACGCATTTCGTCGGCGTTCCGCTGATCGTGCTTTCGGTGGTGATACTTCTGTCGCGACCGGCGTTTGCGCATGTTGGCGGTGTGGCGATCACGCCCGCGTTAATCATCACGGTCTTTGCTGCAATCTACTATCTCTCGCAAGACTTCTGGCTCGGGCTGGTCTTGACGTTGTTCCTCGCGGGGTGTCTTGCGATCGGGCAAGCGACTTTGCCGTACGAGTGGATCACATGGCTGATTCGTGGCGTCGGCGTGTTTGTAATCGGCTGGACCCTGCAATTTATCGGTCATTACTACGAACAAAAGAAACCGGCGTTCGTCGACGATGTGATGGGGCTCTTTATTAGTCCGATGTTCGTGGCCGCCGAGATCGCGTTCGCAGTGGGACTGCGCAAAGATCTGCGGGAGCCGATTGAGAAGGAAGTGGGGCCGACGCTGATTCGACCGCCGAAGGCTGCGTAGTTCGCTAGGATGGGTGGAGCGAAGCGATACCCATCAAAAGCGTTTCAATTGGGGACAAAACAAGCGCGCGGCGCGTTGGGTATTGCTTCGCTCCACCCAACCTACAATTAAACCAATGGAAACCGTAGAAACACCTCCCGAAATCGACGTCGCTGCCGCTTTGCCGCATTCGTTCGGCAAGATTTATGGTCAGCCGATTTCGGAGATGCCGAAGGATCTCTACATTCCGCCGGAGGCGTTGGAGGTCATTCTCGATGCGTTCGAGGGACCGCTTGACTTGCTGCTCTATTTGATCCGCAAGCAGAACCTCAACATTCTCGACATTCCGATGGCGAGCTTGACGCGCCAGTACCTGGAATACGTTGAGGCGATGAAATCCTCGCAGCGCTTCGAGCTTGCGGCGGAATACCTGCTGATGGCCGCGATGCTCATCGAGATCAAGTCGCGCATGCTCTTGCCGCGTCCACCGGCTGCCGAAAAAGAGGAGATCGATCCTCGCGCCGAGCTGGTTCGTCGTTTGCTCGAATATGAACAAATGAAGCTTGCCGCCGCAGGTCTAGATGATTTGCCGCTTGCGGAGCGTGATTTCGCTATTGTGCAAATCATGGTTCAGAAGCAAGCCGCATTGCGGCTTCCAGAGGTAGAGCCGGAAGATTTCCTAAAGGCATGGAGTTGGATTCTCGCGCGCGCGAAAGTCAACCGTGCGCACATGATTTCGCGCGACGAATTGTCGGTGCGCGCGCGCATGTCCAACGTGCTTCGACGCTTGAAGCCGGGCGTGCATGTAGAATTCGTCAGTCTGTTCGAGGAAGAGGCCACGGTGCCGATGGTCATTGTGACTTTCCTCGCGATCTTAGAGTTGTCGCGCGAACGGTTGATATCCGTCGCACAAACCGAACCCTATAGCCCCATCTATGTGCAACTCGTCGGCGACGGCGGGATCATGACTGCGGTCAGCACCGATGCGGCAAACGACGAAGCGCTCGAATAAAAATCTCGCGTTTTCTCGTTGATGACTTCGTCGAGAGTCAGGGTCTGCCCGTAACCGCAGCCAGAGTTACTTCAAAAGAGAGTGTCATCGTTGGACGAACTCACCCACGCGAAACGCGTTTTGGAAACCGTGCTCATGGCCAGTGCCGAGCCGCTGCCCCTTGAAGAAATTGTCAAAGTATTCGATCCGCCCGTGCCCACCGAGACGGTGCGCCTGTTGATTGCGGATTTATCCGCCGAATGGCGAGAGCGCGGAAGCTGCGAGCTGGTACAGGTGGCAACCGGCTATCGTTTTCAGACGCGAGCGGACATGCAGCTTTTTCTAGATCGGCTTTCGCCGGAAAAACCGCCGAAGTATTCGCGCGCCGTGATGGAAACGCTTGCGATCATCGCTTATCGTCAGCCCGCAACGCGCGGCGAAATCGAGGCAATTCGCGGCGTTGCCGTCTCGTCGAACATTATCAAAGCGCTCGAAGATCGCGGCTGGGTCGAGACGATCGGGCACAAAGACACGCCGGGTCGTCCGGCGCTCTACGCGACGACCAAACAGTTTTTGAACGATTTGAATCTGCGCTCGCTCGCGGAATTGCCGCCACTGGCTGAGCTCGATTCGCATCCCGCGCTCGAAATTCCGGAAGTACCGCAGGAGCCGGTATACCCGGAACAGACGCGCATCGAGCGCGAACTTGCGGACGCCGAGCCGCACGACGAGCCAACGCTCGAAGCGGCGGCGCTACCCGAATCTGCGGATGCTGGATTGTTTGAAGCCGCCGCTGCCCCCGAATCCGCGAACGCGTACGTTCAGCCCTCAACCCCCACGGTGCATTGACTCCATGAACGACATCAACGATACCGACGCGCCTGCCTTCGACGATCACGAACCGGGCGACGTCAACGGAAACGTCGATCCGGCGTGGGCAAAAAAGCAAAAGGCGGCGGCAAAACAGCGAACTCCGCGTCCGGCGGACGGGAAAGCCCCGCGCCCGAGATCATCGCGTGATCGAAGCGGGCCCGCCCCGGATGCCTCACCTGTCTTGGACGGATCGAGCAGCGCGGTGCAGGTGCTTGATGGTGAGCCCGGCGCACGCGCGGTTGGATCGACCGCGACGGAAGCGCAGGGCGCTAATTCGGTTGCGGTGCGCGCACCGGGTGAGCGTCGCCCGCACGGCTCGCGTCGACCGCGTCGCGATGCCGCGCCGAATCCAGCAACGGCCGAAAACAGCAACTTTTCTGACAGTCGCCCCATGGAAAATGGCGTTACTGCGGAAAATACAGATCAACGAATTGATTTGGAAAACTCACGAACGCCTTATTTTAATGGGCAATCAGCGATAGAGCTAAACTCAGTAAGCGATACCGATGCGACGAACCCGAATCCCGGCGCGTTTGGCGATCCAAACCGACCGATGGATCGATCGGCGCGTCGAAATCGGACACGCAATCGAAATCGTGAAAAGAGCGATCGCGGTCGCGCGATTCGCGATGCGCGCATCCAGGCAGATGCCGCTGGTGCTGTCGCAGATGCGACAGCGCTTGACGCGAGCGAGGACACGCATGGCGAGCGCGACGGCGAACGCCTGCACAAAGTGCTTGCGCAACAAGGACTCGGCTCGCGTCGCGCGATGGAAAGCTTGATCGAAAACGGCGAGGTCGAAGTCAACGGCAAGCCTGCGCAAGTCGGCCAGGTCGTCAACGAATCCGATCGCGTTTATGTGAAGCGCCGCAAGGTGAGCATCAAGTTGGGCGACGATAAACCGCGGATCATGATTTATCACAAACCTTCGGGCGAGATCGTCACCCGCGACGATCCGGAAGCGCGCGACACGGTGTTCGATCGGCTGCCGCGACCCGATCACGGCAAATGGATCGCAATCGGTCGTCTCGACTACAACACCGAAGGCTTGTTGCTTTTCACCACATCGGGTGAACTCGCCAACCGGATGATGCATCCGCGCTACGAAATCATGCGCGAATACTCAGTGCGAATTTTGGGTGAACTCACGCCCGAGCAGGAAGACGAATTGATCGACGGCATCGAGCTCGACGACGGTCCTGCGCGCGTGCTCTCGCTCGATCGGATCGATCGCGACAGCGAAGGCGCGAACCACTGGTATCGCATCACGATTAACGAAGGACGCAATCGCGAAGTGCGTCGCATGTTCGAGCACCTCGGCTTGACCGTGAGCCGCCTCATTCGCACGCGCTACGGCGCAGTCAACATGCCGTCGTGGCTGAAGCGCGGTCAATACAAATTGCTCGACGAGAACGATACGTTCAATATCCTCGAAGCGGTCGGAATGCGTTCGCGAAAGAAGCTCGAAAAGGCGGCTCGTTTCGGCGGCGCGCGTGGCAAGTTACCGCAACAGGGACCGGTCGGGCCAATGCGTTCGGCAACCGAGCACGAGGCCGTTTGGAATGGCGCACCAGCGAGCGCTGCGATGCCCGGCGCGCGCGGCGATCGTCGTACGGGTGGGCGCATGCAACGCGGCCGCAACGGTGCGCCGCGTGGCGACAACTTCGGCAGCGCCATGTCGCTTCAACAACAACAGTTTCCCGGTTTTGGTGGCGGTGCCACCGATCCTGCGGCGCTGGGCAATCGTCGCCCGCGCGGCAACAAAGTGCGTCGCGGCGGTGGCGAAGTCAATGGCAATATCGATCCGAACTTCCGGGGCAATCGCGGGCGTGGACGGGTGCAACGCGCGAACGTGCCGCTCGATTTCGACGAGAACGGCAATGTGATTACGCCGCCCACGGTCAACCAGGGAAATCCGCGACCGGGTGGGCAGCCAAACGGGCCACGTGGCGCGAATAACCGACGAAACGGTCGCGGCAATGGCCGAGCCCGTCAGCCGCGTCCGCGCGATCAAGCGAGCGCCGCCGGCGACCCCAACATTGTCGCGAGCGCCGATGGTGCGCTCGCTGCCGGCGGAGAGCCGGGGCAGCTCAACGCTGCCAATCCGCGTGGTTCGCGCAATCGGCGCGGCGCACGGCGCGGCGGTGGACGCGGTCGCAGTCCGCGCCCCCCCCGTGAGGCGGGCGCGGAGGGCGCTCTGGCACCGGCTGCACCGCCGGTCATCGCAGGCGACGAATAGGGGCGCATATACTTTTGGTGTGATCCTTGCCGGAGCCACCCATGCCCACGCGCCTAGAGCTCGTTGAAGACGAAATTTCGCGTAAGCTTGCCGAAGCACATCAAAGCGGCGAGCTAAAAGCCGCGAAGGGATACGGTCGGCCGCTTCTTACCCCGGACGGTTGGGATGACACGCCGGAAGAATTCCGCATGGGATTCAAAATCCTCAAGGACGCCGGTTTTTATCCGCCAGAGATTGAGTTAATGCGACGGCGTAGTGAGTTGCGGGCTGCGTTGATTTCGGCGACCGAAGCGCATGATCGCGAGCGGCTGGCGTTGGAGCTCGCGTCCATTGATCAGCGGATTTCTGTGCGCTTGGAGGCGGTCAGGGCTTCCGGCTCGCTCTGAAGCTGCTTTTCATCGCTCGCGGATTGCTGATTGCAATGAACATCGCCGCATGAACATGATTGTTGCGTTCGGCACGCGCAGGAGAATGAGCCGGCGCTATTCGCGCATAACTCATGTTTAGCCCAATCCTGTTTCAAATGTGCCTCGCACATTCGAAAGTCGATTGGTGCCGATGAAGAGAGTCGAACTCCCGACCTTCGCATTACGAATGCGCTGCTCTACCAACTGAGCTACATCGGCACGTCTCTGCCGCGTTCGAACAATTTTCGATGGGCTTCGATTCGGTGTGGCCTGCGCGATTCCAAAAAAACTGGGTGCGTGCAGTCAACCTAGCCCATAATTATGCCATGAAACTTACACGTATCATGGGTTTTCACGCGGTGACGGCACGGCTCGAACGACGCCCAGACACCGTTGTCGAACTCTATGCAAACGTCGACCGCGACGACGCGCGGATCGCGCGGCTGCAGCTCGCGGCTGAGGCCGCAGCAATCGAGATTTCGCGTGTCGATAGTTCGCGTCTTCGTGCGCTCGCACAGTCTGACGAACACCAGGGCGTGGTTGCACTGGTTGAAGGCGCGACCCAAGGTGCGAGTTTTGAGGATTTGTTAGCGTCTACCCTTCGACGCGCGAGCGCAGGCGGCGCGCCCCCGCTCTTTTTGCTCCTAGATCAGATTCAAGACCCGCACAATTTTGGCGCTTGCATTCGCTCGGCCGACGCGTTCGGTGCAGACGCAGTCATTGCTCCGAAGCACGGGTCAGCACCGCTTTCCGCTGTCGCAATGAAGGCCGCGAGCGGCGCGACCGAGACCACGCCGGTTTGCGAGGTCGTCAATCTGTCGCAGTGCATCGAATCGCTCAAAGCCGCAGGCGTCTGGGTGCTGGGCGCCGAGATGGAAACTGAGGCGACCCTGTTCAACACCCGCCTCGACGGTGCGCTTGCATGGGTGCTTGGCAACGAAGGCAAGGGACTGCGTCGATTGACTCGCGAGCGCTGCGACGCGCTGGTGGCCATTCCGATGCAGGGCGCAGTCGAGAGCCTGAATGTCTCCAATGCGGCAGCGGTCTGCCTGTTTGCTACGCAGATGGCGCGGCGGAAGGTGAGCCGATCGTAGACGCCGTGCGAACGCATTGCTGCCTTCGCGCGGACTTGCGCCGGGTTTTAGCGTCGCTTCGTTTTTTATTCGCTTTGCGCATGAATGTTGCTTCGCAGCACGAGTAACATCTTCAGCTTGCGTCTCAGTCAAAATCGTTCCGAATGCTCGCGTTTATCCTGCGTCGTCTCTTCCAAGCTGTGCTCGTGATGTTGGCGGTCGCCTTCGTTGCTTTTTCCTTATTCAACTACGTCGGCGACCCGGTCAACCTGATGCTCGGCCAGGACGCAACGCCCGAACAGCGCGAAGAGCTGCGCCGCGATCTGGGGCTGGATCAACCGACCTATGTGCAGTTTGGCCGCTTCATCGGCAATGCGGTCAAGGGCGAATTTGGTCTGTCGCTTCGGCAGGCGAGGCCAGTGTCAACACTCATCAAAGAGCGGCTTCCAGCAACGCTTGAGCTGGCCTTTTGCGCAGCAGCGCTTGCGCTCCTGGGCGGCTTGCTGATGGGTGTTTATACGGCATTGCGGCGAAAAGGCTTTCTCTCGCAGGTGCTGCTCACGGTTTCGTTGATCGGCGTGAGTCTGCCGACCTTTCTGATCGGAATTTTGCTGATTCTCGTCTTCGCGGTCACGCTGCAGTGGCTTCCGTCCTACTCGCGCGGCGATGTGACGCAACTCGGGTGGTGGTCGACCGGCTTTCTGACCACTGGCGGACTCAAGGCGCTAATACTGCCCTCGATCACGCTTTCGCTCGGCACGATGACGCTCATCATGCGTTTGGTGCGATCGGAAATGCTGGAAGTGCTGCGCACCGATTACATCAAGTTCGCGCGAGCGCGCGGGCTCACCAACCGCGCCGTCCACTTCGGGCATGCGCTCAAAAACACGCTGGTGCCGGTCATTACGATTACCGGTTTGCAGCTCGGCGCAATCATCGCGTTTGCGATCGTGACCGAGACGGTGTTTCAGTGGCCCGGCATGGGCTTCCTTTTCATCCAATCGGTGCAGGCAGCGGACATCCCTGTGATGGCGGCGTATCTTGTGATGATCGCCCTCATCTTCGTCACGATCAATTTGATCGTCGATCTTTTGTATTACCTGGTCGATCCGAGGCTTCGCATCGAACGCTCGACGGCGGGACACTAATTCGGAGCCCTCGAGATGTACAACCCGAATAAAGTCACCGAATCCATTCGCGAATATCACGGCGAGCTGACCGAGATTCGCCGGGACATTCACCAGAATCCGGAGCATGCCTACAAAGAACATCGCACTGCCGCGCTGGTCGTCGATCGCTTAAAGGCATACGGCGTCGATGAAGTGCATACTGGCATCGGCGGCACCGGCGTGGTCGCGGTGGTTCGCGGCAAACTCGGTGAAAGCCGCGCAGCGGTCGGCTTGCGCGCCGACATGGACTGCCTCGCGATGAACGAGGAGACCAGCGTTCTTTGGAAATCGAAGAACGGCGGCTTCATGCACGCCTGCGGGCACGACGGGCATACAACGATGCTCTTGGGTGCCATGAAATATCTGGCGAAATCTAGAAATTTCGCTGGAACAGTCTATGGTGTTTTTCAGCCTGCCGAGGAGGGAGCTGCCGGCGCGAAAGCAATGATCGATGACGGATTGTTCGTTCGCTTTCCAATGAAGGCAATCTACGGGCTGCACAATGCGCCCTGGGTTCCGCTTGGCAAGATGGCGGTTCGAAACGGTGCGATGATGGCCGCAGCCGACCAATTTGAGGTGGTGATCGAAGGCAAGGGCGGCCACGGCGGCATGCCGCAGTTCGTCTGCGATCCGATTGTGACGGCGTCGCACGTGATTACTGCGCTGCAAACCATCGCGTCGCGCAACGTAGACCCAGCCGATTCTGCGGTTGTCTCGGTGTGCGCGATCGAGGGCGGCAAGATGACGACCTACAACGTGGTGCCCCGCGAAGTGAAAATGGTCGGCACAATCCGGACCTATCGCACTGAAACCCAGGCCACCGTGTTCGCGCGAATGCAGCAAATTGTTGAGACCACGGCCGCTGCGTTTGGTGCGAAAGGCACGATTACGCTGCGCAAAGGCTATCCGGCGACCGTTAATCATCCTCGCGAAGCCGCGCTCTCGGCCGAGGTCGGTCGCGAAGTGTTTGGTCACGACAATGTGATCACCGAAATTTTCCCGAACACCGGCGGCGAAGATTTCGCATTCTTCCTGCAAGCCATCCCCGGAGCTTACATCTGGGTGGGTATTCAATCGGAGACGAGCTTCGGTCTGCATCACCCCTGCTACGACTTTGATGATCGCATCATTCCGACGGGTGCTGGATTGCTTGCTGCGATTGCGGAGAAGGAACTTTCGCAATGAAAGGTAGGAGCGACCTTGGTCGCGATGATCTGACGCCGCGCGCGAGTACCGTTATCGCGCGATTGATCGACCGTTTCGCGAGCAAGCTCGCTCCTACCGTGTCACGTCTATGAAACTCAACGACCTCCCTCAATCGTTCATCGACGAACTCGTCGGCATTCGTCGCGATATTCATGCGAACCCTGAACTTGGATTTCAGGAAGTTCGAACGTCGGCACTCGTTGCTGAAAAACTGAAGAGCTACGGCGTCGACGAAGTGCACACGGGCATCGCAACGACCGGTATCGTTGGCGTCATCAAAGGCAAACGTGGAGGCGCAGGTATCGGTTTGCGTGCCGACATGGATGCGCTCCCGATGCAGGAGTACAACACGTTTTTCCACGCCTCAAAGCGCGCGAAGACCATGCACGCCTGTGGCCATGATGGGCATACAACGATGCTACTTGGTGCCGCTAAATATCTGGCGGAAACGCGGAATTTCGCGGGAACTGTCCACCTGATTTTTCAGCCTGCAGAGGAAGGTGGTGGCGGCGGTGAGAAGATGTGTTTGGAAGGTTTGTTCGATCGCTTCGATTGCAAGCAAGTCTTTGGCGTGCACAACCGTCCCGACCTCGATCTCGGCAAATGGGGCACGCGCGTGGGTCCGTTCATGGCCTCGGCGGACTCGTTCACGATTACGATCAACGGGCGCGGCGGTCATGCGGCGCGTCCGCATTTGCTTCGTGATCCGATGGTAGTTGCCGCAAACATCATTCTCGCCGCGCAGTCGATCGTGTCGCGCAACGTGAGCCCGCTTGATACCGCCGTGGTTGGCATTAGCGCTGTCGAAGGCGGCAATTTGCCCGCGAGCAATGTGGTTCCC
>JAAFJI010000134.1 GCA_013298045.1 Betaproteobacteria bacterium
CGCTCGCCCGCGCGATTTGCGGATCGGCTCGCAGAGTTTCTGCTGGCCCTGCCGAAGCTCGATGGCGGTGCACACTACGCAGTTGAACTCCGCGATCCGGAGTTACTCACCGATGACTACCTGGCAGCCCTGTGCGCGGGCGGCGCGAGCCACTGCATTGCGATTCACGCGCGCATGCCGGATGCGGCGACGCAGGCGCGCTTCTGGCGAGAGTCGGGGCGAAGCCCCTTGGTGATTCGATGGAGCCTGCACTCCGGGCTTCAGTACGAAACCGCGAAAGAGCGGTATCGCCCGTTTAACGCCCTGGTCGACGAAGATACGCAGGGGCGTGCACAGATCGCAGCACTGCTGGTTGAGTGCCATCGCATGTCGCAGCCATCCTGGGTCGTGGTCAATAACAAAGCCGAGGGCTCGGCACCGCTGTCGATCGAGAGACTCGCCGAGTGCCTCGCGCAGGCGCTCGAACAAACGGTCTAAGGCAAATCCGGATCGAGCGAGCACCGCTAGAATCCTGCAACATCAGAAAACGGGGATGCCGCCATGTTCGGACGCTTCATGCCGCAAGAGGGAAACTTCTTCGAGCTATTCAACCTGCACGCGAACGAAATCGTGGAGGGCGGCAAGGAGTTAGTCGCGTTGATGAATTCCTTAGGCGAAGGCGTGACCGACCTGCGCGATCATGCAGAGGCGATCGATGCCATCGAGAAGCGCGCGGATGGCTACACCCGCGACACGATCCAGCTGCTGCACAAAACGTTCATCACCCCGCTTGATCGCGAGGAAATTCATCAGCTGATTTCGAACATGGACGACATCCTGGACTTAATGCAGGATGCTGCTGAATCGGTGTCGCTCTACGACATTAAAACCGTAACGCCCGAGGCAAAGCAGCTCGCCGAAATCTGCCTGGCCTGCGCCGATCGGGTGAAATCCGCCGTTGCGCTCATCCCGAAAATGGACAACGCGGCCACCATTCTGAAAATCTGCGAGGAGATCGACCGGCTCGAATCCGACGCTGACCGGGTCATGCGAAGCGCGATTTCAAAGCTCTTCCGCACCGAGCGCGACGCGGTGCAGTTAATCAAAATGAAGGCGATTTACGAATTGCTTGAAACAATTACCGATCGCTGCGAAGACGTCGCCAACGTCATTCAGGGTATCGTCATCGAGAACGCTTAGGACACCGCCGTGGAATCTGCAACGATTTTGTGGGTGCTGATCCTTCTGATTGCACTCGCGCTTGCATTCGACTTCATGAACGGTTTTCATGACGCCGCCAACGCTATCGCCACGATTGTCTCAACCGGGGTGCTCAAGCCCGGACAGGCCGTGATTTGGGCGGCCCTGTTTAACTTCATCGCCCTCTTCGTTTTTGGTCTGCATGTTGCGGCGACCGTCGGCAAGGGCATGGTCGACCCAAATATCGTCGACTACCACGTTATTTTCGGTGCCCTGGTGGGCGCTATCGCCTGGAACATCGTTACCTGGTTCTACGGTATTCCGTCTTCATCGTCGCACGCGCTGATCGGCGGCATGATCGGTGCAGCGGTCGCGAAGGCGGGCACTGGTTCGCTCATCACTTCAGGCATTGGAAAGACCGTTGCTTTCATCCTCATCTCGCCGATGCTCGGCTTCTTATTGGGCGGTCTGCTGATGCTGCTCGTCTCGTGGGTATGTCGCCGCGCGACGCCGCGAAAAATCGATAAGTGGTTTCGCCGTGGGCAGCTTGTCTCCTGCGCCCTGTATAGCCTCGGGCACGGCAGCAACGATGCACAGAAGACGCTCGGCATCATCTGGCTGCTGCTGATCACTGCGGGCTACGCAACCAAAGACGTCAATACGCTGCCCTACTGGGCAATCATCTCGTGTTACGCAGCCATCTCGCTGGGCACGCTTTTTGGCGGCTGGCGCATCGTAAAAACGATGGGGCAGAAGATCACGAAGCTCAAGCCGGTCGGTGGGTTCTGCGCCGAAACCGGTGGCGCAATGACGCTGTTCATTGCGTCGACGGCCGGCATACCGGTGTCGACGACCCACACCATCACCGGCGCGATCGTTGGGGTCGGTGCTTCGCGTAAGCTCTCAGCGGTGCGTTGGGGTATTGCTGGCAACATCGTCTGGGCGTGGATCTTTACTATTCCTGCCTCTGCATTCATGGCAGCGGTTGCATGGTGGGTTTCGTACCGGATTTTTTGATGTCCGGCGCCCGGGTCAGTTTTGCCCTTTGCCTTCGGCCAGTACGCACCCTATACTCCCGATAACAGCCTGCGCAGTTGCCGTTAGAACCGGTCGATTGCGATCTATTCACGGGAGCCTGCGATGTACGTAATTTTGGTCGCCAACCCAAAGGGCGGCGCGGGAAAAACCACGATTGCCACGAACCTGGCGGCTTACCTCGCCGGAAAGCGGCAGCGCGTGGTCATCAAAGATATGGACCGCCAGCGCTCGGCCGCGCGCTGGCTCTCGCGCCGCCCGCGCGGCTTCCCGGAGGTGCGAGGTGCTCTGCCCGACACCGACCCAAAGGTGATCGCCGATTACACACCGCAATGGCTCATCGTCGATGCACCCGCCGGTCTGCACGACGCGCCGCTCGCAGAACTTGTGAAACAAGCCGATGCGGTGCTGGTGCCGGTCGCTCCATCGGCGTTCGACTTTGAGGCTACCGCGGATTTTCTGACTGAATTGACTGCGCTCAAACCGGTCAAAGACGGCAAGCGCGCAATCGCAATCATCGGCTCGCGCGTCGATCAGCGCACCGTTGCCGCGTCGAACCTAGACGAGTTTCTGGAACCGCTTTCGCTCGATGTGCTCACCCATATCCGCGACTCTCAGCTCTACGTGCACGCCGCCCGAGACGGCCTCTCCGTGTTCGACCAGCCGCGCTCTCGCGCCGAGGAGTCATGGGCCGACTGGCCGCCGATTTTCGAATGGTTGCAGTCGATGGTCGCCGCAAAGCGCGCTCGATAAGCGCAGCAAAATTGTGGCGGTGCTGCGCGGCAGTAACGCGCTAAACTCGACTCTCAAAAGATAGCGTGCGAAAGAGCTCGGCGAAATGTTCACCATCATCGTTGCCAATCCAAAAGGGGGCGCGGGGAAATCCACACTGGCGACCAATATCTCCGGCATGCTCGCCTCACTGCGCCAGCGCGTGGTCATCATGGATCTCGACAAGCAGCAATCGGCGACCAATTGGCTCGCCAGACGTCCCGACGCACTGCCACGGATCATGGCGTGGAACGAGGATAGCGACGTGGGGGAGTTGCGCGAATTTGCTCCGCAGTGGATGGTGATCGACACTCACGCGCGGCTGCGTCGCGCCGATCGCACGTACCTGCTCTCGCGGGCTCAGGTGGTTTTGGTGCCGGTGAATCCATCGGTGTTCGACATCGAGGCGACGGCCAAATTCCTGCTTAAATTACATCAGGATGCAAATGTGCAAAGCGGGCGCGTGGCGATCGGTCTGGTCGGAAGTCGAACCGACAGCCGCACACGAATCGCCCAGGAGCTCGCCAGTTTCTTCCAGCGCAGCGGACTGCCAGTCATCGCCTACGTTCCCGATAGCGTCCTCTATCCCCAGTGCGCGCGGGATGGCACGTCGATCTACGATCTTCCTCGCACCCGTACCGAGCAGCAGCTGGAGGCGTGGCAACCGCTCGTCGCGTGGCTTAAGGGGCAAGTCGTACGAGCGCGAACGGCAAAAGCTACGAGCGAAAAACCGGCCGATCCACCGCGCCACAGCGAATTGCGAACGGCGCTACGAACCTGATCCAGGCTTAGCAGGCGACGTCTGCCGGCATCGACCGCCGATATTGCAAAATAGCGTGTTCTGCAAAGTCGTTGAAAGCCAGCTCATGGGTTCGTTTCGCCAGTCAATGGTCTGTTCGGTGTCACCGCTCGTCCGCGCCCTAGCCGCGCTTGCGCTTAGTTCGCTCGTCGCGGCCGTTGGCGCGCAGAACATCTCAACGGTGGCGGGAACCGGCGTGCCCGGGTTTGTCGGCGACGGTGCCGCCGCCACTAGCGCAAATTTGCTTGGCAGCAACGGTCTCGCGATCGATCGATTCGGCAATCTCTTTATCGCCGACTCGCTCAACCATCGCGTGCGCAAGGTGGGGCTTGACGGCGTGATCTCAACGGTCGCCGGCATCGGCAGTGCAGGTTTTTCCGGTGACGGTGCTGCGGCAAATAAGGCAGCGCTCAATTACCCGGCGATGATCGCTTTCACGGCGTCTGGCGAACTGCTGATCACCGACTACGGCAATCACCGAGTGCGCCGCGTGAGCGTCGATGGCGTAATCTCGTCGATTGCCGGTAACGGCAGCGAAGGATTCTCTGGGGACGGCGCTGCCGCGACCGCTGCATCGCTTAACAATCCGATCGGTGTCGTCGCAGCACCGGACGGCTCAATCTACATAGGCGACGCGCAAAACCACCGCGTTCGGCGGGTCAGTGCGACCGGCATCATCTCGACAGTGGCGGGCACCGGCGCTGCCGGGTTCTCCGGCGACGGCGCTAATGCGCTCTCCGCTCAGCTCAACTATCCCGGCGCGCTCGCGCTCGACGCGCTTGGCAACGTATTTGTCGCCGATTATGCCAACCACCGGGTGCGAAAAATTGCTGCCGATGGAACGATAACCACCGTTGCGGGCACGGGCACCGCTGGCTTCTCGGGCGACGCAGCGACGGCGACCTTGGCACAACTGTCCGGGCCGTTCGCGCTGGCCATCGGCACCAATGGCAGCCTGCTTATTGCCGACCAGATCAACAATCGAGTACGTCGCGTCTCTGCCGACGGCAAGATCAGCACTGTCGCGGGCGGCGGCGGCTCGCTCGCAAGCGGCGACGGCGGATTGGCTACGGCAGCGGTCATCGTGTCGCCCTCGGGTGTCGCGAGCGATTCCGCCGGGCAAGTCTGGGTCTCGGATCGCGGTGCCCATCGGATTCGCAAAGTCGCGAGCCCTCTAAAAACGCTCACCGAGTATCGCTACGCTGCATCCGACTATTTTTTCTACACCTCCCGCACCAACGAAAAAATCGCGCTCGACGCCACCCCTGGCTGGACGCGCACCGGCAACGAACTACTTGTGAACAACGCGAACGACGCTGGCACCAAGCCGCTGGTGCGCTACTACTTCGACAAAGTCGCGCAAAACCTCACCCGTGGCGCCCACTTCTACACCCTGTTCGACAACGAGATCGCCGGACTCAACGCACTCAATCCAGCTAACGCGAAAGCGCCCGGCCTTCCGGTCAACGAAGGCACCGAAGCCTACGCATTTGCCCCGGTAGTCGCTGGCGCAAACGGCAGTTGCGCCAACGCAGCCAGCCCCGTCTACCGGGCTTTTCGCGGCGCGGCCGTCGTGGCCGACAACCCAACCCATCGGTACACCACCGACAGCGCGGTCTACGGCGCACTGGTCAATCTGGGCTGGAATGCGGAAGGCGTCGTGTTCTGCAGCGCGACTGCGCCGTAGCGCAAATCCACTGGCGCTGCGAATCGAATCGCGGGCATCTGGCGCTTGCACGCCAGGCGGTTGCGCACTTCGGCGACTCGTTGTGATCTAGGGCGTGAGCTCGCATACGAACTAGGTCAGTTCGCGTCTGACCGCCGATCGCGTATTGCGACGTCGTTTCCGCGTTGAAACCAATCGCTCGACGAAGGTGAGGCAACAAAACCCAGCCTAACAAAAGCTTCGAGAAAGACCGTCTCGTTCGCGTGAGGGACGTCTACGATTTCGCCACGATTTCGAAGGCTTCGCTCAAGCTCATCGCGCCCGGCGCGACATGTTGCATCGTCCACGCGAGCGCGACGAACAACACGATCAAAACGACGACTGGCCAGACGCTTCGTTTGATTGCAGTGCGAATCCAATCCGGGCGCGACGCTACATTCGCGCGACGATAAAGCCAGGTGCCGACGCCACCGTCGATGAGTAATTCGGCAAAGAAAATCGGCGCGTTGTACACCGCGTAAATCACCGCACCAAACACCGCGAGCGCGGCAAGGATCACGGCGGTGACCAACAGCAGATATGCGCCTGCATCGCCGAGGTCGAGATCGAAACCAACGCCGCCATCGCCTCCGCTCGACTTGACGTTCAAAACACCGAGCGACTCGCTCGAAGCGAATTCCGGTGGCGCGATGGACGGAAGTTCCGGCGACACCGCGCTGAACGATTCGCTGGCACCAGCGCCGCCGAATTGCCCGCCACCGCCATCCCAGGGGCCGCCAACCGGTCCTCTCCACGATCCGCTGCCGGGTAGCTCGAACGGCACATCGATGCTCGACCCATCTGCGCTTCGCGAGCGCTTTGATTCTTTGCCATCGAGCGTACGGGGACTCGACTCGGGCGGTGCATGGCGAGAGCGCTGCCACACCACCCAGAGACCAACGAGCAATAGAAATACCAGCCAACCGAACGCAACGGCAAGCGGATAGCGATACAAAGGCACCATGCCCCATTGATGCATCTGCACAGAAGCGAGAAACGAGCTGCCGATCACCGTCATCAACATCGCCGACATCAACAAGCGCGGCGAGCCATTGGCGCGCAACCACGCAAGCGCGCGATCGCGGGGCGTTGTAACGAAAGGATTTTTCAACGTTTTGTTGTTGCGCGCGACCGTGGTTGATCTCTATCTTATTGGTTTCGGTGTGCGAGCGCTAATGCTCGCCG
Source organism: Betaproteobacteria bacterium (assembly GCA_013298045.1). Classification (GTDB taxonomy): domain Bacteria; phylum Pseudomonadota; class Gammaproteobacteria; order Burkholderiales; family Casimicrobiaceae; genus Casimicrobium. The sequence goes on from JAAFJI010000134.1 coordinate 6,675, forward strand.
TGCGACAACGCGGACGATCCAGACGTTCGGCGCGTTCAGTGTCCAGGCCGAGCGTAGATGGCGCAAGGTCCGCTCGACGCGCCGAATGATTTTCTAGGCACATCATCGCGGGTCACGCGATCAGCATCAGCCGTCTTTGCCCCCAATATTATTTCTTTTCTGCCGATTCAATGCTATCTCGATATTCCATAAAAATTGCAAAGAAGCAATATTCAATATGGCAATATCTTAGAGTTTTACTTGGATACTAAGCAACCCACGACAAAGTCGCTTCTGATTTCACGGTGCGGCCACTACGAAAATGTCGCAGTGACCGGTGCATGATCCGACGGTTTTTCGCCTTTGCGCTCGTTGCGATCCACCACGCACTCGGTACAGCGCATTGCCATCGCGGGCGAGGCGAGCACATGATCGATGCGAAGACCGTTGTTCTTCTGAAACCCGAGCATGCGGTAATCCCACCAGGTAAACGTTTTCGGCGGGTGCTCGAACTTCCGAAAAGTATCGATCAGACCGAGATCGATCCAGCGCTGGAAATAGGCGCGCTCCTGATCGGTACAGAGCACCTGACCTTGCCAGACTTTCGGATCGTGCACGTCGGCGTCGGTCGGTGCGATGTTGAAGTCGCCAACCACCACCAGGTTTTCGTGCGCAGCGCGCTCGGCTTCAAGCCATGCGCTGACCGCTTCGAGCCAACGCAGCTTGTATTGGAACTTCTCGGAATCCACCGCCTGACCGTTGACGACGTAGAGGCAGATTACGCGAACGTCGCCGATCGACGCCGCGATGGCGCGGCTTTGCTCGTCGGCGAAACCCGGCACCCCGCGTAGCACGTCGCGCGGCTCGGGCGCTTCGAGTTTCGTCACGATTGCCACGCCGTTGTAGGTTTTTTGGCCAAACGCGGCGGCGCGATAGCCGAGCGACTCAAAAATGGCGTGCGGGAATTTCTCGGTCTCCATTTTGAGCTCTTGCAGGCAGAGCACGTCCACCGGGTTGGCGCGCAGCCAGTGCTGCGCACGCTCCAATCGCGCGGTGAGCGAGTTGACGTTCCAGGTTGTAATCTTCAAAGCACGCTCCACGGTATTCGGTGTCTACAAACAAAAACGCGAGCCAGCGGGCTCGCGTTCGAGATCGAAAGGTTTTTTCGCTAAGAATTGGCTTTAGCCGCACCCGCTTTGGCGTCCTTCGGGGCGTCTTTCGGCGCATCTTTCTTTGCGTCTTTTTTCGCAGCGTCGACGCCAGTCAAATCTTCAAGCGGCTTGGGCTTCGCAAACGGCGGTGTCTTTGGGTAACCTGCCGAATCAAGCGCACCCGACCAATTCGCCTCGTTCCAGCCGCTTAACTTTCGCTCGCCGATTTTGATGACCGGAATCACGTTGCCGCCGGTTTCATCGCGAAACTTTTTGTTGAGCTCGGCGCTGCGAGTGGGATCGATCACGGTGTGCGGAATGCCGCGCTTGTTCAGAAAGCCCTTGGCCGCGTCGCAGGATTCGCCGCACTCGCTCACGAACAACGTAACCGGGTTTTTCTTCTGCGCATCGCCCGAGGCAAGCGAGGCTTCGTTGTTCTGAATCGAATTGCCACGCACATTGCGCTCGGAGGCTTCTTTGGCACCAGGCGGCGGCGGTTGATCCGAATAAATAACGCGCCCATTGGCGTCGGTCCAGCGATAGACCGTCTGCGCACTCGCGGTGGTTGCGATTGTCACGACTGTCGCGACTACCGCACCGAACACAATTTTTCCAACGTTCATCAGGGTATCCTCCAAAGAAGCGGCGAGTAGCACCCGCGTCTTAACTGGCAATCATGCCATTGTGCCGCAAAAGCGCATCCACAGTTGGTTTTCTGCCACGAAACGCGACAAAATTGGTCATCGCGTCGCGGCTTCCCCCGCGAGCAAGCACCTCGTTGCGAAAGGCAGCGCCCGCGACGGCAGACAAAATTCCCTCTTCCTCAAAACGACCAAACGCATCGGCGGAGAGCACTTCGGCCCATTTGTAACTGTAGTAGCCGGCCGCGTAGCCACCGGCGAAAATGTGCGAAAACGACCATGGCATGCGATTGAACGCGGGCGGTTTGACCACGGCCACTTCGTCGCGAACTTCGGTCAAAACGCGCAGCAGCGTTTCGCGGTTGACGGTGAGCGACTCGGTGTGCAGCCGCATGTCGAGCAGCGCGTATTCCATCTGGCGCGCGACTGCCATCCCCGCCTGGAAATTCTTTGCAGCCAACATCTTGTCGAACATCTCGCGCGGCAGCGGCTCGCCCGAATCCACATGTTCGGTCATGTGCGAAAGCACATCCCACTCCCAGCAGTAGTTCTCCATGAATTGGCTCGGCAACTCGACCGCGTCCCACTCGACATGGCCAAAACCGGACACGCCATAAGTACCAACTGCGGTCAGCAACAAATGCAGCCCATGCCCGAATTCGTGAAACAGCGTGATCACGTCATCGTGCGAGAAAAGTGCGGGCTTTCCACCGACCGGCGAAGGGAAATTACAGGTCATGTACGCCACCGGCGTTTGCAGCGTTCCGCGGCTCACGCGGCGCGCGCGCGCAGTGTCGGCCCAGGCACCGCCACGCTTATTCTCGCGGGCGTAGAGATCGAAGTAGAACTCGCCGATGCGATCGCCCGAGGCTGCGTCGCACACCTCGAAATAGCGCACGTCGGCGTGCCACGCCGAGGCGTTGCCAGCGACGATTTTCACTGCGTAAATTTGCTCGACCACGCGAAAGAGCCCCGCCAACACGCGGTGTTCGGGAAAGTATTGGCGCACCGCTTCATCGCTGAATGCGTAGCGCGCTTCGCGCAATTTTTCCGACGCGTAGGAAACGTCCCAGCTCTCAAGCGTTTCGATACCGAGCTCGCGCGCAGCAAACTCGGCGAGCTCCGCATAGTCACGCTCCGCAAAAGGGCGCGCCCGACGCGCCATGTCGCGAATGAAGTCAAGCACCTGTTGCGCCGAATCTGCCATTTTCGGCACCAAGGAGAGCGCCGCATAGTGCTCAAAGCCAAGGAGTTTTGCCTCCTCGTCGCGCAGCGCCACAATCTTCTCGATCACTTCGCTATTGTCGAATCGGGCATCGCCAATCTCGCTTGATCGCGTCGCCGAGGCTCGATACATCTGTTCACGAAGCGGCCGCGAGGCAGCGTACTGCAACACGGGATAGACGCAGGGCGCTTGGAGCGTGAGCCGCGCCATGCCGTCGGCGAGCCCGGCACTCTTTGCC
>JAAFJI010000135.1 GCA_013298045.1 Betaproteobacteria bacterium
ATGTTAGTGGCAGCTTTTTCATTTGTCTTGAAGAAAACCGACATCACTAACGGGGTAAGCAGGGTATTGCCGGTTTTCAAAGCCCAGAGTAAGTCACCGTTGTTAGCCTGAGAGTGTGTGGATTTGAGGCTGCTCGGCGGATGTCCCACGAGCTCCCGAAATTCTCGCGCCAGATGAGCTTGGTCGCTGAGTAGAAGTTGCGCAGCTAAATCAGACAACTTAAGTGAGTTGATAGGCTCATCGCCCCAGAGGTCAACACAGCGCTGCAAGCGAAGCATGCGATGGACGAGCTTAGGTGACATGCCCCAACGCTGGCGAAACAATCGCTGAAGACTACGCTCGCTCAGGTCGATTTCCGCGGCCACCCGCGCCAAGCTCATCTCGGGACGATGGTACATGGTCAGCAATGCGTTTGCGAAGGCTGCGCCTTGTGAACTTGCGGGCCGAGCGATATCAGTCACGCTTGCGCATTGCAAGAGCTGAAAGATAAATGACTCGTAATGAAGCTTAGACGGAGTAGATGTTTGTTCGGGCCATTGCCACGAAGTAAAAATATCACTTGCCTTGAACCATCGGTTGACGATTTCATGAGCCCGTTGGGAGCCCAAAAGTGTCAACAACTCGGAGCGGCAAAACAGCGTGAGCAAACTGGCCCCACCGCTAATGCAATAGCGGCGCGCGCGCGTATGTGGACCTGTGGCGAACGCGTTGGGCAACTCTTGACCCGAGACGGATAAAGTACCGTTGAGCACTAGATTAAGCGTCAGCAGCACGTGCGCTGGCACGCTGAAGCTAACATCGTGGGCGTTGTCATTTCGCGAAACCAAAACGCCAAGAACTAGGTCGCGGACGTTATGAGGCGCGTGAGTGAAGCCGACAGTTCGTAGCATGAATGATGTCCATTGTGCAGCGGTGTTATTAATTGTCCGCTCTCGCGTGAACCAGCACGGCTGCCAGCTTCGCATACACGCCAGTTTGCACGACCAGCGTTTTATACGCTCCGCTTTCTAACGATCGTTGCCTAGTAAGCACTCCGATACAGCACGTATTTTGGATCATCGGCAAGCGATGCGCGGCAACGATAGTGGCGCAGCCCAGCGTAGCATGCGCGAGGGCAACTCGCGTAGCTTCATCTAACCGCCGGTGGCTTCCTCTTGCAAAGTAATGAGGGGATTCTTCAGTGCCGCGCGGGCTATGGCGAGATTCGATTTATCCGCATTTTTGGGGTGTATGCCGCTATGCCTGACCCCACTAAACTCGTGCGTCAGGCTGCTGAATTTCATCGCCAATTAGATAGACTTAACGCGCTTAGTCTCATCCAATCGCTTGGTTCGAATCGCCGGTTTCTCTTTTTTGACTGAAAACATGCCCTGCTTTCCTATCGAGCTTCGGACTGCGAGACTGCAACTACGTCAGTTCGAACATGACGACTGGCCGAGCTTGCATGAACACTACAGTGATCTCGAGTGCACGAGATTTACCTTTCGCCGAGCACTTAGCGCGGGTGAGAGCTGGCGCGCGATGTGCAGCATGGTTGGCCATTGGACGATTCGAGGGTACGGGCCGTTTGCAGCGGTTGAGTCAAGTACGGCAAAGGTTATTGGAACGGTCGGGCTTTGGTACCCGAACGACTGGCCGGAGCCGGAGATCAAATGGGCTCTTTCTCGGCCTTTTTGGGGAATGGGCTACGCTTCAGAAGCAGTCCGGGCCATTCAGGTGCCCGCCTTCTTACACTTAGGAAAAAAGGCACCGATTAGTCTCATCGATGCCGAGAACGAGCCGTCAATTCGATTGGCTCGGGCAGTGCATGCCAAACACGAAAGGACCGTCGAGTTTCGAGGTTCACCCTGGCATGTTTACCGTCATCCGAGTGAATAGCTCGAGGGAGTCACAAGTCAAGGCTGCTCCAGAATGGGGTGTGAGTATTTTGTAAGCTTGCTCCGCCACTAAACACGCCCTGCCGAATCCCTTCGGCTTGCAGAATTTGAAGGCGGCTTCCCGCACAGTAGCGCTGTACACTGGTTCACCATGTCGTCTTCGCTTCACATCGGCATCGTTGCTTGCTCAGCAGAGGGTGCAGCACTTTGTTACCGCACAATCTGCGCCGACGGGTCCGGTTTACTAGGCTCACACGCTTACCCGGAGGTTTCGCTCCACTCCGCGTCACTGGCACACTACGTCAAGTGCTTGGAAGCGAATGATCTGGACGGTGTTGCCGACCTCATGCTCAGATCTGCTCAAAAGCTTGCGGTTGCCGGGGCCGACTTTCTGATCTGTCCTGATAACACGATTCATAGCGCCTTCTCGCTTGTCGCACCGTCGTCGCCCCTGCCTTGGTTGCACATAGCGGACGTGGTCGCATCAGAAGCCGTAGCACGCGGGTATCGAAAGCTTGGACTTATCGGTACTAGGTGGTTGCTGTCAAGCGAGATCTATCCTGAAAAACTGCAGGCTCGCGGTCTGGAGTATGAACGCCCAAGGGATGTAGACCGCGACGACATTGGTCGCCTCATCATGGACGAACTTGTCTACGGTGTCTGCCGACCAGAAACCGTGGCACGATTTCAGCAGGTAATCGACGATCTGCAGGGGCGCGGGTGCGACGCAATCATTCTTGGATGCACGGAGATTCCGCTCATCATAAGTGACGAGAACTCTTCATTGCCGACACTGGACTCGACTCGTCTCTTGGCACGGGCGGCCTTGAGGAAGTCAGTTGAGCGAGTGTGAGTAAAAACGCCTCTGTCAAGCCGATCTACTTTGTCGTACATTGGACGTACGCCTCGTAGTATTGCGGTGCCTTCACAGTCCAAACTGCAGATGTTTTAACCGCGGGCAAGGTCGAGCTTGAACGTTGGTCAGGATGAATACCGAATTGATTGCCACTGTCGTGTCACGAGGGTTCCCCGATAACACGCTAATAGACGCGAGGTTTATCGAGCACGCGTACTACAAAGACTCGTACTGCATTGTGCTGCAAGATGAGTCGTCAAACCCGATCAAGCTGTTTCATGCGGTCTTTTCGCATAGGCCGACATGGATAAACCTCGTTATGGTCACTCGAAACTGGATTGCACGGCGAGTAGGGCTAGAAGCATCCAGCGCCTGCGAAATAATGACGCCGAAAATTAGTGATCGATACGAAGTAGGCGCAAAGATCGGGGCTTGGCCTATATACGCGATTACTACAAGCGAAATCGTAGTTGGAAGAGACAATAGCCATCTAGACTTCAGACTATCCGTTCTTCGCGATACGGGTTCGACTGGTTCAAGCGCCGTTTTCTCAACGGTCTGCGTAGTCCACAATGTGTTTGGAAAGGTTTACCTTTGGTTCGTCCTTCCCTTTCACCGCTGGGGGATTCGCAGGCTTATTGGTTCTGCAGCATCCGCTGGCCGTTTTTGATACTCACGACATCTTTCCACAGTTTGCATGGCAGTTTGACGAACTATGTCGTAGTGGCACCCGTAAGACCAAAACGGTTAGAGTTCCTATGCCGCTAGTCGTAGTTCAAAGTGAACAAGGTCGTACCACTGACCTAATAGCTCAAAGCTCCTTGTTGACTGTCCGAATTTCGAGAACCCGTTGCGCATGAGCACCTTCACAGAGCCCTTGTTTTCTTGGCGTGCAGTCGCTTCGAGTCGCTTGAGCCTATGCGTAACCAGCGCACGGTCGATGATCTGACGGACGGCTTCGGTTGCATAGCCCTTCCCGCCTGCGTTCTGAGCGATTCGGTAGCCTATTTCTGCGCTGTGGAAGTGAGCGCGCCGTACTCTGCTGAGATTGATTCTGCCAACAAGTCTTTCAGTGTGATCACGAATTAGATACTGGTAGGCGACATCATTCTCAGCCTCGCGCATCGCAGCTTCGATCGCCTGCGCAACGCCCGACTCCGAATAGTAGGTTTGCGCGCGTGCATTGATGTGAAGTTCAAAAAAGTCTCGATTGCTTGTCTCAAAGGCAAGCATCTCCTGAATATGGAAAGGGGCGAGTGATTCGAGGGTTAGCATACGCGCTTTTGTCGTGGCTCAAGATGCGGGCATCACGAGTTTGTCTCGAAGCTTTGTGAGTTCTTAGCTTGGTAGCTGTCGGTCGCCGCCGGCTTGATGCCGAGGATATTACCGAAGGTGCCTCCCGCCCACATAAAACCCATGAAAGCAATGAGTTCAACAATTTCTGCGTCGGTGAAGTGATTGCGGGCGACATTCAACATGCTTTCATCAATCAACCGATGGTCTTCTGAAAATTGCTGTGCGAGTCCGACTGCAAGTGACGTTCGTATTACCGCATGTCTATCCGACGGGGGACCTCCCTTTGCTTGACAATACTCGCAGCCATGGACGCTTGCGAGAGTTCTCCGTACCTGCTCGAGCAAGTCGGTGGGCAGCAATGAAGACTTGAAGAATACGTCCTCTAAGCTGGCCCAGGCGGCCAAAACGTGCGGCGCGTGACCCATGACCCTTTCGTATGGCGTCACACCCCGGTCGGACAGTGGAATACGTGCTGACATGTGGTTTAGTTGGTCTAGACGTTAATCTTGGGACGCCAATGCGCCGGGTATCAGATTTGGTGAGTTAAATTACATTCGACTAATCCGTTTGACCCAAAAGTGCGCGAGACGTTTAAGCTGTATTGCGAGGACGATCGTTCCAAGCATTCGTGATACTTTCCAGTTGTAGTGTTGATCCCTCCGCTTCACCTAGGGCACGGTTAACTGAGTCGGTAGTTCCGCGAACGGCGAAGCTGGCGTCGCGCCAAGGCGTGCGACAGCCTTCCAAAGTAGTTCGTACAGAGTTGGAGCAAACAGGGTGCTGATGAATACCGTGCCTTCAGCGCTGGCGCGGATCTCCACATGTCTTTCCGGACAAGCTGCGAGGGCCACCACCGATCGGTCCGGACTTTGCGTTTCCAACAGCAGTTCTAAGTTGCGTAGCAATCGAGCTTCGCACAACAAGGTTTCGGCTTTCGAAGCCTCTGTAGGAAACTGAAGTTGTACGCCGCGAAGTGCCATCGGTTTGGCGCCTGGTGTTTGAATGCAGCCGTCGGACACGACATGGCTCGCCTTCAATGAAAAGCGATGGCAGAGGTCGGCCGACCTGCGGAGACAATCGCTCAGAAGAAACAAAGAGCGACTGGCCAAGTTCGACATGACGAGACGCAAACTCCCCGGTTGAGGCGCGCCGGTCGCACCGCTGGCGCAGCAACCGCGCCTAGTGAAATCAGTCACTTCGTGCGCTTTTCTTGAGCGGTCAAAATGCCGCACTCTGCGAGCAATTTAAGATTGCGCAGTGTGATTGGAAGGTTTGCGTTCAGTTGTTTTGCCAACATGGGACCAAGGATGAGGGAGAGTAACCCAGAGAAAGTGATGCGATGAACAACTTCCGTTCCGGAATCATTAGTTTGTAGTGTGTGCTCGAATACCATTCGAAACATGGGGATTCTGGATTCAACAGTGAAGCTTCGTCCGACTTCGACTTCAGTGAGCACCATGGGAACAGTGTTCCCCTTAGTGGGAACTAGCTTGCCACTAGCTCCTGCGCGGAACGGTCCATCGAGGGTTGCTTGCTTCGTATCTGGATCCCAAGTGTGCCAATTCTTAACATCCTCGTAGATGCGGAATATTGCTTCCGGCTTTGCCAATACGGTGATACGGTGTTCTATTTTCATTTTCTTGAAGTGAAAAGCTGCGTTTAATAATGGGTCAAAATCTTGGTTTAACGGACGAGCGTGAGAGGGTTGGGGCTGAGCGAGCACGAATTGACGCACGGCGCATGAACCGATGCTCACGGCTCGTTGAACGAAGGTCAGCCGCCTTAGCGCCCATAGGTACTCAGATATTTTTGCGGTATTTCAAATGACTGAATATTGCCAGCGAGCGACATTACGAGAAGCGTGGAAGCCACTACACCTCCGAGGGCTGCAACGCCAACGGTAAGAGTCTGGCCGCGAAAGGCAACGGGACCGCTCCAATAAATGGCGCAGCCAACGTGAAGGAAGAGTGCAACAACAGCAACGTAGTAGTACGGAACAAAGAAGTACTGGAACGGTGGCGCGTGCATACCCGCTGCGGCGTAGAAGAAATTAGTGTCGAGTCCAAGCACGGCTCGACCGAACAGGACCGCTCCAAGGTGGATCAAGAGAAACAGCGCGAGGTAGAAGCCCGACGCGGCTTGGATCCATGCGACAGCGCCCCGACGCTGCTTCCATCCCGCAAAGACGAGCCACAAACCGCTCGCACCTTGGAAGGTAACGCAAACCAGTAGAGCCCCCTCAGTAAATGGCGCACGATAAAGTATGCGTGCCGCCTCCATAAACTTCAAATGCGCTGAAATGCTTGCCAGCGACGCTAAGTGATTGGCGATGTGAATAGCAGCGAATGTAGCTACAAAAAACGCCGACAGCCGGTGCAGTTTGCTAATGTTCATGTTGTGCAGCTCACGTTCGAAGCACTGTCGACAGCGGAAGTGGGCGCTGTAAGCTCGGCGTGCGACATTGTTGAAGAAACCCTAGGACAAGCTTGGAGTGTCTGGTGTAGCGAGTCGGGCGTTGAACGAAGGGGTTTGGCGTTCGATGCTGGTGGCGACCTCGAGAGCGGTGCGCCACACTTTCGCCTTGGCACGGAAAAATTGACGTAAATCCATAACTGGTTCTCCACGCCTTCGAGCAAGCTTGATGTTTCCACGGACGGTACGAGCAACAATGGTCTTGATAAGTTGGCCGCCGACTCAACGCCAGCGATGAAATACTTCCAAACGATACTGCCTATGTGAACAAAAGTCTTGAACGATTCCGACAGAGGCACATGCCGTGAAGAAATATCTGTTCATCGAGCAGATTGCTTGCGCGTTGACTCAAGGTGAGCGTACGGTCAAGGTCGTTAGAAACCTGGCCAGATTCGACTGCTGGCTAATCCGCTCGACGAGATCGCCCACAAATCCGCCAATGCTCGGTGCAAGAACTGTGACTTGGTTAGTCTCGTGATCCAAAAGGAGCACCTCTGGCCTGCAGACTCAGGAACCGATCCAGTTCCCGCAACCGCCTGACCAGAGGGATTACAACCGTACAACCACTGGAGTTCAGCTCATACCAGGGACCGTTCAGACCGGATCGACACAAACTTCGTAATCTCAATTTGGTTTCGGCATTGTTGAGCAACGCAACTGACGAAACCGAGTCCCACAGCTACGTGATCACTATATTCATTGCTCCGCCAAAAATGCCAGCAGTACCGTAACAAAACGCTCGTGTTGATCGAGCATCACAAAGTGCGCGCTCGGCGCTAGCGTTTGAACCTTGAGTGTAGGTGTGCCTGCGAACTGCCGGTTCATGAATGCTAGTACTTGGGTTTCGCTAAACGGCATATCCGCATGCCATGCTGCAATTACTGTAACTGGAGCCGCTAACTGCTTTAACTCAGGACGAAGATCTGTGGTCAAGTTGTCATACATCACCTGCCCTACCACTCGCGCGTCCGCCGCTGCCGACCATTGCCGCATTTGCGCCCGGTTCTCTGGTTTCAGTGCAATCCCTTGCACGCTAGCCTCGATGGCCTTCGGATCCTGAGGTTTGCCGAAACGAGCCCGAACTTCATCACGCACCTCCGCGCTGAACTTTTCAATCCGCTTCGCGTCAGCGTTTGCCAATTCAGGCGTCAATACCGCGAAGCTTGGAAGCGCGTCGACTGCCATAACGCGCGACACCGCGTCGGGTTTCGCGAGCGCAATCTTAAGCGCTACCAAGCCACCCATCGAGTGACCGACCAAACTTGGTGCTCGCTTTCCTTTCGCAATAATCTCTTCTTGGATGTAAGTTCCAAGCTCATTGGCCAATGGTTCGAGCACGGGACCGTCCGCATTGATCTGCGCCGCGTCGCCGAAGCCGCGCACTTGGACGAGGTGCAATCGATAACAGCCGGAGATCGCAAGCGCTGTCGCCTGCCAAACCGCACGGGGTGTACTGAGTCCTGGAATGAGCACAACATCGACGCCAGCACCAACCACCTCGATCGTAATGCGCTGACCCTCGACAAATCGCTTGGGGCTTGTTGTGCTGGAAACACACTGTCGTTCGCTCGCATGGATCTTGTACGGCATCACACTCACAAACATGAACAGTGCAGCGATAGAAAAATGTTTTGCGAGTAATTGAGATTGCATGGAGTGACTCCTTGTTCCACTACGGCTTTATTACTGATTGGGCTCGAAAATTTGTTCGATCGAGAGATTGAAGGTCGACGCAATTCGAAACGCTAAAGGCAGCGAAGGGTCGTATTTCCCGGTCTCGATGGCATTGATCGACTGCCGCGATACGGCAAGCGCGTCGGCAAGGTCTTGTTGGCTCCAATCGCGCTCGGCACGTAACACTTTGAGGCGGTTTTTCATGTCTAGTCTGCGGACGAGCCCAAAGTGAATCGGTTGTACGCAGCGCCAACACCCAGGCCGATAAACCACCAGATCACGGCGCCGAATCCGTGAGTGCCATGCGTGATCAACTGAAAGCTTTGTAGAAACTCGAGGATCGTGAGGGCACTCAAGCAAAAGCCAGTGGCAACGAGACATTGGCGTACGTGCAAGAGTTTGATGAACTCATCGGGTTCTTCAATAAGCAATCGCATGACGGCCCAAAAGACCCCAATGACGGGAAGTGCCGGCGCGATCGCGAGAGCCCAAGCGCCAGCGCCCGTAACGGCAGAACCACGAATCAACGTGACCGCTAGGAGCAGGAGAGCCAGGTAGCTAGCCATCAGCACGAAAAGACGGAAAACATAGCGATTGCGCGCGGGACTGCGGTAAGTCATAATGTCAGCTGTCCTTGTCTATTTGTCGCGTAAGTTTGACATATTCACGCTCTTATGTCAACTCACCTTGACTTATAGTAAATAAAACATTACTTTTCCAGCATAGATTCCAGATTAGAGTAGTTTCGTGTTTAAGCTTGGTGGGTAGCCGAAAGCGCTAGTTCGCGACCGTCGGAGCTTGGCCATAAGCCGTCTGTCGAGACAGAAAGCAGCGACCGCCCTAGACTTTCTACAGTCTCTCGATTGATGCGGTGCCACGCTGGCCGAGACGCACTGAGAGGCGACGGCGGTCTCTCGCAAAAACGTGAGTAGCGGTTGTCGCGTGCTTATCTTTTGATCTTTTCCATCGCGGTTATTGAAGAGAAATACGGCATCCACAGCCATGCAGATCGCACACGGTTTTACTTTCTTCTAAATCGTATGAGGCGCTTTGCGGCCAAGAACCGCAAGTCGGAAAACGGGCGAGTTGATTACCCGCGCACACACCGACGCGCGCGACAACATAGGATTTGCACTTGCCTCAAAGCACGCACTTGCGAAAACAAAAAAATTAGGACTACAGCGTGAAGAAAGTAAAAGCCATTAAACTCAAAACAGACAAGGGATCGGCCAAACGCGAGCTGACGACGCGAAACGAGAATGACGCGGACGGTACGCCGATCAACCCGGATCGTCGCCGTTTGGCGCAAGCGGTGGCAGGCAGCGCGTTTTACGCGATGATGCCGACGATCAACGCACAGGGGCAGCCAGTGCGACCACTGCCCTCGCCGTTGCCAGTGCTTCCACCAACCCCAGCCCCGTCCCGCACGAGGCAGAACGCGCCAGCGGCCATCCTCAATGAGAGTGGCGGAACCGCGATTCGCGTGAGTGGCGGTATGGCCTTTCGCCAGGGCGACATCCCAAGCGGAAACATCCTCGCTTGTGCCGACCTGACGAGTTTCCAGGGCATCGTGC
>JAAFJI010000136.1 GCA_013298045.1 Betaproteobacteria bacterium
TGGTTTCCGACAGACCCAACCGCAAGATGTTGTGTTTTTAGGTCATGACGCGGAATGCGCGATCTGTGTGCATTGGTCAGAAAAGCTTTCGCATGCTTAGCCCAGTTAAATATTGTTTGTACTGCGTAAATCAAATTTATCTAGAAAGTTATTTATTTTGATGAACGTGATATTTTATTGGGCATTCTGATGCATTTTTACATGCTCAATCAATTCTCGATGTCGGTTGAGTCACGCGCGATACTGCGCGCTGCGGATGAAATCTGCCAACTGATAAAGCACATCTTGTCGCAGATATGATGTTGTCATAACATCCGTCAGGTGTGCGCGGCGTTTGCGCGGCGTGACGTGGCAGCCAGCGTTCGAGCCGTGCCTCTGCCGATCAACGAAACAGGAAGTTAGGACGTATTCATGATTGCGAAGCATTGCGCGCTGCGTCGGTGGTTTGACGATTTCGGCGTGGGACGTGCACGGGTTTGCGCGGCTTTGACCGCTATCGCGGTAAGCGCTGCCGCATTCACAACACCGGTCGCCGCCGAGGTGCGCGTGAAGCCGATCGCCACTGGGTTTAGCGTGCCGGTGGACATCGCCAATGCGGGCGACGAACGGCTCTTCATCGTCGAGAAAACCGGTCGCATCCGCATCATCCAGCGCGGATCGACGACTTACAGCAATTTCCTCGATCTGAGCGGCACCGCCGGTCCGGTGCTTTCGAGCAGCTCCGAGCAAGGCTTGCTCGGCCTCGCCTTTGCGCCGAACTACGCGAATACGGGCCGCTTCTACGTCTACTACACACGAAAGCCCGACGGCGCGATCAACATCGCTCGCTACACGGTGAGCGCAGGCGATTCCAACGTCGCTGACAGCGGCAGCGCTGAGGTGCTTCTGACCATACCGCACCCCGGGCGCACCAATCACAACGGTGGCGGTCTGCGCTTCGGCAGCGACGGCATGCTCTACATCGCAGTCGGCGATGGCGGCGGCGGCGGCGACCCGGATTGCAACGCCCAGACGCGCAGCACCTTTCTTGGCAAACTGCTGCGCATCGATGTCTCCGCTGCGAGCGGCTACACCGTGCCCTCAAATAACCCGCTCGGCTTAGACAGTCAGCCTTCGGCCATTCTCGCGCTCGGTCTGCGCAATCCGTGGCGCATTTCTTTCGATCGGGTCAATGGCGATCTCTACATCGGCGACGTGGGTCAGGGCGATCATGAAGAGGTGAATCTCCTTGCGCCCTACGCGCCGGCGAGCTCGCCCACGGTGCCGCTCAATTACGGCTGGCCGCAGCGCGAAGGGCTCTCCCCTTTCGGCACCAGCTGCGCCGACAGCCTTATTACGCGGATCGATCCGATTTTTGACTACGACCATTCCAGCGGCGATCTGTCGATCACCGGCGGCTATCGCTATCGCGGCGCGCGGGTGCAGGAGCTTCTTTCCAGCACGCAATACGTCTACGCCGACTTTGTTTCGGGGCGTCTGTGGGCGGCGACTCGCGCGCAAAACGGCAGCTGGTCGTCGCGGCTTTTGCTGGATGCGCCGTTCAACATCTCGACCTTCGGTGAAGACAACAACGGCGAGGTGTATCTGGCCGACTATAGCGGCACGATCAACCGCATTACCTCCACCCTGGGGCCGAGTCTTGACATCGATCTGAGTGGCGGTTTTGCTGCTGCAACCGATGGGCTCTTGCTGCTGCGCTATCTGTTGGGGTTACGCGGCGATGCCCTCATCAGCGGCGCGGTCGATCCAAACGCGCAGCGCGGAGGTGCCACCGACATCGCGACTTACCTGAGCACGAATCTCGCGTACTTTGAGGTGGACGGTGCGCCCAACGTGACCGCGCTTGGCGATGGTTTGATCGCGCTGCGCTATCTGCTCAACGTACCGAACAGCGCACTATTGCAAGGCACCGCCGCCGCCACTGCCGCAAACCTGATTCGGGCGAAGCTGGACGATCTGAAACCGTTCTAGTCGAGCCACAGGGAACAAGCGCGTTCAAGCCCGCGCCTACATCTGAGCCGCGTCGCGCGCAAATCGCTCGCCGTCGGCGCGGATGGCGAGATAGGCGGCGGCCTCGCCTTCAAGCACGGCTAGCGCTTCGGCTTCTTTGAGCATCGCGATGGTGGCGAGCGCACCGGCGGCAACACACACCGGTGCGAGCACGCTCACCGATTGCCAATGCGACACCGGCATGCCGGTGCCCGGATTCAAGATGTGGCAATAGCGCTTGCCATCGATTTCAATGAAGCGTTCGTAATCGCCGCTGGTGGCGAGCGCACCGCGCGAAAGCTCGATCTGCGCAACCGTCTCGGCCTTGCGTCGCGGGTGTTGTATGCCAATTGACCAGGCGCTGCCATCCGCGCGCGGACCGATGGCGCGCAGATCGCCGCCCAGATTCACAAAGCCATGTTTTGCGCCGCACGCCTCGGCAATCGCGGCTGCACGATCGGCGGCGTATTCCTTGCCAAAGCCGCCGAAATCGATTTCCATGCCGACCGAGGGCAAATAGATCGCCCGGCCATCCCAGTGCGCCTTTGCCCAGCCGATCTGCGCACAAATCTCAGCCAGTTCGCCGTCTGTCGGCAACCGCGCTTCGCGAAAATTCCACACCCGACGCAGCACGCCGCTCGTAATGTCGAAAAGACCATCGCTTTGGCGGTAAAGCTGCGCGGCGAAATCGAACAGTTGCGCAGTTTCGGAATCCACCGCGATCGGCTCGCCACGTCCGGCCGCCGCATTGATTCGCGAAACGATGCTGTCGTCGCGATAGCGCGAATACTTCGCCTCGATTCGCCGAACCTCTGCAATCGCACGATCGGCGGCTGCGCGTGCGTCGCGCGCGCCACAGCCGTCTAGATGCACCTCGCAGGGACTGGCCATGGCGACAAAGCGAAACGCGTGTTCGTATTCGCCGAGACGGGCGTGAACCACCGCGTCGCTCGCCTGTTGCGCACCCACGTGAGCGAAACTCAAAAGCGGCGCGTGATTCCGATGTTGGCGATGGTGGCTCGCAGCGGTGCAAGCCCCGGCGAGCCGCCTCCGCCGAGTCGCCACCCAGAACGCTGCTCGTAGGCTTCAAGTTTCACGTCCGCCGTCCACTGCGCATCGATTCGCCAATCAAGCCGCGCGCCGAGCGTGACCGCGCCGAATGCCGAAAGACGATGATCGGCCGAAGCAAAACGCGGATTGCCAAGCGGATAGGGCTCGCCAATGTTCGGGTCGTACACCGGGTCGTAGTAGAAATCGGCCGCACTTTGCGTGTAGTAGCGAAGCGATGGGGTCAGCATGAACTTCTCGCCGAGCGCTTTTGCGTAGGCAACATCGAAGGTGTGCGAGCGAATGCCGAAGCTGTCGCGGTAGTAGCGCCAGGCACTGCGCACCACGTCGCCGCTTTGGTCAAAATGGTGGTTCCAACGCAGCCGCACGCTCGTCTGGTCGCGCTCGCGCGGACGCCGATCGACGAGTTTGTACGGGTCGCTGTAGTAGCCACGTCCGCGCGCAAACGAAACATTTGCCTGCACGACATCGCTTTTCGTCCAGTTCTGCGTGATGCCAAGCGCGAGTTCTCGGGTGCGCCGCGACTCGTTTTCAACCACTTCATTGACCGGATGAATCGCGTCGTCGGTTTGCGCGAAGGCGAGCGACCAGCTGCGATTGTTGTCATCGCTCGCGATGCGCATTTCGGTCGAAAGCGCCCGCGAACGGTAGTCGCGCTCGCTTGAATACGCGCCGCCGAGCGCGAGCGAGATTCGGTCGAAACTGCGGGTGAGTTTGGCGGTCGTCGCGGTGCGATAGTCGCTCATGTGCGACGCGCCGGAAATCGCGGAATGCCAGCGCGGCGAAGCGCCTGAGACGTCGTCATGCACGAGTGTGGTCTCGAACGACCATTGCGACGCAAACGGCAACGCAAGATATAGCGCAGGCGAGATCGCGCGAATCCGATCAAGCCCCGGCTGGCGATCTTCGTAATGACTGAGCTTCACCGCAATCACGCGTTCATCCGCGGCACCCGACTGCGCAGCGGCCGGGGCAAAGAGCCCGGGCAGGCACAGCGCTGCGGCGGTGATCGAGCCAAGCGTTCTCGCCTGCGCCTGGATGACCGGCGCGCGAACCTCACCGCGATCAGTTGCAGCCACAGCCACCTCCGCCGACGCCCGCGCCGCCACTTGCAGCCTCTTTGCTGAAGTACACGTGTTGCTGCGAGAGCAGATCAAGTCGGTCCGCGTCAAATTTCATTGAACTTTTGGCCAGATCGCCACGTTGCCAGGGCGCCGGCGGCGACATTGCGCAACCTGTCAACGTAACCATAATAATAAATCCAACGCCAAGTTTAATTGGGCGATACATGAAATAGTTGCCGGTAAATTTGCAGATGAAATTCATCGCTCAGCCTTTCGACAAAATTGCGTCAATTTCGCGCTCCAGCGTTTCGCGATCCGACTCACGAAAACCGCGATGCACGAGTCGCACGCGACCGCTCGGATCGATGAGATACGCGCTTGGCATGGACTTCACCGCAAAGCGCTTCGGCAGCTCGCCGCTCGCATCGAATGCAATTGCGAAGTCGGCGGGAAACTGTTTAAGGAAGCGATCGGCATCGGCACGCCGCGCGTCAACGTTGATCGCAACCACCTGCACACCGCGACTGCGAAACTTCGATTGCATCGCGCCCATCCACGGAAACGATTGCTTGCACGGCGCGCACCAGGACGCCCAAAAATCGACATAGAGCCAGCGCTTCGGCGTCGGCTCCAGAACAAGCGTGCCTTGCGTCGAGTCAAGCGAGACATTCGGCGCGAGATCGCCGACCGCAACCGCGTGGACGAGAAGCGCTTGCGCCGCACAGGCGAATGCCGCCAGCGCGCGAACGATTCGCCCGAAGGTTCGCGCGCCGGTCACTGAGGCACACAAAAGGCAATGCCCTCGTCGTCCCAGCCCGCTGCAACGAAGCTCAAGTAGAGATTACGATTTGGGGTGAAACGATGATTCGGATCGTCCGGAAAACGCACATTGCCACGGAACAACCGGTAGATCGGTTGCAGGCCAGCGGGGCAGCTCGCCGACGCGCCGCTGCCATTCGGGAGCTGCGCGTAAGAATCGATGCCCTCGTAAAACGGCACGCGCGGCAAAAACTGATTGCTCGGATTGAGCCCGATCAATCCCTGTTTTTCACCGGGGATGAGCGTATAGAAATGCGAGCCACGGGTTCGGTTTCGCGCAATTTGATCGAAGTAAAACCGCGCGATGCCCTCGCTGCCGACGCTCTGCGTTGCGTAGACGAGGAATGTCTCGCCGGTGCGCTCGAAATCTGCGAACGCTGGGAGCGTGTCGATTCCCTCCTGTTCGTTCGAACGCGAGGTGATGAAGTAGTAACCAAGCGGCGCGAAGAAATATTCAACCATCAGGCGGGTATCGGCAGGCAGCGCCACGCCGCGCCCTTCAAGCGCGAGCTCGGTAATACCGCTCTGCCCGCTGTGCCCGATGACAAGACGCGCACGGGTATCGCCGACACTTCGCGGCACAAACACGACGCCGATCTCACAGCTCGCGCCCGGGGCGAGCGAGAGGCCGACGACACAGCTGCTGCCGCGAAGCAGGAAACTGCTCGGCAGCTCGCTAAAACTCGCGAGCGAGACCGGGGAGCCGCCGACGTTGGTCAAGATGGCGCGCTCACGGGTTGACGCTTGACCGATGGAATAGCCGGGGAAGCTAAGCGCTGGCACCGAAATCGCGAGCGTGCCAACACCGATGCCACTGCCCTCCAGCACGACCGTCGAAGGCGAGCCGGGCGCATCATGCAGCACCGATATCTCGCCGCTTCGCGCACCGCCCTGCTTTGGCGTGAACGCGACCGAAATCACGCAACTGGCCGCGGCGGCAAGCGTTGACGCACAGGTATTCGAGGTGATCGAAAAATCGGTGTTAGACGCGCTCACGGCGCCGATCGCCATCGCGAGATTGCCGGTGTTGGTGAGCGTGATTGCCTGTGCGGCAGAGCTCGCGCCGACCACCGTGGGCGCAAAGCTGAGTGAAGGCGTCGAGAGGCTCGCGACCGGACCGCTCGCCGAGGCCGGATCGGCAATGTAGGCGGCCAGATCGGCAAGCTGCGCACCGGTTGTATTGCCGCGCAGAAAGGCCATTTGCGAAACCCGGCTGATGGCGAGGCCAATGCCGCCCGGCGTGTCGCCATTTTGAATACGGTTCTGCCGCTGCAGGGGATCGGGGCCATGACAGGAACCGGCACCGCAGCTTTTCTCGTTGACCACCAGCGGCGTGTTGTAGAGGATGCGGCCATTAGTAGCGTTTTGCGCGATAGCAGCGCCAGCGCAAAGCGATAGTGCGACTGCGAGCGCCGCAGCAGCCGCACGACGCCTCTTACCCGCGCACGCAGAAACAACCAACCCGAGCCGAGCCCATTTGCAATTCATAACTCACGCATTCGAGCGAACAACACACGTTGGATTATGCCGAACGAATAAGCAGGCGACACGTTTTTGCGAATGATTCGACACCGGCTCGTCGCAATCCGGTGACAGCAGCTTCGCGACTTGCGCGGTGGCGATCCTGGAGCCCGGCGCACAGCAACCCAGACGCAATCGAGTCGCGAGCATTGAACTGAAACTCGATTCGTTGCGACTTAAAGGTCGTGAGCCATTCACACATCTCTCGAAAGGATACCGAAATGAAACTCTCCTCCTCTTCCCTCATCGCCGTCCTCGTCGCGGCGAGCGCCGGCCTTGCAAACGCGGCACCCGGCGTACAAGCCACGAGCAGCATGCAGAACAACCACTACTGGACCGACTCCGAGCGCATGGTCTACGGCCCGAAAGTCAACCCCGGCGTGATCAAGCAGCACGGCGGCATTCAGGTCAACGCCGCTGGCGTGGGCGCAAGTAGCGCCGCGATGGGCGACGGCTACTGTGGCAACGGCATCGTGATCCCGGGCAAAAAGCCTGGCGGTGGCGGCCCAATCACCACCGCTGGCGGCAGCGCAGGCGTTGCGATGAACGACCCAGAGCGCTGCGGTACGCGGGTTCCGGGTCGCATTCCCGGCGGCGTCGGTCCCGGCCCACGCTAAGTCGTGCAGCTGCGATTCGTCGCAGCATTTAGCAGCTTCTCTAATAAATGCCCTGTCAAATGAATACTCAGGGCATTTTTCATTTGCTTTCGCCAATACGCTTTTTCTCAGTTTTGTTCATTTCCTAAGAGGCGTCAGCAGCGAGTTTCGTTCAAGTTCAGCGCTACGACGTAGGCTATAGTTCACGCCCTCGCTTCTCTCTGTGCGCCCTCTTGGACGTCCTCATTATTCTCGGGCTGATTCTGTTGAACGGCCTGTTCGCCATGAGCGAAATCGCTCTGGTATCCGCAAAAAAAACACGACTCGAACAAGCCGCCGATAGCGGCGACCGCGGTGCCAGAGTCGCACTCCAGTTGCAGGGCGAATCCACCCGCCTGCTGTCGACGGTTCAGGTCGGAATTACCTTCATTACGCTTGCTCAAGGGTCGCTTGAGAGCACGCTGAGCGATCCGTTTCAGGAATGGATCGTCGCCCAGTATCCGTGGATGGCTCCCTACGCCTTTGAAACCGCGAAGGTGATGGTGCTGCTCGGCATCAGTATCGTCTCAATTGTTTTCGGCGAGCTGGTGCCCAAGCGCATCGGCATCCTCTATCCCGAACGAATTGCGCGCTGGATGTCGCGACCGATGAAGCTGTTCGAAAAGCTTGCGACACCGCTGGTCAGATTTTTGTCGGTAACGACGGATTTCTTGCTGCGCCCGTTTGGTAAGCCGAAAGACGAAGAGGCGCTGGTGACCGAAGAGGACATCAAGGGACTTCTGCAACAAGGTGCCAACGCTGGCGTGTTCGAGGCGGGCGAGACCAAAATCGTGCAGCGCGTTTTCAATCTAGACGACTACACAGTCGAGCGCATCATGACGCCGCGCGCCGACATGGTGGTCATCGACATCAACGCCGACGCCTCAGTCATCGAAGACGTACTCAAAGAGGGTAGTTTCACGCTCTATCCAGTCGTGCGCGACGACGTATCGAACGTGATCGGCGTGATCGACTCGGGCGACCTGCTCGCCCATCACCTCAAAAGCGGCAAGTTGATGCCCGATCGGGTGCGACGCGATCCGGTGTTCGTGCCGGAAACGGTGAGCGTGCTCGAGGTGCTGGAAACGTTTAAGCGCACCCATATTTCGATGGCGTTCGTGGTCGATGAATCCGGCGAAGTGCTTGGCATTGTCACGCTCAAAGACGTGCTCGAAGCGATCGTCGGTGATCTGGGCGACGAAGACGAACCGGTGAATTCCGATGCCACCGAGCGGCTCGACGGCAGCTGGCTGGTCGACGGCGCGATGACGCTCGACCGCTTCCGCGAAGTGTTTCCGAAAGCCCCGACATTTCCCGGTGAAGCGGATCAACAATATCGAACCCTCGGCGGTTTCATCATGGCCGAACTCGGACGCATTGCGGCGGTGAGCGATCGGGTGTCGCTTTCGGACTATCGATTTGAAGTGCTCGACATGGACGGAAAACGTGTTGATAAGCTCCTCGTTTCTTTGCCGCATGAAGAAACGGGCGTATAGGCTTTATCCGGATTTTCGAATACCGTGCTTGCAACGCTACAAGTCATACTTCCTGCGGCAATCATTGCTGTAGCTGGATTTATCGCCGGAAAAAAAGTGCTCGACAGCGCAGGCATCAAAGCGCTCTCCGATTTGGTGTTCTTTCTGTTCTTGCCATGCCTGTTGTTTCGCGCCATGGCGACCTCGAAATTCGATCTTGCGGATGTTCAGTTGCTGGCAACGTATTTCGCCGCAACGATGGTGTGGTTTGTCGCGATCGTTCTGTTTTCGAAAAACGTATGGAAAGAAGCGCTGCCGGGTGCCATTGTGCTCGGCGTCACTGGCGTCTTCTCGAACACCGTGCAGCTCGGCGTGCCAATTCAAAAACTGGCGTTCGGCGAGCCGGGTTTGAAGCTGCAACTTTCGATCATTGCGATGCATTCGCTGATCATCATTACGACGGCGACGATCTGGATCGAGGTCTGGCGTGCGAAACGCGCAATGGCGACCGAGCGTCTCGGCAAAACAATGCTCTACGTCGTCAAACAATCGGTGATTCATCCGGTGATCCTGCCGATCCTCGTTGGGCTGAGCTGGAATTTCGCCGGCTTGCCGCTGCCGCAATGGTTCGATCAACCGCTCTCGTTTCTCTCGAACGCAGCAGGTCCGATCATGCTCGTGCTGATGGGCGCGCAGCTCGCGAAGATGGAACTCAAAGCCAACGTGCGCGCCGCATTCACCTTCATGCTCATCAAAAATTTCCTGCATCCGCTGATCGTGTTTGCGGCGTGCTACGCAGTGGGTCTGTCCCCGCTCTACACCGCAGTCGCGGTTGTCTGCGCGTCCCTGCCAACCGGCGTGAACGCCTTCATCTTCGCGCAGCGCTATCGCACGAA
>JAAFJI010000137.1 GCA_013298045.1 Betaproteobacteria bacterium
GGGGTGTTCTTTATTCCGCTCAAAGTGACGCTGCTGCTTGGCTTTTTGATGGCGCTGCCATATGTGTTGTTTCAAATGTGGGCGTTTATCGCCCCCGGTTTGTACCAACACGAAAAGAAGCTCGCGATGCCAATCATCATCTCGTCGACGTTGCTGTTTTTCGCTGGGATGGCGTTCGCCTATTTGGTGGTTTTCCCGAGTTTGTTCCCGATTCTTTTTAGCTATGCGCCAGAAGGCGTGACGGTGAGCACCGACATCGAGAAATACTGGAGCTTCGCGCTCACCATGTTCATCGCGTTCGGCGTGACCTTTGAAACCCCCGTCGTGCTCGCCGTGCTCACCCGTGCAGGGATCGTGACCGTCGAGCAGCTCAAAGAGTTTCGCGGTTACTTCATCGTCGGTGCGTTTGTGATCGCGGCGGTGGTGACTCCGCCGGATGTGCTCTCGCAGCTGTTTTTAGCTGTGCCGCTCGTAATCCTCTACGAAGTGGGCATCTGGGTAAGCATGTTCATCAAGCCGCGCAACCGTAGCGAAGAACAGAGCGCCGCGTCCTAGCGGCGCACACCAGGCGTTCCAGCGCCGGTTGCCGCTTGGCACCGCAGTCGCGGAGTGAGCCGTGTATAGCCTACGATGCGTCGTTAGCCGTCTAGCGTTGCGTTCGCAGTGGTGGACGTTTACCGAGCAGCACCTTGACTTCTTTGGCGTCGCCGCCGCGCAGAAGCTTCAGCGAAATCGTCTGCTCAGGTGCGCTTGCGGCAATTGCGCTGATCGCGTCGGTGCGGTCATTGACGGCTCGACCGTTGACCTCAACGATAACGTCATTCGGGCGCACACCGGCGCGAGCACCGGGTCCGCCGTCGATCACAGCGGCGACGAACGCGCCCTTGCTTTCTTTGAGCGAGAGCCTTGCTTGAAGCTCGGGCGTGACCGATCCGAGCGTTGCGCCGAGATAGCCGCGCCGTACTTCGCCATTGGCGATGAGCTGTTCGAGGATCGGGCGCGCGATTTCAGTCGGAATGGCAAATCCGATGCCGGAGAAGTCGCCGGTGCGGGTGAAAATGCTGGTGTTGATACCGACTAAATCGCCGCTTGCGTTAACCAGCGCGCCGCCGGAGTTGCCCTGGTTGATCGCCGCGTCGGTCTGGATGAAACTCTCAAACGGACTGCCGTCGGAAATCTGTGTGCGCCCGAGCGCGCTCACGATGCCCATCGTCACGCTATTGCCAAATACGCCGAACGGGTTGCCGATGGCAAGCACCAGATCGCCGACAGCAAGCTTCGACGAATCCTCCAGCGCGACGGTAGGCAAATCGGTCGCCTCAATGCGAATGACCGCCAGATCGCTTTCTGGATCGACGCCCACTTTCTTTGCTGAAAAGACGCGTTTGTCGTAGAGCTCAACCTGAATCTTTTCTGCGCCATCAACCACATGATTGTTGGTCAAGATGTAGCCGTCTGCGCGAACGAGCACACCGGAGCCCTGACCGGTCAGTGGTTGTTCTTCCGCCCGTTCGTTTTGCCGTTTTCGACCAAAAAAGCGCTCGAACACTGGATCGTCTACGAATGGATTTCTATAGCGTCGCTCGGCGCTGGTGGAAATCTTGACCACGGCGGGCAGCGCGCGCTTGGCCGCGTCCGAAAAGCCGCTCTTCGTTTGCGAAGCGAGCGTCGCCTCAAGCGCCGGTTTCGTGTTTGCCGCGCCCGTTGCAGGCAGTGCAGGCGCAGGTACGGGTGGGACTGATGGCATCGATACGGCCGGTGTCCGCGCGAGCCATTCAGGGCGCAGCGCGCTCACCGTAAACAGCGCTGCCACACAGACGGTGCAGACTTGCGCAAAAACGAGCCATAATCGCTTCAACATACAAAAAATCTTTCAATACGCGTAGGGTCGCGGTGCATCGGTTGCGCTGCGGGTCGAGGGGCGCGATGCTAACGGAGCGCCGCACGTGCGACGAGTGCGGCGTTTTTCTGAGGATCTATGCGCAACTCTGACCACCCAAATTCTATGCAACAGAACGAAGTTACGATACCGCGCGCTAATGCGGTTCAGCGCGACAATCTCTCGCGCTATCTTGCCACGTATCTTGACGTCCGGCGTTTCAAAGACGTTGCACCGAATGGTCTGCAAGTTGAAGGCATGCCGATGATTCACAAGATCGTGGTCGGTGTGACTGCCAATCGGCTGTTGATCGATGCCGCAATCGACGCTCACGCTGATGCGATTCTCGTGCATCACGGCCTGTTTTGGAAAGGCGACGACCCTCGCGTGGTTGGCTTCCACCGGGAGCGCTTGGCGCGACTTTTAATACGCAACGTTAATCTCTATGCCTATCATTTGCCGCTCGACGCCCATCCCGAGGTCGGCAACAATGCGCAGCTCGGCGCGAAACTCGGGCTCAACATCACGGGTGCGGCGGCGGAAAACGACCTGGTGCTGCTCGGCCAGCTGGGTAAAGGGCTTGCGGTGAAATCTACCGTGCTAGCCGCGTTTTGTTCGCGTTACTTTCCCGGCCTGGTCAGGCTGTACTCGACTTCGAGCGGTCTGGTGCAAAAAATTGCGTGGTGCACGGGTGCCGGTGGCTCTTTGCTGCGCGAGGCAATCGACGCGGGTGCGGACGCGTTTATTACCGGTGAGATCTCCGAGCACCACATCCATGAGGCGCGCGAAAGCGATGTGACGCTGATTACGATCGGCCATCACGCCAGCGAGCGCGGCGGCGTTGCAGCGCTTGCCGCGCACCTCACGCAGAAATTCGGCGTGTATACCGAGTTCATCGACGTCGATTCGCCGCTGTAGGTATGTCGCGTTCGCTGTGCGCGCAATGCGAAATCAGCTTTTCTTCGATTTGCCCTTTAAAAAATAGATAGCGTTGCGAAAAAGTTTACTTACGAAACTATGTTGAATCGTAGATAACACTTTATTTTACAAGGCAACTGAAGAGAAAGTTGTTTTGGTGTTGTATTTTGCTTCTTATTTCGTCTCGTAGCTCGTCTCGTAGCTCGTCGCATTCCCTGGGTTGAAAAGCGCTGTGCCGCCTTGCCCCGCGATAATTCGTCTATGAAAATCTGGACCTATCGACGTCGCTTCAAGATCGACGACATTGCAGGCGAGGTGACCACGGTCGCCACGTTCAAGGACATGACCTCCACGCTCTTGCTTGCCGGGCAAGTGGTTGCGGTGGATGTGATGAAACCGAGCCGAGGCGCGCCGCTTCGCAACAACCATTTAAACCACACGCTTGCCGATGGCCGCTCAATTGAAATTGAGGCGGGCTATGTGGGTTGGTGGAAAACGCAAATCGCTGTGCGCGTAGACGGCGTCCTGCGCTACGAAAGCGCGCCCGGTGCAACGATTGCCTGGCCCGCGATGTTCGGCAAGACCTACGGCAAAGGACAATCGCCCTCGGCGGAAGAAGAGCAGCAGGTGCGCGATGAAGAGACGCGGCAGCGCGAACAATTTCGCCGCAACAAACCGTCACTGATCGTCGATATTTCAATCGGTCTGCTGTTCTTTGTCGTTGCCAAGCTCACCAATCTCACCACTGCGGCGCTGGTCTCGGCGGGCGCAGGAATCGTGGTCGCCATCGTGCAGCGCGTCACCAAGATCGATCTGCTCGGCGGGCTGGCCGCGTTCGGCATTGTCATGTCGCTCATTACTGCCGGGTTCGCATGGGCATTTCAGGACGATGAAATGGTCAAGATGCGAACGACGATCCTCGGTCTTTTAACCGCGTTTCTATTTCTGGGCGACGGGCTCTTCGGCGGGCGCTATCTCGGACGCCGATTGGTGCGCTACATGCCAAACCCCGACACCCACGCTGGGCGTCTGGCGATCG
Source organism: Betaproteobacteria bacterium (assembly GCA_013298045.1). GTDB lineage: Bacteria > Pseudomonadota > Gammaproteobacteria > Burkholderiales > Casimicrobiaceae > Casimicrobium. Next base: position 3,837 of record JAAFJI010000137.1, read on the forward strand.
GTCTCGGTGCGACCGGTGTGGTCATGGCCGTGCTTAACCTTTTGGTTGCTCGATTGTTTTCAACCGACATTTGGCTCGTGTATCACACCTTTCTGGACACCTTTGTCGCAATCGGGCTCACGCTATACGCGATCAAGTACGCGCAGCCGAAAGAGGTCGAATTGGAGGCGAAGCGGGCGGCGCAATAGTGTTCGATGTTCGACCGGATGTTCGACCTCCGCCCACCTCCGCTAAACAGCTCAGGTGTCTGTGTTGTGTGTCGTCCGCACATGAGCGGGAGCACGATTTCCGCGTATTTCTTTGCCAAGCAAAAAATGCAAATAAACGCCCAATGAAGTATTGGTCGTAACACGTTTATTGCTTTACTCAAGAAGTTAATTAAATAAGCTTAGCGGCATTTTTTATTGGGCTCAAAAGCGATTAGCTAAAACCCTGGTTGTAAAATTCGTTGCAAATGAATGAAACGCAACTGCGCCGTGCGTCCGAACCAGTCGCGCGGCGCGAAACCATGTTGCTTACCGACTTCTGGCGTATCCAGCGCAAGTCGAAGCAACTCAAACCCGACCAACTCGCCGCCGAAGCCCTTCGCGCTGAGGAGCGCTTTCGCGCGCGCCTGGAGCGCTCGCCGGCAATTACATATGCAGAGGGTTTGCCGGTTTCCGATCGTGCCGATGAGATCGCAACGCTGATTCGTAACAACCAAGTCGTGGTGCTCACGGGCGAGACGGGTTCCGGCAAAACAACGCAGCTCCCGAAAATTGCGCTCGCGGCTGGGCGGGGGCGATATGGCTTGATCGGTCACACGCAGCCGCGCCGGATCGCTGCGAGCAGCGTCGCAACCCGGATTGCGAAGGAGTTGGGTGAAGAGATCGGTGCGAGCGTTGGCTTCAAAGTGCGCTTCACCGAGAAGGGCGCGCAAGACGGTTTCATCAAACTGATGACCGACGGCATTTTGCTCGCTGAGACGCAAACCGATAAGTTCCTGAATGCCTACGACACGATCATCATCGACGAGGCGCATGAACGATCGTTGAACATCGATTTTTTGCTAGGCTATTTGCGGCAGCTCTTGCCGAAACGCCCTGATCTGAAGGTGATCATTACGTCGGCGACGATCGATGCGGAGCGCTTTGCGTTGCACTTTCAAGATCGTCACGGAAAACCTGCGCCACTGATTCACGTGAGCGGTCGTACGTATCCCGTCGAAGTGCTCTATCGCGCCGCGCAAACGGAAGAGGATGACGAAGAGAAGATCGAAGAGGCGATTGCGGATGCGATTGATGAGTTGTGGATTCGTGGGCCGGGTGACGTGCTCGTGTTTCTTCCGGGCGAACGCGAGATTCGCGAAACGCAGGATATTCTGCGTAGACGTTTGAAGCCGGGCACCGAAATCCTGCCGCTCTTTTCGCGGCTCTCGGTGCAAGATCAGCAGAAGATTTTTTCGAATTCGAGCGGTCGGCGCGTGGTGCTTTCAACAAACGTCGCCGAGACTTCGCTCACCGTGCCCGGCATTCGCTACGTGGTCGATACGGGCCTTGCGCGACTCAATCGCTATTCGGTGAAAAACAAAGTGCAGATGCTGCAAATCGAGAAGATTTCGCAAGCGAGCGCGAATCAGCGAAGCGGTCGTTGCGGTCGCGTGCAGGCGGGGGTGTGCATTCGCTTGTATAGCGAAGAAGACTTCGCCGCCCGAACCGAATTCACCGACCCGGAAATTTTGCGCTCCTCGCTCGCGGGCGTGATCCTGCGCCTGGCCGCGCTTGGGCTCGGGCGTGTGCAGGAGTTTCCCTTTATCGAGCCGCCGAGTTCGCGTGCGATTGCCGATGGCACGGCGCTCTTGCAAGAGCTTGGTGCGTTGAACGAGGCGGGCGAGCTCACGAACATCGGTCGCGAGTTGTCGCGCATTCCGGTCGATCCGCGCGTTGGACGGATGTTGGTGGAAGCGAAAAAGCTTGGTGTGCTGCCCGAGGTGCTCGTGATCGCAGCCGCGCTCTCAGTACCCGATCCGCGCGAAAGACCGTTTGAGGCACGGGATGCGGCTGATCGTGCGCATCAGTGGTTTAAGGATACGAAGAGCGATTTCCTCTCGCTGTTAAACGTGTGGAAATTCGCGGCGGAGTTGCGTGAGGACGGTGGTCACAAGAAGCAAGTGCAGGCCTGTCGCGAGAAGTTTTTGAACTGGTTGCGATTGCGTGAGTGGCGGGATTTGCATGGGCAGTTGCGTGACACACTGCGCGAACTCGGTTGGAATACTGAAGCGGCTATTTCGAAAGAACCGCCGTTTGAAAACTTTCACCGTGCGCTGCTGCCGGGGCTGCTGGGCAACATCGGCGTCAAAGCCGACGACGGCGATCATTACCTCGGTGCGCGCGGGATCAAGTTCTATCCGTTCCCCGGCTCCGGCGTCGACAAAAAGGGCTTGAAGTGGCTGGTCGCTGCCGAGCTCGCCGAAACCACACGGCTCTATGCGCGAACGCTCGCAAAGATCGAGGCAGAGTGGATTGAAACGGCTGCAGGCGAGGTGGTTACCAAAAACTACTTCGAGCCCAAATGGGATGCGGCATCGGGGCAAGTAGTTGCTTCCGAACGAGTCTCGCTTTACGGTCTCGCGATCGTTCCGCGCCGTCGTGTGAATTACTCACGCATCGCGCCGATCGAAGCGCACGAGATTTTTTGTGCGGCGCTGGCGATGGACGAAGTCGAAACCACCGCGCCGTTCTATGCGGCGAACCGCAAGCTCATCAAAGACGTGCAATCGCTCGAAGACAAAGCGCGGCGCACCGACGTACTCGTCTCTGAGGACACGATTGCAGCGTTTTACAAATCGAGAATTCCGAAAGAGATTTCTACGCGTGCCGATTTGGAAAAGTGGGCAAAGACCGAGACGAACGATCATTCGGTTCGTATGACGCGCGAACAGCTCATGCGCCACGGCGCAGAGTCGATCACTGAGGAGCAATTTCCAAAAACACTCAAACTCGGCGATTTCGAAGTCCCGGCGACATATCGCTTTGAGCCGAATCACCCGATGGACGGCGTCACAGTTCGCTTGCCACTTGCGCTTTTGAACGCTGTTGAAGACCGCTACGCGAGCTGGTTGATCCCCGGGTTGTGGCGCGAAAAGATCGCGGTGCTTCTCAAAGCGCTTCCAAAGGCCGAGCGAGGTCGCGTGCAACCGATTCCCGATTCGGTCACGGCGTTCCTCGAACTCGCTACACCGCGAGAGAAGCCGCTTACCGACGCACTCCTCGAATTTCTTCGCGAGTATCTGTCCCTCAACGTCGCGTCAACCGTGTTTGATCGTGCCGAAGTCCCGGCGCACCTACAACTCAATTTCCGCGTGATGGACGGCGAGGGCAACGAACTCGGTATGGGGCGCGATCTAGCAAAGCTGCAAGAAGAACTCGGCCAAGCCGCAAGGATGGCATTCCAAGGCTCGCACGGCAGCGTTGCCAATGACATCGAGAAAACCGGACTCATCAGTTGGACCGTCGGTACCTTGCCCGAAGGTATTCCGGTGAAACGCGCCGGTCGAAACGTGACCGCATATCCGGCTTGTGTGGACGAGGGGGCGAGCGTGTCGGTAAAACTCTTCGAGACGTCCGACGAAGCGAACGCTGCGCATCGGAGAGGCGTCGTTCGGCTGATGTCTTTCGAACTCAAGCAGCAACTCCGCAACTGGGAAAAAGGTCCAAGCGGTTTCAATCAAATCGCGCTGCAGCTTAAAACCGCGACGCCGACCGATAAACTGCTTTCCGATTTCCTCGAAACGCTTGCCGACCGCGCAATGATCGGCGACGACGCGCCGCCGCGCGACGAAAAGGCGTTCCGCGAACAAATTGGCCGCGCGAAGCAACGCATTCCGGTCGTCGCCGATGCGCTCACGCGAACGCTCATGCAAGTCGCGGAAGCGTACGCAAGCCTGCAAAGCGATCTCTACAAAGCTGGTCCGCGCGCAAAGCCGCTGCTTCCGGCACTCACTCAATGGCGTGATCGCTTGCTCGCGCCGGGCTGGCTATCGCGAACACCATGGGCGCAGTTGCCGCATCTCGCGCGCTACTTGAAAGCCTTAGAGCGACGTCTCCATAAGTTTTCGGAAATGCCAGAACGCGAGGCGCGGCACGGCCCCGTTCTCACGGCTTTTTGGGATCGCTGGGGCGAAATCATGACCCGCGCGCAGACGACCGACGCGCAGAGAGAGTTCCGATGGCTGATCGAGGAGCTCAACGTTTCGCTCTTCGCACAAGAGCTTAAAACGCCGTTTCCGGTGTCGATCAAGCGCTTGGAGAAGGTTTGGTTGGAAATTTGCCATTAATCGATACCGCCGACGAGGTTTTTGCCCTAACAGGCGTATCGTGCAATCATTGGCTGTGCTAGATTCTCCGTGTTGATTGATGCAAGCAACCGGGCTCCGCCACTCGGCGAGGGAAACAGTTTGCAGCCGCCACTTCGCTACCTATGACACCAAACGCACCGCCACCGGATCGCCGCAAACTGCTCTTAGCGGGATGCCGAGATCTGATGCTGCACCGCGCTCGCCTTCAGCTGGCAACGGCGCTTGACCGGCTTGCTGAGGTGCTACTCGATAACGCGTCGAAGTCATTCGAACCCAAGGTCGTCAATTCGCTGATGGAGGCGCGGGCGATCCTGCAGCGCGAGCGCTTGAATCTTTCGGAGAGCTTTACCAAATCGCTCCAAGAGCGGATCGATGGCAAGCAATCGCTTGAAATTCCTGATTCGGAGGCGTCCGATTCGACCGTCGGCTCGCTGCAGCTCCAAAGCATAGAGGTGCTCGACGAAGTCGTCGCCGCTCGCTCGCTTGCGAAATCCATCGAAAGTGCGTCGCTTTCCGATTTGCCGCCACTGCATCAACGCATCGCAAGCTTGCAGGGCGACAGTGGCCTCAAAATCGCCGAAAACGCGTTCGCACCGGTATCGATTGTCGGGGCGCTCTTGGGCGCAATGCAGGCAACAGCCAACGACCCGGAGGTCAGGCTCGCATGGCTGCGAGGACTCACCCTGATGGGCGGACTTGGTTTTCGCGATGTCTATGCCGACATGAATCGATTTTTGGCCGATGGCGGCGTCGCCGTTCCGGTGGGTCGAGTGGCCGGTGCAGGAGAGCACGGCGCGGCGACCAATGCGCAGTCGGCGGTCGCAGCGATTGCCAATAGCATCGGCAACGCGAATTCCGCCACCAGTGACGCGGCGATTGCGGACGCGGTGGCGGCGGCGCAGGCAGGCAATGCACAGCCACTGCAATCGCTTACGAGCAACCTGGTCTCGCTGGTGCAGCGGCTCCAGCACGTGGTGCCGGGGATTGCCGGCGGACCTGCGGCAGCGGACCCGTCGCTCGCCACCATGTTGCGCGAAAAAGAAGCGCTGCAAATTAGCGCGGCGCTCGGCTTCTCAAACGATGGCGGTGCGCGTCAACCCGTGCTGCAGGCTATAGATCGACAGCTGCTCTCTACGTTAACGGCGCTGCAGAACAACACCTCGCTTGCCAACATTGCGGCCGGCGCGGCGGCACCGACCGGCTCGGTATTGCGTGAAGTCGTGCCGGGCTACTCATCTGGCGATATTTCGGTGCTCGATGCGACCACGACCGAACTGGTCGCGATGCTCTTT
>JAAFJI010000138.1 GCA_013298045.1 Betaproteobacteria bacterium
ACCTCGCCCGCGCTTGCGTACCTCTGCGCGCTCAGTCGCCGATCGAGCGTATGCGCGCAGAGGTTCGCAAGCGCGGGCGAGGTCGGTGCGCCTTGCGGTAAGTGATTTACGCTGTAGCGTTGATACAAATCGTCACTCATGTTTCGTACGCCGAGCGCTTTCTGCAAAGCGTGTCGCGACTGCGATGTCGTGCAAAGCTCGACGAATGCGTTGGCGATGTTGGCGTTAAACCCGAGTGCTCGAAACAGCAAAAAGACGCGTGCTGCCCCTGTGCTTACGAAAAAATCCGCAAGATCAAGCCGAATCACGATACGCTTTCCAACGTGAGCACGCGCATGCGTGTGAACGGAACGACCAAGGGTGAAACCATGTGCGGCATCGTGTGGCGCGATTTGGTCGAGCAACCGATGCAGAAGTCGGCGTTGCAGAGCGCGCTTTGACTCCGGCGGAATTTCAAGCAAACGCGGCTTTCCATTCGCTTTTCGATGAATACGCAAACGGTACGCGCATGATTTCTTGGCGCTATCCCATTCGTCGCGCGTAACGTCGAGCCAACGTGCGATATCAGTTTCGGTCGCGAGCAAAGGAGCGGTCAAACGCGCTGGGTTCAACCATGCGTACACGTCGCTGCCAGGTGCGCGCCATGTGGGAAGCGTTGCGAGCGCCTGCAGAAAACTGTCTCGTTCGGTTTCTAGCGAGGCAAGTTCGTCGTCGTCGATGTACCAAAGTGCATCTTCATCGATCGGTGCTTGCAGATCGGCAAACACTTCCGACGCAAGAATGCGTTTCGTGATCTCGATTGTCGATTGATCGCGCCAGGACATTTCATCGCATTCAAGCTCGTCGAACACCGCTGCGAGCGCGTCGCGCGCCCCGCCAAAATGCGCTCGTGCACGTTCGCGAAGCGCATTCGTGTGCATAGCGAAACCGTGATCGAGCGAATAGCGAAGAAACTCCGCCGTGCTCTGCGCCAAACGCGCAAGCAGTGCTACGCCAGGCTCCGGTGGCTCGGACTCGCGATCGCGATACAAAGGGTGCATGAACGAGTTTGGCGAAAAAGCGAACGGCAATCGCGCCTACCGCGTGTCGAATCGCGGTTTGACGTGCGCAAGGCGCACACGCTACCGCGACAAGGAAAGTACCGATCAATCTTCGCGCGGGGAAGCCCCGAGCGCCTACAACCGCACCGAACCGAAGCGATTGCAGAGATAACTAGGCACAATGCCGTTCATCGTGCAGCATAAATGCGCGGACGGATTTCGGCAAGCGCAATGGCGCGCGCAAGCGTGAATTCAACCGCGACAAAATGGATCAATCACTAGAGCGCAATTCTCTCGCAACTCTAGAATCGGTCGATTCAACACTCGCAAGACGTCTTCGTGAAACCGTTCGTTACGCTGCGCGATGTGGGCCTGCGCGATGGTCTGCAAAGCATTCAAACTATTTTGCCTACCGCAAGAAAGTGCGATTGGATCGACGCTGCTTACGCGGCGGGCGTGCGCCATATGGAGGTCGGCTCGTTCGTGCCAATGCACCTGTTGCCACAGCTGGCCGACACCGCTGAGCTTGTCGTCTACGCAAAGCGCTATTCCGATCTTTTTGTGACGGTACTCGTGCCGAATCTGAAGGGCGCAGAGCGCGCGATTGCCTCCGGCGCGGATGCATTGCTGTTGCCGATTTCTGCGAGTGCGGCGCACAGTACGGCAAACGTGAAGAAAACGCCGGATCAGATGCTTGAAACGCTCGCCGCGATCAATGCTGCGCGCAAAGCGGTCCAATCAACTATCGCAATCGATGTGGGCATCAGCACCGCCTTTGGGTGCACGATTCAAGGCGATGTCGATGAGAATGAAGTCGTGCGCATCGCCAAAGCAGCGCTCGCCGCCGGCGCGGATGAAATCGGTCTTGCCGATACGGTGGGCTACGCCGATCCCGCCCAGGTGAAGCGATTGTTTGCAAAGGTGCGCGCTGTCATTGGCGAGCGCTGCCGTACCGGACACTTTCACGAGACGCGCGGACTCGCGCTTGCCAACACTGTGGCCGCGCTCGACGCGGGTATCCGATACTTTGACGCCTCGCTCGGCGGCATCGGCGGCTGTCCGCACGCACCTGGAGCCAGTGGCAACGTATCGACCGAGGATGTGGTGTATCTCATGGATCGCATGGGCTACGACACCGGTATCGATCTTGGAAAATTGCTCGCACTTCGTCGCCGCGTTGCGCAATGGCTGGAAGGCGAGGCGTTGACCGGCAGCATCTGGCGCGCGGGGGTTCCAAAATCTACGCCCTATTTGACGGCGGATCAATCATGACAAAACCACACCGCCCGCTTCCGCTCGAAGGACTGCGCGTCGTTGAATTCACCCACATGGTGATGGGGCCGACCTGCGGCATGGTACTCGCCGATCTCGGCGCGGAGGTCATTAAAGTCGAGCCGGTCGATGGCGATCGCACGCGGCATCTGCTCGGCTCGGGCGCTGGATTTTTTCCGATGTTCAATCGAAATAAAACTTCGATTGGAATCGATCTGCATCAGCCACAAGGCGCAGAAATTGCGCGAAAGCTCGCGCTTACGGCCGACGTCGTTGCCGAAAATTTCAAACCGGCGACGATGGCAAAGTACGGTCTTGACTACGCAAGCCTGTCGCAGCAGAACGAACGCCTGATTTACGTTTCGTGTAAAGGGTTCCTGCCCGGTCCCTACGAGCACCGCACGGCGCTCGATGAGGTGGTGCAAATGATGGGCGGGCTCGCCTACATGACCGGTCGCCCGGGCGACCCTCTGCGTGCTGGCACCAGCGTGAACGACATCATGGGTGGGATGTTCGGCGCGATCGGGGCGCTCGGTGCATTGATTCAGCGCGGCATTACTGGCAAAGGACAGGAGATTCAATCTGCACTCTACGAGAACAACATCTTTCTTGTTGGACAACACATGCTGCAATACGCGATTACCGGCAAAGCCGCCGATCCGATGCCAAACCGAATTTCTGCGTGGGGCGTCTACGATGTGTTTACCGTGAAAGATGGCGAGCAGATTTTTCTAGCAGCGGTGTCCGATGCGCAGTGGAAAGCCTTCTGCGCTGCGCTCGATTTGCAACATATTCAGCATCTGCCCGAGTACGCCGATAACAACAAACGCGTCGAGCATCGACCACGGTTGCTCGCCACTTTGTGCGAACATCTCGCGACTCGTTCTGCGCAGGAATTGAGCGAACTTTTCGAGCGTGTCGGCCTGCCGTATGCACCGATTCGCGCGCCACACGAATTGCTTGACGATCCGCACTTGCTTGCGACAGGCGCACTTGCCGACATCACGTTGCCCGACGGTGAACGCGCAGGGGAAACGATTAAAACAACGCTATTTCCGCTCACGATGAACGGCGAGATGCTCGACGTGCGCCATGATCCACCGGCACTTGGCGCGGGCACAGCGAAACTCCTCACGCAGCTCGGATACTCCGCGGCTGAGATAGATCGGCTAAAACGAGAGCGAATTGTCGCGTGACTGTTCTGCGCCGCGCGAGCACTATGCCCCAATCGCTCTGCAGGCCAGTTCCAGATTGGTCACTGACATCGAACCGATCTTAGGCGCGCATAAACGCGCGAGCCAGGCTCTGCTGCTGTTCGTTATCGCGAACGAACGAACTCAGCGATCAATGCCGCAACTCGCTTGAACGCGTCATCGGACTGCGGATAGGTGTCGCCGAATGACACCTCAAGCGGATGCCAAAAGTAGGAAAAGGTGAGACCTTCCTCAACCGCACTCCCCACCGCGACGTGATCCCATTCGACGGGTATGGAGTCATCGCCTTGAATAGCAAAAACATGCCATGTTTGGTGTTCAATCGGGTCGTCGGAACGGTCGCCACTGGCTTTGCGTTCAAACACCAGTGTCGCAACTAGTTTGGGCACACAGTTTGGGCGCAGTCCCGACTCTTCGTGCAATTCGCGCATCACGGTGTCGGCGGGCGATTCGCCTGCGTCAACGGTGCCCTTTGGAAATTGCACGTCGGCAACGGGATGACGAAACACCAGCAAGTGTCCGTCTCGAATCACGCACGCGCAGGCTTTCTCTGTTTTCAACACAAGCACGCCGAAGACTCAAACGCTACGGCGCCAATCGCTCAATATGCCAGCCGCCAAATTGCCGCTGAAACACAAGCCGATCGTGCAGGCGCGAACGGCGACCTTGCCAGAATTCCACCATCTCCGGCACGATCACATAGCCGCCCCAATTCGCCGGGCGTGGCGGTTGCTCGCCGTACTGCGCTTCGACCTCGGCGAAACGCTTCTCAAGCGCCTCTCGGCTTTCTATTTTTTCGCTCTGCGAAGACGCAATCGCACCGATTCGCGATTTCAGCGGGCGCGAGTTGAAGTATTCGTCGGACGTTTTTGCATCGACTTTTTCTACATGACCTTCGATGCGAACCTGGCGTTCCAACTCGACCCAGTAAAAGGTGAGCGCCGCCCATTGCGATTCGGCCAGCTCGCGACCTTTGCGACTCTCGTAGTTCGTGAAAAACACGAAACCCTTCTCGTCAACGCCTTTGAGCAGCACGATGCGGGACGACGGCCGCGCATTCGCGCCCACGGTCGCCAAGTTCATCGCGGTCGGTTCCGGCACTTCCGCGACGATTGCTTCATCCAGCCATTTCTTGAATTGCGTGAACGGATCGGCGGCGAGGTCGCGCTTACCGAGCGAGGCGAGTTTGTAATCCTTGCGGAGATCCGCAATCTTGGGGGCGTTCGGGGTGGCGGGCGTAGTCATCGCCGTATCATACGAGCTTCCCGCCACCAACACATTGATCTACATCGTGTCCACGAAATTCCAAGGCACCGACTCCTACATCGCCACCCCCGATTTGCTGCTCGCGGTCAACGCCGCGATCACCCTGAAGCGCCCGCTGCTCATCAAAGGCGAACCGGGCACTGGCAAAACTCTGCTCGCGGAAGAAGTCGCCAAATCGCTCGACTGGCCGCTGTTGCAATGGCACATTAAGAGCACGACCAAAGCGCAGCAGGGCTTGTACGAATACGACGCGGTGAGTCGCCTACGCGATTCGCAACTAGGCGAAGAGAAAGTCAAAGACATCAAGAACTACATCAAACACGGCGTGCTCTGGGAAGCGTTTTCCTCCGACGTGCCGACGGTCGTCTTGATCGACGAAATTGATAAAGCCGATATCGAGTTTCCGAATGACCTCTTGCGCGAACTCGACCGCATGAGTTTTGACGTGTACGAAACGCATGAAACGATCGTCGCCAAACATCGTCCATTGTTCGTAATCACCAGTAACAACGAAAAAGATTTGCCCGACGCCTTCCTGCGCCGCTGCTTCTTCCACTACATCAAATTCCCCGACAAAGAGACAATGAAACAAATCGTCGACGTGCACTATCCGGGCATCAAACAAGAGCTAGTCTCCGCCGCGCTCGAAGCCTTCTTCGACCTGCGCGAAATGCCAGGGCTTAAGAAGAAGCCGTCAACGAGTGAGTTAATCGATTGGATTAAGTTGTTGCTCGCCGAGGACGTTGACCCGGCGGTTCTGCGCGAAAAAGATCAGAGGAAAGTGCTTGCACCTTTGTATGGCGCAGTGCTCAAAAACGAACAGGATACAGAGCTGTTTCAGAAGCTTTTGTTTATGGCGAGGAGAGGGTAGGTTTGTCGATATCGCATCGAAAGTATCTGCAGCAGCAAAAGAGGTTAGACACGTTTCAGAGATTCTTTTGGTGCCGAGATGCGCGATCCGCAAAGTTCGCAGTCTATAAAGCGTTCGTGCGAGCATCGACTAGCCGTCTCCGACAGCAAAACGGATTTCGGCGGTGGTTGGACGTTCGAAATCGTGCGCTGGAGTTTTGCGAGAACAATTTGGGGCCGGTGCCAGACGAGCTGAAGATTCGGCCTAGTTACCGTCGCCGCGAAATCTTTACGCCGCAACGCGTGAGCAAGTGGCTAAGCAACATCTAGCTTCGTAGCCCGGATGCTTGCATCCGGGTTCCTCAGATCGACGAAGTCAAACGGTTCGCTTCGCGATCTTTCCACACAAACCCGGATGCGAGCATCCGGGCTACCGGACGCCGTCACTCACGTGGCTCGCGCAATTGTGCAAAATGCCTCATCGTTCAAAAGCATCGGGGCAATCGTCATGAGTGAATCCAACAAATCCGGCTTGGGGCACTTTGGCAAGGGGCGGCTTGAGGCGTTCAGCGATGGCGTGATTGCGATCATCATCACAATTATGGTGTTGGAGCTGAAGGTTCCGCACGGCATTGATGTCGAAACGCTCTACAAGTTGTTACCGATTTTCTTGGGCTATGTGCTGTCGTTCATTTTCGTTGCGATCTACTGGAACAATCATCATCACCTGATGCATGCCGCGCATCATGTCACGAGCAGCGTGATGTGGGCGAATTTGCATCTGCTGTTTTGGTTGTCGTTGATTCCGTTCGCGACGGGTTTCATGGCGGAAAATCATTACGCAACCGTGACTGTCGTGCTCTATGGCATTGTGCTCGTGATGTGTGCGATCGCGTACACGATTCTCGTGCGCACGCTGCTTGGTAGCCACGAAAAAGACACGGCAATTCATCGCGCGATTGGCTCTGATCGCAAAGGCAAGCTCTCGCTCGCGATTTACGTGGCAGGCATCGCGGCGTCGTTTGTTCATCCGGTGATCGGTATCGCGGCCTACACGCTCGTCGCAGTTATCTGGCTCGTTCCTGATCGACGGATCGCTCATGCGTTGCATGACGCGTCCTAGAAAAGGGTTACTCGAAAGGCACCGACCATACTCGGCTCGCAGGTCTCACTAAACGCGGCGAACCATCGTCGCGGAATCGCGAATCGAATCGATTGCCCTGTTGCCCCGTGTTCGCAAGACATGCGTGGCATCTGCGCTTCGCGTCGGGTCGCGTCGGGTAGATGTTCAATCGCGCGGATTGCGGGGCTCTTGGCGCGCTTTCGCACTTACGCTGCGATGGTCGTGTTCCGGCGCGCGCTGAAAAATAAAGTTCGCGAGCGTTAACAACGTGTTGCACGTGTTTGCGGCGTGCCCGCCACAAAGCCGCGCGTTTACTCGATGCAATACGCCTACACTGCGTCTCCCTTCAATCCAACAGGATGATCTATGAGTTTCCTCGACATGGCAAAAGGCAGTGCGGCTGCCGCCCTTGATAAAACCAAGGCCGCCGCCGGCGTAGTTGCCGACGTTGTAAAGGACGCCGGTCATACCGTCGTCGAAGGCGCGGCAGCTGCCGCCGACAAAACCGCAGAGATGGCGGCCCCTGTCGTCGATGCAGGCAAGAGTGCAACCGAGAGCGTGAGCACTGCGGCCGCATCGATCGGCAGCACTGTGGTGGCGGCAGCTGAAAAGCTGACTGGGGTCGATCTCAACAAAGACGGCAAAGTCGGCTAGACCCCGCGCGAGAGCCTGGCGACAGGCTCGCGCGCCCTCGCCACGGCGCGCGACGTTTGGCGCACTGCCAGCGTCGCGCGGTCGTATACTGAATCCACCATGTCGCCTTCCTGCAATGACGGGATCGGATTAAAGCCGCGCACCTTGTCGCTGGTCGCGCTGGTGTTTGTCGCGCTCTGTGTTTCGCAGCTTGCACGCGAAGCCGCCCTACCGGGCACGGTCGGCTATGTATCGACCCACCGTGTGAATTCAGTTCTCCAAACTTCGGTCGCGCACAGCGAGAACACGGCTGCCGTACTGACAGAATATTCCGCAAATGGCGCAACGCTCGCGTCGATCTCGGCGCGCTGGGACGCCGCCTGGAGCGCGGATGCGAGCGCTGCCGACTTAAACGTGGCTCATCTTTCGCAGATCGTTTCGCTCGTTGCTCGGGCAGAGGCGGGCGACCTTGAAGCGACGGTCGATCTGGTAAGCGCCGCCACCTGGTGTTTGGCAGGCGGCCCGCTGGTGAATATCGCGGAGCTGGTCGGCGATGCGCGGCGACCCTGTGTCGAGCGTTTCGGCGACACACTTGCTTCGCGCGACAAACTCGAACGTGCGACTTTTGTTTGGGTACTCCAGCTCGCATCTGCAGGCGTGGACGACGCAACGCTCTATGCCTCGGCGTTGCTGCGCGGCGCGAGTGCGGACATGTTGGGAGGCGTCGACGCCGACCCGGCGACGCGCGAGACTCAACGCGCGTTGTTGATCGGACAATTGCAAACCCTTGCCGAGCGTGGCTCCGCCGATGCGGCCTCCGAGTTGCACGGGCATTGGCGGGGCGACTCGGCCCTTCAGCTGCATGACGAACGCTGGGTTGCGTACTACGCCGCGCTCACCGAGCGGCTTGATCCAGCGCGAAGTCTGGCGGCGGCTGCGCCGTAGACTGACGTCGCAGCTCTTTTGTGCAATGCCGCAATCAAAAGATCGTTTCTAGCAATTAATGTTGTTATCAACTGCTTAGATCATTTGCACGAAACCTTTGTTTAATAGGGCAAAGCGTTGGAAATGTGTATCGCATAAATGCCCGTCCGGAATTGTGCGCGCAAACGCCCTTCCAAGCGGCGAACTAGAGCGAGTCGTTCGCGCTCTGCGCAATCGCCTGGCTCATCGCATCCAGCAAAACGTGTGGTGGCTGCGCCCCCGACAGTGTGTACTTTTGGTTGAACACAAAAAACGGCACGCCGCTCACGCCCTGAGCACGCACGTTCGCATCGGACGCGGCCACGCGATCGAGCGCGAACGCATCCGTTAGTCTCGCGTGCACCTGTTCACGGTCCAGTCCGCTATCGAATGCGATCTCTGTGAGCACATCAATATCGCCGATAAAACGACCATCGATGAAATACGCTTTGAACAATGATTCGACGAGCCGATCAACCGCAGCGCTCGAACGAACAGCATCCGACTCGGCGGGGTTTCTCGTTTGAGCGAAATCGATCAACGCGTGGGCTGCGAGCGTGTTCGGCTGTTTCTGAATCGCGTCGAAGTTCAACTGCAAACCCGCCGCTTCGCCCGCCGCGCCGACGCGCGCGTAGACTTCCTTCGCGCGTGCCGTCCCACCAAATTTATTCTCAAGATACGATTTGCGATCCACGCCCTCGCTGGGTAAATCCGGATTCAATTGAAACGGATGCCAACGAATCGACACATGAATCGCCGCGTTCTTTCGGTTTTCCGCGCGCCATGCAGACAGCGCTGCCTCAACATGCCTTTTCCCGATGTAGCACCAAGGGCAGACAACATCCGAGACGATATCGATATGAAGCGACGGCGTAGCGGCGTCCATCGTAGTCATCCTTGATTGAGCGTTGTCCGGCGACAAGCGCGATGAAGTATTTGGTGGGCAAAGGCTCGCGCCACGATCACCCGATGTCGCTTAGTTTTGCGAC